>JAZKIN010000013.1:0-44676 GCA_040384885.1 Pseudomonadota bacterium | reverse complement strand
TGGTGTGGCAGGGGATCGGCCGGCACGCCGGCCGCCCCTATGCCGATCAGTTGCTTAGTGCGAACGTTCTATGGGTCAACGCGGGGGCGCCGAGCCCTCCGCGAGGACGATGTTGGTTTTTTGTACTTATGTTTGTATGTCACGAATTCTGCGGCGCCGCCCACACCTCTCCGCCCTCGGCAACGGCAAGCAGCAGCGTAGGCTTTGACCTACGTAGTTCTACTGTATTGCACTGCAACATAAAACCCATTATATTGAGGCTGTCTCCTCCAGTTTTCGCCTGAAGATTGGAATTTCGCCCGCGCCGCAAGGCTTGCGGGCGTTTTTTTTAGCGCGGGTTTTTGAGCGCCAGCGTGAACGTGCTGCCGCTGCCGAATTCGCTCTTGAAGAACAGGCTGCCGCCGAGCAGGCTGGCCAGGTTCTGGCACAGGTACAGGCCCAGTCCCGCGCCCTCGGCGTGCCGGGTCGAGGTCGAGTCGAGCTGCGAAAACGCCTGGAACAGCTTGGACTGGTCCTCGGCCCGGATGCCAGCCCCGGTGTCGGTCACGCTGAACTCGGTGATGGTCGTGCCGGCTTCGCTGCGCTGCGTCAAAGCGACCCGCACCTCGCCCTGCTCGGTGAACTTGATCGCGTTGCTGACCAGGTTGATGAGGATCTGGGTCAGCGCGCGGCGGTCGGTGTCGGCCACGACCTCCTCGTCCGGCAGGTCGAGCGTGAGCGCGAGCCCCTTTTGCGCCGCCAGCGGGCGCAGCGTGTCGCAGGTCTCGCGCACCAGGTCCTGGCACAGCAGGCGGTCGTGGGTGAGCGTGATCTTGCCGGCCTCGATCTTGGCGACGTCGAGGATGTCGTTGATCAGCGAGAGCAGGTGGCGCGCGCTCGAGCGGATCGTGTTGAGCTGCTTGTCCTGCTCGACCGTCAGCGGGCCGGGCAGCTTCATCAAGAGCGCGCCCGTGAAGCCGATGATGGCGTTGAGCGGGGTGCGCAGCTCGTGCGACATATTGGCGATGAAGTCCGACTTCATGCGGCTGGCCTCGGCCAGCTCGAGGTTCTTGAGCGCGATCTCGCGGTTGATGGTTTCGAGCTGGGCCGCGTGCTCGGTCAGGCGCATGTTCAGGTCGATCACCTGGCGCTCGCGCGCGTGCAGCTCGCCGTTGACCTGGACCGCCTGCTCGTAGGTCGAGATCAGGAGGTCGAGGATTTGCTGGCGCTCGGCGTTGATGAAGTGCTTCTGGTCGCCGAGGTAGAGCGCAATGCCGATCTCGACGTTGGTGTCCTTGCGCAGCTTCTGGTTGACCAGCATCTGGCCGATCCGGTTGAGCAGGTACTCGTCGGCGTAGGGCTTGCGGATGAAATTATCGGCACCGCATTCGATGCCGCGGATGATGTCCTTGGGGTCGTTGAGCGAGGTCACCAGCACCACCGGGATCTCGCGCAGCGCCGGGTCGGACTTGATCGCCTGGCACAGTTCGTAGCCGTTCATTTCGGGCATGACGATGTCGGACAGCACCAGGTGCGGGCGCCGCTCGCGGATCGCCGCCAGCGCCAGCCGGCCGTTGCCGGCCACGCGCGTGTGGTACGCACGCGCGCCGATCAGGCGGCGCAGGCGCTCGGCCTGGGTCGGACTGTCCTCGACGATGAGGATCTCGATATCTTCAGCTTGAATCTGGTAGCTCGCTTCCAAGTCCATCTCCTGTAAACACGCCGGATGCCACGCGTGTGACCGCCCGTGTGACCGCTCCCGTGACTATATCGGATTTGCCCGGCACACAGCAAATCACGCGCGCGGCGCAACGTCGCCCTGGAACGCGCCGCCGCGCCAGGTCAGCACCAGCGTGTCGCGGTGGCCGCCTTCGCCGTCCGGCTGGATCGGGGTGGTCTCGTGGATCACGGCGGCGTCGTCGAGCAACAGCAGGGTCCACGGCTCGCGCAGCGTGAAGCGTTTGCCGTCGGGGCCGTCGGCCTCGAACACGCGCGTCTCGCCGCCCTTGATGTTGCTGCGCCCGACCAGCAGCACGGCCACGAAATCGACGCCGTCGCGGTGCGCGCCCTCGGGCGTGGGGCGGCCGATGCCGCCCTCGGTGTCGATCCTGAACTGGTGCGCCTCGACATACCAGGCCGGCGCCGGCCGGATCGCCGCGCAGGCCTCGCCGAGCGCGCCGAGCAGCTTGCCCCAGCCCGGCAGCGCCACCGTCTGCGGCTCGACCGGGTCGAACAGGCGGTGCATGCCGCCGTGCAGGGCGTTGTATTCGAGCGGCTGCCAGTGGGCGCGGTGCGCCACCTGGGTCAGCGCGCCGCCGCGCTGCACGAAGCAGGCGTGGCGCCGGCGCCGGTAGCGGCCGCCGTCCTTGAGGAACTGGTCGGGCGGCAGCGCGTTCCAGCTGGCGCCGAGCGCGTCGAGTTCTGCCAGCGTGCAGCCGGCCAGCGCGCACACGTCGGCCGGGCGCAGCAGCGCATAGCCGTGCTCGCGCAGCGCGGGCGCGAGCAGCGCGGGATCGGTGTAGGGAGGTGCGGTAGTGGACATTGCTAAACGTTCAATTGGTCAGGCGGCAAGCGTAGCATTTTTCGGCGCGCGGCGTGGCCCTTAGAAGTTTTTGACCAGCGTCAGGCGCAGCGCGCGCGGCGCCAGCGGATGGAAATGGATGTCCTCCTGCGCGGCCGCCTCGCCGTCCATGCGCGAGGCATAATAATACGCGCTGGCGGCGCCCTGCCGGTTGCCCAGGTTGATGCCTTCGAGTTCGAGCCGCAGCCCGTTGCCGAGCTTGCGCGCGAGGCGGCCGTTGAGGGTCAGGCTCGAACCGGCGCGCACGCTGTTGTCATCGAGCAGGGGGCGCGGGCCGGCATAGCGCAGCCGCAGCGCGCCCGACCAGGCGCCGAGCCGATCGAGCGCGAGGCCGAATTGGCCGACCCCTTCGACCGCGCCCGGAATGAAGCGCGCGTGGTGCGGCGCCTGGCCGGCGTTGGCGCGGGCCCGCGTGTAGGCGAGGTCGAGGTCGGCCGAGAGCCACTTGAGGAGCTGGTAGCGCGCCGCCAGCTCGATGCCCTGGCGCCGGCTCGGGCCGCCGGCCATGGTGGTGCCGGCGTCGCCCGCGTAGGCCAGCTCCGCATCGAAATCGAGCCGGTACAGCGCCAGCGCGCCCTGTAGCCTGGGCGTGAGCACGCGCCGCATGCCCGCCTCGGCGCCGCGCGTGCGCACCAGACCCGGCACGCTGTCGGCGGGCAGGCCCGACTTCGGGTCGACCCGCGCCACGGTCGCGCGCGCGTCGTTGCTGCGAAAGCCGTTGCCCAGGTTGAGGTAAAGCTCGGTGCCGACCCACGGGTCGAATATCAGGCTCAGCGAGGGGCTCGCCAATTGCGCGCCGGCCTTGCCCGAATTGGCGGCGCGGTCGCTGCGCACATCGAAGCGGTAATGGTCGTGGCGCAGCCCTGCCACGCTGCGCAGCGCCGGGCTCCAGCGCGTGTGGGCCTCGAGGTACAGGCCCAGGCTGGCCTCCTGCACGTGGTCGGCGCGGGTGGTGGCGAGGCGGCGCCGCGCGCGCGTGGTGTGCAGGGCGTTGAAGATATTGTCGTTTTGTAGCTGCAGGCCGAACGTGAGGTCGGTGGCCTGGCCGCCCGCGTGGCGGTGCCAGGTATGGCTCGCGTTGACGCCGCTGGTGACGCGCCGGTCGGGCTGGTTGAACTGGTCGCCGTCGGCGGGGTCGTCGAGGTGATACGTGAAGTTCGAATACAGGTCGAGCCGGTTGTCGATGATCCAGGCGCTGGCGTGGGCGGCGCTGTCGTTGCCGCTGCGGCGCCACTGCGCCGAGACGCTGCTGCGGCGCGCGCTGCCGCCGGCGCTCGGGTCGAGTGTGCCGAAGCGCTCGAGCCGCCCGTCGTCGACGGCGCGCCGCGGCACCAAGTCGCTCGCGTTCCAGTGCGCGCGGTAGGCCATCGCGCTGACGCTCACGCCGTCGTTGGCGAAGCCGCGGCTGTAACGCAGCACGGCGTTGGCCTTGCGGTAGTCGTCGGGCCGTTTGAACGGCCCGTCGTTGCGCAGCAGTTCGAGCGCGTACAGCAAGGCGCCGTCGCCGAGCGCGGGCGAATCGGCGAGCAGCGCGCGCCGGTAGCCGTGGCTGCCCGCGGTGGCGCTGGCCACGCCCGCGCTGAGCCGGTTGGCGTAGGTGAGCGCGGCGCTGCCGACCGAGGCGAAGTCGCCCTCCCGGGCCGAGTACGGGCCCTTTTTGTAGTCGAGCCGCGCGGCCAGTTCGGGGATCAGGAAATTGAGGTCGGTCCAACCGTGGCCGTGCGCGTGGCTGCGTTGGTTGACCGGCATCTCGTCGAGCGTGGTGCGCAGGTCGGTGCCGTGGTCGAGGCTGACCCCGCGCAGGAAAAACTGGTTGGCCTTGCCTTCGCCGCTGCCCTGGCTGACCACGACGCCGGGCACCGCCTCGAGCAGTTCGCCGGGGCGCGCGAGCGGGCGCAGCGCGAGTTGCTTCTGGCCGATGCTGCCGGCGCTGCCGGCGTCGTGCATCCCGAGTTCGCCCGCGCGCGCGCCCTCGACCAGTACGCGCTGGAGCAGCAGTTCGTCGGCCACGCAGCTGTGGTGGGCCAGCGCGAACGCGATCGGCCCGATGATCAATCTGGCAGCGGGCATGGCTTCAGGGCAGGTCCTGGCTGCGCCGGTCGCGGCCGAAGGTGAGCGTGCTGCCGGCGGCGCCGCGCCGGATGTTGACCGTGTTGGTCTGGTCGGGCAAAAAATCTATCAGCACTTCGTCATGGATGCGGCGCAGCTGGGCCGGTTCCACTTTGGCGATCTCCTGATAGATGATTACGCGTTCGGTGTCGACGCGGACCCCGAGCCATTTCAAAGGCAGGCGCCGCCCGTCCGCGCCTTCGATCGCGAAGCGCTTCTCGACGTAGGCGCGCAGCACGGCCTCGTCGTCCGGTTCGGCCAGGTCGAACTGGCGCTGGTACAGGTTGGTCAGCATGGCCTCGACGTCGTGCGCCATATAGGTGTGCACGACTTCGGTGTTGCCCGTGGCCGGATTGTGGCCGATGTCGGTGATCCCCGCGTGGAAGCGGTGCGCCTGCGCGCCCAGCGCCACGCCCAGCAGCGTGGCCGCGAGCGCGGCGCTCAGGCGCGGGGGGCGCATCTCAGTCGGCCTTTTTCTCGCCGGCCTTGCCCGCGTCCCTGGCCTTGAGCGGGGTCTTGAAGTCCTTCATCAGGTCGCCCTGTCCCTTTTCGGTCTTGAACAGTTCGACGCGCGACGGCGTGATCTTGCGCGGCCAGGCGTTGTTGCTGGTGTCGATGTCGGCCGTCTCCCAGTACGGGTCCTGGGTCAGGCCCACCATCGGCGCCTCGGTGACGATCAGCTTGGTGATCTTTTTGGGCGAGTAGCGCCACACTTCGGCCGGAATGCGCTCGATGTATTTCTTGCCGCCGGCCAGTTCGATCTCGAGCACGAGCGGCGTGACCAGCCCGCCCAGGTTGCTGAAGTCGACCAGGTACAGGTGCTTGCCCTTGGCCAGCAGCGCCTTTTCCCAGTCCTCGAGCTCGTCAACCGTCTCCTGGTACTTGTTGCGGTCCTTGTTGGTGACGGTGAACTCGTCGTGCGTGTTGTAGAAGTCCTTGAGTTCGGGCTGCGTGTCGAGCCGGCGCGCCATGCCCTTGTTGCGCTGTTCGGTCAGCGACACCGGTTCGGCGTCGCGCTGGGCTTTTTTCCAGGCCTTTTCGGTTTCCGGGTTCTTGGTGCTGACGCCGTATTCGGTGATGCCGTCGACGCTCACGTCGACCGGATCGGTGGTGTAGAACCAGCCGCGCCAGAACCAGTCGAGGTCGGTGCCGGAGGCGTCCTCCATGGTGCGGAAAAAATCGGACGGGGTGGGGCGTTTGAACTTCCAGCGCTGGGCGTACTCGCGGAAGGCGAAGTCGAACAGTTCGCGTCCGAGCACGGTCTCGCGCAGCACCGTCAGCGCGGTGGCCGGCTTGGCGTAGGCGTTGGGGCCGAACTGCAGCAGCGACTCCGAATTGGTCATGATCGGGACCTGGTTTTTGCTGCGCATGTAGTCGACGATGTTGCGCGGCTCGCCCCGTGCGCGCGGATAGTCGGCCTCCCATGCCTGCTGGGCCAGGTCCTGCACGAAGGTGTTGAGGCCCTCGTCCATCCACGACCATTGGCGTTCGTCGGAGTTGACGATCATCGGGTAGTAGTTGTGGCCGACCTCGTGGATGATCACGCCGATCAGGCCGTATTTGGTGCGCTTGGACCAGGTCAGCTCACCCGTCTTCTTGTCCTTGGTCGGCCGCGGGCCGTTGAACGAGATCATCGGGTACTCCATGCCGCCGACCGGGCCGTTGACCGAGATCGCGGCCGGGTACGGATAGTCGAACGCGTACTTGTTGTACTGCTCGATGGTGTGGATGATCGCCGCCGTCGAATACTGCTCCCACAGCGGGTTGCCCTCCTTCGGGTAGAACGACATGGCCATGGTGTCGGTGCCGTCCTTCTTGTAGCCCTGCGCGTCCCAGATGAACTTGCGGCTGCTGGCAAAGGCGAAGTCGCGCACGTTCCTGGCCTTGAAGTGCCAGGTCTTGGTGGCCGTGCTGCGCGATTTTTCGGCCGCCTCGGCTTCCTTTTGCGTCACGATGATGACCGGCTTGCTGGCGCTGCGCGCCTGCCTCAGGCGATCGCGCTGGGCCGCGGTGAGCACGGCGTCGGGGTTTTGCAGCTCGCCCGTGCTGGCCACGATGTGGTCGGCCGGGACAGTGATCTGCACGTCGTAGTCGCCGAATTCGAGCGTGAATTCGCCCGAGCCGAGGAACTGCTTGTGCTGCCAGCCGGTCACGTCGTAGTAGGCCGCCATGCGCGGGAACCACTGCGCGATCTCGAACAGGTCGTTCTTGTCCTCCTTGAAGCTCTCGTAGCCGGAGCGTCCGCCGAGCACCTTGGCGTCGTTGATCTTGAAGTTCCATTCGACGCTGAAGCTGGTCCTGGCGCCGGGCTTGAGCGGCTGCGCGAGGTCGATCCGCATCATGGTCTTGTTGATCACGTGCCGCAGCGGCTGCCCGCCCGCGCCCTTGACGGCGGTGATGTTGAAGCCGCCGTCGAAGCTGGCGCTGTCGAGGATGCGGCGCAGGCCGTCGAATTTGAGGCCGTCTTCGTCGCTCTTGGCGCGCGCCCAGGCGTCGCGCGACTGCATGGTGCCGGTGGTGCGGGCGTCGGAATCGGCCCTGAACAGGTTCTGGTCGAGCTGGAGCCACAGGTAGCCCAGCGTGTCGGGCGAGTTGTTGTGGTAGGTGATGGTGCCGGCGCCGCTGATGGCGCGCCTGGTTTCGTCGAGCGTGGCGCGGATGCTGTAGTCGGCGCGCTGCTGCCAGTAGGCGTGGCCGGGGGCGCCGGCGGCGTTGCGGATCGTGTTCGGGGTCGGCAACTGCTCGTCGAGCTGGCGGAACTTGTCGTCGAAGGGCTCGGCCGCGACGGCGGCGGACAGGGCGAAGCACAGGGCGGCGAAACCAAGCGGCAGACGTATCATAGGGAGCAGGGGGATTGAGTTTAAGAAAAGGGCAGCATGGATTCTAGTCTCAGCCGTTGGGCAATTGTTGCGTGAAATTGTAAAAAACCTGAAACATCGGGGGCGGCGTTGCCAGGGTCGTGAAACCAGAACCGCCACCCCATCGTCCTCGCGCAGGCGGTGGCGCATGCGCCACCCCCATAGAACATTTGCTGATTGGCAAGCGCATGCGTTCTATGGGGGGGAGGCATGCCTCCCCGCCTTCGCGAGGACGATGTAGTTGCTGCTTTTGGTGTAGGGATTTTTGCTGAATATTAGTGCAGTGGCATTGTGAAATTCCCGATTTCAGCCCAGGCCCCAAACGGTTATACTAGACCTGAGCCGGCCGCCGGCCCCCATTTTCCGGAACCACAATGCGCACACAAGGTTATCTCGCATTTGTCTGCGGCCTGGTCGTCACGGCCGCGACCTGCCTGCTCGTGCTTAACGCGCAGGAGGCGCGCATGCGCAGCGACTTCCAGCGCGACGCCGACAAGGTCGCCAGCGACACCAGCGTGCGCCTGCAAACCTATTTCGACATGTTGCTCAGCATTAAAGGCATGTTCTCGATCGACGAGAACGTCAACCGCGCCCAGTTCTCGCGTTTCGTCGGTGAGCTCAATCTGGCCGAGCGCTACCCGGGTTTCCAGGCGATCCAGTTCGCGCGCCGGGTGCCGGCGCACCTGCTCGACGGCTTCGCCGCCGACGTGCGCAACGACACCTCGCTCGACCCTGCCGGCTACCCGTCCTTCAAGATCCATCCGCAGGTCGTGCGCGACGAGCACTTCATCATCGAGTACAACGAACCCATGAAGGGCAACGAGGGTGCCTTCGGACTCGACCTCGCGGCCCTGCCGCCGCACCTGCGCGCGATCGAAATCGGGCGCGATTCGGGCGCCGTGGTCGCCACCGAACGCATCACGCTGGTGCAGGACGCGCAAGGGCGCGCCGGCTTTGTCGCGCGCACCCCGATCTACCGCCAGGGCGCGCCGCTGGGCAGCGTCGCCGAGCGCCGCGCCGCGCTCGTGGGCATGGTCGCCATCGTGTTCAAGGTCGACAACCTGATGCGCGAAGTGATCGACCCGGCGCTGCTCAAGCACATGGTGTTCCGCATCCACGACGCCGGCAGCGTCAGCGACGGCGCCCATCTGGCCGCCGGTCCGGCCACGATGATGCTCGACACCTCCGGCGGCGGCGAGCCCGAACTGCCCGGCCTCTCCGCCAAGTCGCGCATCAAGGTCGCCACGCGCGAGTGGGAGATCAACTTCACCGCGCGCCCGGGCAGCCGTTACAGCGCCGACCACCGCGACGTCTACCTGCTCGGCGCCGCCGGTTTCGTCATCAGCGCCCTGATCGCCGCCCTCATGTTCGCCTCGATGCGCGGGCGCCGGCTCGCGACCAAACTGCGCCTGACCATCGACGAGCAGCGCGCCTTCCAGGATAGCGCCGGGGTCGGCATCGCGCTGTTCTCGCACGGCACCATCATGCGCTGCAACCGCGGCATGGAGGAAATCACCGGCTACCCGATCGGCGAACTGACGGGCCAGCCGAGCACCATCCTGTGGCCCGAAGACAGCGCCGGCCCGTTCGCGCACGACGCCCACATCTGGCGCTGGCAGGGCGAGCTCGAACTGACGCGCAAGGACGGCACGCCGATCTGGTGCCTGGTCAACGGCAAGGCGCTCGACCAGAGCGACCTGTCCAAGGGCGGCGTGTGGGCGATCCAGGACATCAGCGACCGCAAGCGCACCGAGGCGGCGCTGGTGCGCGCGCGCGACGGGCTCGAACACAGCCTGTTCGAGCTCGAACAGCAAAAGGTCAATGTCGAAACCGCGCACCAGGACCTGTCGTCGGTGCTCGGCACGCTCAAGCAGGCCCAGACCAACCTGATCACGTCCGAAAAAATGGCCTCGCTCGGCTCCCTCGTGGCCGGCATCGCGCACGAGCTCAACACCCCGATCGGCAACAGCCTGCTCAGCGCCACCGCGCTGGCCGACATGGTCGTCGAATTCGAGCGCAAATACGCCGAGGGCGGCATCAAACGCTCGGCGCTCGACGCGCTGCTGGCCGACGCCCGCACCGCCTGCGGCATCATCGCCAACTCGCTGCGCCGCGCCGCCGACCTGATCACCTCGTTCAAGCAGGTCGCGGTCGACCAGACCAGCGACCAGCGCCGCAATTTCGACGTCTGCGACGTGGTGCGCGACACGCTCGCCACCTACGCGGCCCAGCTGCGCCGCGCCAACTGCGAGGCGCGCGTCGAGGCGCCCGGGCCGCTGATGCTCGACTCCTACCCGGGCAGCGTGGGGCAGGTGCTGTCGAACCTGATCAACAACGCCTTGCTGCACGCGTTCGAAGGGCGCAGCGCGGGCGTGATCGCGATCACGGCGCACGGGCAGCCCGACGGCTCCGTCACGCTGGTGTTCAGCGACGACGGCGTCGGCATGGCGCCCAAGATCCTGCACCACGTGTTCGATCCGTTTTTCACGACCAAAATGGGGCAGGGCGGGTCGGGATTGGGCATGAACATCGTCTACAACATCGTCACCGGCATGCTGGGCGGGAGCATTGACGTCGAATCGACGCCCGACCAAGGCACCAGCGTCACGCTGCGCCTTCCCAAGTCGGCGCCCAAGCGCGATGCCGAGGGGATGGAGCTGGCGTTGCTGGTGCGGTAAAACAGAGGAAAAAATGGCGCATAGCGCGCCATCAATTGCGAACGGCGAGATTCTAAAAATTAAACCCACATCGTCCTCGCGAAGGCGGGGACCCATAGAACAGTTGCTTAGAGCAACCGTTCTATGGGTCCCCGCATGCGCGAGGACGATGTTGTTTAAGGTTTTCTACGTTGCGACCTGCGCGATTTCTAACCTGTCAATATCAACTGCGGTCTTAATCGAAGCCCCGCACCGGCAAACTCGCGTCGCGCTGGATCCAGTTTTGCGGCGAATATTCACAGCGGCCGTCGGTCGCATGCAAGGTGTACGCGTGGCGCGACACGGGCGATCGGTTCGGTGCGCTGTAATGCGGCAGCAGGCCATGGAAGCACACCAGGCTGCCGGCCTTGGCCTCGAGCGGGACCGCCACGCTGTCGTCCGGCCACGGCGTGGCGTCGAGTTTTTCCATGCGCACCACGTCGCCGTCGCGCACGAAGCGTTCGCGGATCGGTCCGCGGTGCCCGCCCGGTTCGACCCACAGGCAGCCATTGTCCACGGTGGCGTCTTCGAGCGCGAACCAGAACGTGGTCACGCTGCCCGGCGTGGTCTCGAAATACGTCGCGTCCTGGTGCCAGCGCACTTCGCCGCCGATGCCGGGCTGCTTGAAGATGTACATCGATTGCCATACCAGCGCCTCGGCCAGCCCAAGGTCGCGCGCCACCTGCGCGATCGCCGGCCCGCGCGAAAACGCGTCGAACACCGGATCGAGGTCGTGCAGCGCATGGCCGATCTTGTTGATCGACAGCGCCTTCGCCTGGCCCAGCTGGCCGTGCCGGTCGAACGCCTCCTCCTCGAAAAAGCAGCGGATCGTGTTATCCGATTGCAGGAAGTAGTCGTCGGTGGTTTTTTCTTGTTCGCGCGTGCTGAACACGGAGCGGCTCAAGGCCGGGTCGAATTCGGCGACGATCTGTTCGGCGCGGGCGCGCACCACGGCGATCTCTTGCGCGCTCTTGAAACCGGGCAGGACGAGGTAGCCGTCGCGTGCGAATTGGGCGCGTTGGTCGGTGGTCAGCATGTCGGCACTCCTGCAAATATGGATCCCGCCATTGTATGGCCTGTCGCCGGCGCGGGCTAGTTGGCCGCGGCTATAGCGCCTATACGCCCGTCACACAATCCAGCCGCCGTCGCGGTACACCAGTTGTTCGTCGAGGTAGACCGCCTCGGTGACGGCGAAGATGTCGACGTGGTAGCGCGCATCCTTACGCTTGAAGCCCGGCTTGGTGTACACCCCGTGCTTGGCGCCGAGCGATAAATGGATGCCGCACATGCGCTCGTAGGTGCCGATGTCGTTGACCCGCAACTCGCGCGTGAACGCGCGGTTCATGCCGAAACCAAGTTCGCGTACCCAGACCTCGCCCTCGTCGGCGGCGATGATTTCGAGCAGGCGCGCAAATTCGGGCGTGGCGTTGTCGGCCCGGGTGACGCGGCCTTTTTCGATGGTCAGCGTGATCGGCGTGTCGGGCCGGTTGACCATGTAGGCGGTGTCGCCGAACACGTGTACGCGCACGCGGCCGTTGACCGCCTCGAGGTCCTGCGCTTCGGTGAACACCTCGCCGATCGGGAACTGGCCGCCGACATTGTGCATGTCGCTGTAGTCGCCCACATTGAGCTTGGCCGGTTCGAGCGGCGAGTCGAACACCAGCATCTCGCCGCCGCTGTCGACCCGCGCCGAGCCGGCGCTGTCGATCAGCGCCTTGAGCCGTTTGCCGACGCCGCGGTAGTAGAGCGGGTCGTAGGCCAGCGCGGCGATGTAATGTTCGCCCTGCGCGCCCGGCATGCGCGACAGGTGCACATGCTCGACCACTTTGAGGCCAAGCTTGAATAATTCGACGCGGATGCGGAAGGCCTCGAGCCGGAAATTGGTCGACTGGATCAGCACCACGAGGTCGTGCGCGGCCATCGCCTTGAAGGCGGCCAGCACCTGTTCGGGGGATACGCTGTCGAAGTCGATGAAGCTGGCGCCGGGCAGGTTGCGGCGGTAGCCCTCGGTCAGCGCGCAGGCGAGGTCGGAGCGGGTGTCGTAGACCACCAAGGCCGCGTGTTGCGGCCCGTGTTCGATGGCGGTGGTGAGCACGTCGCGCAGGTGCGCGGCGGCCGCGTCGACCGCCGCATCGGGGATCGCGCCCCAAGCGGGTGGGGCAGAGGCGGCGGAGGCGGCGGGGCGGGTCATCGGCGTCGAACGTGTGGGAGGGAAAGGACGCATTATACGTGTCCCGCCCGTCCCGCCGCAGTGCCCGCCAACGGGCGTGCGATTACTGGCAGCTGGACTTCTGGCCCGTCATCTTGGCCAGCGCGTCGGCCTGCAGGCATTTGTACGGGTCGGGTGGAATGGCGGAAGGGTCTGACGGAATGCGGTAAGGATCGGGTGGAATCAGCTGCGCGCCGGGGCCGACCAGGAAGCCTGGCGGGTTGTGCATGACGATGCGGCCGGACGCCGTCGCGTCGCGCACGGTCGGGGCAGATGCGGTTTGCGCGCTCGCCGTTTGGGTGCTGGCGAGGGCGCCGATCAGGGCGCCGAGCAATACGAATTTCTTAGATACGATCATGCGAAACTCCTTCTTGTTGGCGGGCACGACGGCCCGCATGAACTTCGGGCTGCTTACTGGCAGCTGGATTTCTGGCCCATCAGTTTGGCGAACGCGTCGGCCAGCAGGCATTTGTACGGGTCGGGCGGGACGCCTGACGGGGTGGACGGTGCGGCGTACGGATCGGGCGGCACGCCGCCGGTCCGGAAGCCCGGCGGATTGTGCATGGTCCGGTCGCCCGGGGGATTGTGCATGGTCCGGTAGTCCGGCGGATTGTGCGGGGCGCTCCGGGCGGCCGAATTGGCGTCGCGCATTGCCGCGCCCGTTTCGGACTGGGCGCTTGCGGTTTGTGCGCTCGCAAGGGCGCCGATTAGCGCGCCGAGCAATACGAAGTTTTTCATTACGGTCATATGTCACTCCTCTGTCAATTAAGGGCACGGTTGCCCGGTGTTTTTGCTGGTGATTTCACTCGTCCAAATCATGTTTGGCGACGGATTCCATTGTCTGCGCTAAGCGGCGGGCCCGGCAGATACAGGGCCCGTGCTTCACCACGGATACAGCGACAAAACATTCAGCCGCGTACATCCATGCATATATGCATGTCGTCTTGACGGAGCGAAATGCGCCCCCCGAGGAAGCGCGCGAATATACTTGGCAAACGGACGCCCCGGCGACGCCTTTGCGCTATATGATTTGACAAGTAACAGGATCCGGCCACCTGCCGGTCAAGAAATATCCCCTCCACACCATGGCGAGTGAAATGGCAACACGTTGGGAAACCCCGGCCAGCATCTGGCTCGAGGACGAAAGCAGCGGTCGGTTCGAACTGTCGGCCACCGAAGGCCTGGGCCGCGTCGACGGCCAGGCCCAGGCGCGCGGCCGCCTGCCCGATATCGCCGCATTGCTCGGCGCCTCGCTGCCGCTGGGCTGCCGCTGTTCGCCGATCTATCCCGAAGGCTTCGCTTTTTGCCCGCAGTGCGGCCACGCGCTCGACAAGCTGGCCGGCCGGCTCAAGTCCCAGCCCGACTGGTGGGGCCCGGCCGCCGACCAGTTTTTGCCGCGCCATGTGCCGCACGGCCTGCCCGTGACCTCGCTCGCGCTCGGCGACAGCCTCGAGGAGCGGCCGCCCGCGCCGGCGCCCGGCCGTGCCGATTGCACCATGCCGGTGCCGCCGAATGCGCAATGCGTGTTCGCGGCGGCCGGCTTCGGCTTTCCGGTGCAGCGCCTGCTGGCGCTGGCCTACACCCGCAATGTGCTCCAGTACTGGGATCCGGCCGCGCAACTGTGGCACGTGATGGCGGCCGAAGGCCACGCCGACGCGCTCGACTTCACGGCCGGCGCCTACGGCTGGCTGCCGCCGCTTAATCCGCGCCGCGGCGAGGTCGCACTGGTCCCGACCAGCACCGGCCTGCGCCGGCTCTGGATCAACCCCGTCACCGAAACCTACCGCACCGAGGCGGTCTTCGACGCCGCGCTCGCGAGCGCGCCCGGCGCCGTGCGGCGCCACGTCGGCTGCCTGTTCAACAGCGCGCAGGGCACGCGCCTGTGGACCGCCCACAGCGACGGCTCCAACGTCGCGTTGCTCGACTGCGCGGCGCCGGCCGGCCGCTGGTCGCGCCCGATCGCCTACGACGGCGCTTTGCTGTGGTTGCAGCCGCTGGGCCAACTGGTCTGGCAGCCGGGCCAGGCCGCGCGCTGGATCGCCTGGCCGCAGGGCTGGTCGCCGCGGCTCGAGTTCGGCGGGCCGACCCAAAGCCGCGACGGTCGGCTGTGGCACATCGGGCACGACGGCCAGGCGTATTCCTTCCTCGAACTCGGCGTCGACGGCGCCGAGCTCGAGCCGATCAGCGGCGCGCGCCTCGGCTTTGCCAACCTGCTGTTCCGGCGCGGGCATGCGGTGCTCAACGAGCCGTGGGAGAGCGAGCATGTCGAAGACCAGCGCGAGGACGACTCGCTGGTGCTGCCGCTGCTGCGCAGTTTTAACAACAACCGCAGCCAGCCGAGCGGCCTGGTGCTGCGCCTGCACCAGTACACGGGCCGCGCCGAAGACGCGCTCGGCGAACGCGTGATCGGCCGCACCACGGTCGAATGGATCGGCAAGCGCAATGTCGTGCTCGACGAGGTGGTGCGCCTGGCGCGCCCGCTCGAATGCGTCCCCTTCGTGTACGACAACTGCCTGTGGCTGCACCACCCCGACTGGAACCAGATCCGCGGCTGGCGGCTGGAAGAAATGGCATGATCTGGCTCACCCCCCGCCGGCTCACCCTCCGCCGCGCCCCCAGGCTGCTCGCCGGCGCCCTGCTGCTGGCCGCGTGCGGGCCGGTGCTGGCCGTCTCGCAGGTGTTCCTGGTCCAAAATTCGGGCTGGATGGACCCGTTCTATACCGACCCGTCCTCGCGCTTCAAGCCGCTGGTGGCCGAACTGGTCATGGCGGTCAGCGCGCCGGGCGACCGCATGGTGCTCGCGGCCTTCAATCAGAGCCTGCCCGGCGCGCCGTCGCCGCGCGCGCTGCTCGCGCTCACCGTCGGCGCCGAGCCGGCGCGCGATCGCGTCGACGCCGCGCTCGCGCAGCTTCAAACGGCCAAAAAGCCGGGCGCCAATACGCTCGCCGACACCGACCTGAACGAGGCGGTGAGCGCGGCGATCGGCAGCGCGCTCGGCGGCAAGCCGGGCCTGGTCTGGCTGTTCACCAACAACCGCAACAGCCCGAACAACGACCTCGCGACCGACCGCCGCAACCGCGAATTCTACGAACTCATCCACCGCGGCGACGCCATAAAAAAGGCGCTCGCGTTCCCCCTTAAAATGCCGGTGCGCGGCGACCATTACAGCGCCAACGGCCTGATGGTGTATGTGTTCGCCGTCGGCGAGCAGGGCGCGCGCGAACTCGACGCGCTGCTCGCGACGGGGCGCATCGCGCGCGTGATCACCGAACCGGCCGCGCGCCTCAAGCCGCTCGACCAGGACAGTGTGCGCCTGATGCCGCGCAAGGTCGTCAACGCGCCCGGGCTGCGCTTTTCGATGGCGCCGAGCGGCAAGCTGCACGCCGACGTCGATTCGAGCGCGCGCGCGCCGAGCGCCAACATCGAGTGGAACCTCGAAAACACCATGTACCCGTACACGATCACCCAGGCCACGCTCAGCGCGCGCTCGGTGCTGGCCGGGCGCGAGCGCCCGATCACGCTCGCGCGCGCCGACGTGCGCGACCTGGCGCCGGGCAAGCCGCAGCCGCTGTCGTCGGTGATGCAATTGCCGGCCGCCGAGCTGCCCTCGAAATGGTCGCTGCAGGCGCTGCGCACGGCCGGTTCGGCCTATGTGCTGCCGGGCCGGATCGAACTCCAACTGAGCGGGCAAAAACTGGCGCTGTCGCAGGACTTCAGGCGCCGCATGGCCGAGCTGTTCCCCGGCGACCCGCTGCCCGACATCTTTACGCCGCCGGCCCGCATCAAGGGCTCCGAAGCGAAGCTCCAGCTCGAGGTGCGCGTCCACTACGGCATCGGGCCGCTGCTGGCGCTGATCGGCGCCGGGCTGGCCGTGCTGGCCGCGGCCGGCGCCGCCGCGCTCGCGGTCGGGCGTCCGCGCCGGGTCGTGGTCACGGTCGAGGGCGAGCAGCGCACCGTGCACACGCGCGCCGGGCTCACCCAGCCGCTGTTCGACAAGGCCGGCAACAAGGTCGCCGAGCTTAAATCGACCCTGTTCGGCAACCAGCTGATCGACCTGCGCGAGGGCGCGCAGGTGCGCCTTGGCCGCTAGGCCTGCGCCAACACTACAATAACCATCACCACGACCAGCCCAGAGACAGCCATGCAAGAGAGCGCAATGAAAAACACGAACGCCCAGACCCCCGCACCCGACGCCGATCCCGGCTTCAAGCTGCCCGACGAGGGCACGCCGGCCAAGCCGGCCAAACCCGGCGCGGTCGACGGGCAGCCGGCCGAGCCGGTCGACGGCATCAACACGATCGAGGTCGCGCCGGTGGCCGACGCGCCGGTGGCCGACACCTCGTCGCGCGACCTGGCCGTGGGCGGCGTCGCGTTCCTGATTTTGCTGATTGTGTATTTCTTCGTGCGCAACGCGTATGTGCACCACCTCGTGGTGCGGCGGGTGCCGCCTTCGAACGCGGGCAGCGCCGGCTCGCTGCTGTTCGTCGGCCTGTGCTTCATGAGCGCGGCGGCGGTGCTGGCCATGATCAACGCCAGCAAATTCCTCACCTTCGCCATCACCGCTCCGCTGGTCGTGGTCGGGCTGATCGCGCTCATCGCGGCCCTGTTCGTCGGCCGCCGCTGACCGCCTTTGCGCAGCCCACACCAACTTAAATCGAAAGACACCACCATGGCAGAATTCCCAGGCACCGCAAACGGCGACAAAAAAGCCGAGCTCAAGGTCGACCTGCGCCCCACGCTGTTCATCGGTGCCGGCGGCACCGGCATGGAAGTGATGCTGCGCATCCGGCGCCGCATCCTGGCCGAAGTCTGGAACAAGCACAATCCGACCCGGGTCGAATCGATCGCGCAGTTTCCGGTCGCGCGCTTCCTGCACCTCGACCTCGACACCAGCGCCATCATCGACGAGGGCAAGTCGCAGCGCACCGACCCCTGGTTCGAGCTGGTCAAGCTGAGCGACGAGGAGCGCCTGGTCGAGCCGCTCGACATGCTGCAGTACCACGAGTCCGACGACAGCCTGGCGCGCTTCCCGATGATCGAAAACTGGATGCCGCTGCGCCCCAAAAAACTGCGCTCGCTCGGGATCGACCCGTCCAAGGGCGCCGGCCAGATCCGCGCGCTCGCGCGGCTCTACCTGTACGACAAATATCCGAAGCTGCGCGGGCGCATCAAGGGCGCGCTCAATTTTTTGGGCAGTAACGCCGGCAACGAGCGCAAGGACAACTACCAGCAACTCGGCCTGCAGGTCGACACCTCGCGCTTCCGGATCGTCGTGATCGCCTCGTGCGCCGGCGGCACCGGCGCCGGCACCGCGCTCGACCTGGGCTGGATCTCGAAGGCGATCGCGCGCCAGGAGGTGTCCGACAACCAGGTCGACCTCGTGCTGTTTTTGCCGTCGGGCTACGCCAAGGCCAACAAGGAGCGCACCGAGGCCAACGCCTATGCGACCCTGATGGAGCTCGAGACCAGTATGCGCGACATGAACGCGCAGGTGCGCTGGATGGACCCGGACAGCGTGGTCGGCAAGGGCGCGCCGTTCGACGACGTGTATTTCGTCGACACCGCCAACCTCGCCAACAAGGCCACCGCCGACATCAAGGATTGCTACCAGATGGTGGCCGACACCCTGTTCGAAGACTTCGCCTCGGCCGATTTCGCCAACCGCAAACGCTCGGTCGCGGTCAACCAGCAGCAGCACAAGCTCGGCCCGTTCAACCTGCGCGTGCCCGAGCAGCGCTTCGGCGACATGCGCCTGTCGTATTCGAAGGTGTATTCGGCGTTCGGCCAGGCCGTGCTCGACACCCAGCAAAGCCTGCGCGAGGACATCCGCGCCTATGAATTGTCCGGGCTGATGGTCAAGGCCTTCTTCGGGCTGGTGGGGCGCGACGGCGTGGCCGCGCGGCGCGCCGGCGACGTCGAGCGCGACAGCTTCATGCGCGAGCAGATGTCGATGTTCGAGCACCCGTTCGACGCCTTCCCCGACTTCCGCAAGGGCACCGTCGACGTCACCGCGTTCCAGGAGTACGCGCTGACGGACGAGCTGTTGATGGACAAGGACCAGCGCTCGCTGCTCGAGCGCATCGAGAGCCGGGTGCAGACCGAGATGGACCGCATCATGGGCGCCTACGACCTCAAGCTGTGGCGCGAGAAGGTGTCCGAGCTGCTGCCGCAGCTCGAACGCGACGTGATCCGCGAGGCCGGCGCCACCGCCGAGACCAGCGAGGACCGCATCAAGCGCCACACGGCCGAGCTGCTGGTCAAACTCAAGGCGCGCGCGCGCAACCAGCTGTATGCGCTGCTCGACGACCGCAAGCAGGGCGGGCTCGAATTCGTGCTCTCGCTGCTCGAGCAGATCAAGGCGCGCCTGCTCCAGCGCGACCTCGGCAACGCCGAGCGCAACGGCAAGCGCTACCGCGACATCCGCGACGCCCTGCGCACGCGCCAGGTCGAGGAGTCGATGGGCAACCTGTCGCAGGCGGCCGCCAAATTGTTCGGCAAGGACGCGCAGGCGCGCGAGGTCATGACGCACCTCAAGCGCGACATCGCCGACTACCTGCGCTTCCACCTGCTCGCGGTGGCCGCCGGGCAGTCGATCGAGATCATGCGCGGCGTGTCGGGCTGGCTCGGCGAGCCGCAGTCGACCGACGAGCAGGGCCAGCCCGTATGGACCGGCATCGCAGGCGAGTTCCAGGAGGGCCGGCGCTGCGTGCTGGCCATGCTCGGCGCGGTCGACCAGCGCATCGAACAACTGCGCGCCGACGCGCGCCACGAGCACGCGACCTACATCAAGCTGGCCAGCGACATCTTGCCCGAGCCCGTCAAACTGAGCGGCGACGTGAGCGCCTGGAGCGAGGAGGTGCTGCTCGAATTCGGCGGCTCGGCGCGCCTGTTCCCGCAACTGGGCGACGACAAGCTGCGCGCCGAACTGCTGCTCAAGCTGTTCCGGCGCGCGCAGACCCAGCTCAAGGTCGAGCAGCTCGGCGAGGCCGAGCCGGCCGACCCGCTGCTCGAGCGGCTCGCGGCGATGTCGCCGGCCGAGCGCCAGCGCATCTTCAGCGAATGGATCAGGAGCGCGATGCCGTGGATTAACGCGCGCTTTTCGGCCGAATTCACGCCCAAGGCCGACCAGTTCAAGTGCTTCATCGGGGTCGGCGACGTCAACGCCTGGCGCAAGATGGAGCTTGAAATCAAGGCGGCGGTGCCGACCGGCTCCTTCCACGGCGACCTCGTCAGCGTGGTCAACACGGGACTCAAAGGCAAGGCGGTCTGCTACATCGAGCTGTCGGGTTTCCCGATGACGGTGCTGCGCGGGCTGCCGACCTGGCGCGCCTCGTACCAGATCGAGAACCAGAAGATACCGACGCATTTGCATTTCGACGCGACGCGGCTGCGCCATCCGATCGCGCCGTCGATGGACGAACTTAACCGGCTGGCCGACGACTACGAGTGGTTCTTGCAGGCCAACGCGCTCGGCGTCATCAAGCGCAAGGTCGACCTGGCCGACCGCGAGGCCGCCTTCCAGCCGCGCGGGCAGTACCTGTTCGAGGTCGAGCCGGGCTCGGGCGAGTGGCTCCAGATCGGCAACGAGTTTGCGATCCGCTCGAACGGCCTGCCGGCCTATTACCGCGAGCAGATCATCGGCGCGGTGCGTGAGCGGCTGGCCGCCATGGGGCCACACCGGCTCACCCTGCTGGCGGCCTTGATGCGCCATTACCAGCACCGTGTGTACGAGCCCAAGCTCGAAGTCGACGAGACCGGCGCGCAGCTGCCGTCGCCGTCGCTGCCGAACATCACCGCGCGCCGCCTGTACGAGGCCTGGTTCGCGCGCGCGCGGGCGCTGGAGCCGGGCCTGTCGACCAGGCATATCGATGCCGCCGCCGAGCTTATGCCCGAATGGACCGATCCGGTCGCCGGTTCGGCCGCCGACGCCTATGCGTGGGAGGTCGAGAACGCGGTCGACAAGCGCGCGATCCGGTACGAATACCTGCTCGACGAAAAAGCGGCGCAAATGGCCACGATGCTGCGCGAGAAGCGGGCCCCGTCCGCCGGCGCCGCGCCCACGCGCTACAAGGCCTTCGTCGGCGGGGCGCAGCAGGGCCCGTACTCGCTGAACGAGCTGGCAGCGCAGGTCGGCCGCGGCGCGATCGGCCCGGCCACCAAGGTCTGGAATATGCAGTGGGACCCGAAAGCGGACAAGTGGAAGGCGGCCGCCGAGCTGCCCGAGCTGGCCGCCTTGCTGGGCGCCGCGATTCCCGACCCGGACGACGACATCCCAGATCCCGAATAAGGCGCCATTATTGTGTTGAACAAGGAGTCCGGCCCCGCGCAAGGCGAAACGATCTACCGCTGCATCCACCCGGCTTGCGTGCGGCCGTTGCCGCGCAGGGTCAAATATTGTCCTTACTGCGGCACAGGCCAGCAGGCCGGCGCGGCGTCGCACCCGGCGCCACGCGCGCCGGCGCCGGCGGTGCCGGTCGCCGTGCCGGTGGCCGCCGCCGCTCCGCCGCCGCCAGCGCCGCCGCGGCCACCGGTGCCCGTGCCCGCGCCGCCACCTTCACCTGTGCCTGCGCCCGCGCCGTCGCCGGCAGCGCCACCATCGCCCAAGCCGCCGACGGCGCCGGCCGGCCCGCCACTGCGCGAACCCGTCAGGCTACGCTACTGGCTGCTCGCGCTCGGTGTGCTCTGGCTGATCTGGCTTGGCGCCAAACCCGACGCACGAAGGAACGAAGCGCGCGTCGACGAAGTGATCGCGCTGGCCCAAAACTGCAAGCTTTCGAATGCGGCCGACGAGCTGGTCATGCTCAAGACCGAAGGTGCGCGCCCGGCCCAACTCGAGAAAGCGCAAAAGGCGATCGACTCGGCCAAACCCGGGTGCGAGAAAAAACGCCGCCGCGCCGAATCCTGGCAAACGGTCAGCGCCGCGGTCGACAGCGCGATGCAGGCGGGTAATTACACCAAGGCGCGCGCGCTGCTGGTCGCGTTCACGCGCAAGTGGGAAGACGACAACGCGACGCGTGCCCTGCATGAGCGGATCAACCAGGGCCAGGAGCGCGCCGAGGAGGCGGAGTCGGTGCAAAAGCTCGTCAAGGAGGGCTTGTTGGACATCGCGCGCGGCGATTACAGCGGCGCCGCCCGCAGGATGGAGGTGTGCGCGCTGATGGTCGAGGCCGAGCACAGCCAGTGCATCGCGCTCAGGGACCGCGCCCACCGGCTGCAGCAGGCCATGCTCCGGTGCGTGGCAGCCGGCAACGAATGGATCGGCCACCAATGTCCGAACGGCTAGCGCCCGATAATCAGTTACAAAACATTGTAAAAAGATATATTATCGGCCCATACCGATGCGTAACCCCAATCCGGAGATGGCCATGAAATTAGCAGTGACTTTGATATCGTTGGCGATGGCTGGCGCCGCGCTTGGCGCCAATGGTGAAACCGCGCAGCGCGCCAACGCCTCGTATTACGTCAACGGCTTCGATGGCGGCGGCCTCAAATTCAGCGAGTTCAAATGCGTCGCGCCGGTGTTCCCGGCCAATTCGGCCTCGAACGAGGGCGTGCGCCGGGTCGACAAGGCGGTGCGCCAGTGGCGCGACTGCTTCGGCCGTTTCTCGGCCAGGTTCGAAGCGGCGCTGCCGGTCGAGAAGGGCATACCCGAGGAAGTCATCAAGGTCATGAGCGCGGCCGACCTGGCCAAGGCCAAGACCGCGATGGAGAGTGTGTACGTGCAGATCGCCGCCGATGCGACGATGCAGAACGAGCAGGTGAGCCAGGGCTACGAAAAATGGCTGGCCGCGACCAAAAATTATTCGAACAACAGCGTGCAAAGCGGCGCGACCGAGGCGTCGAAGCGCAGCTTCAAGCACGACCAAACGGTCGTCGAGCCTGAGTTGCCGGGCGGGCGCAAGTATTGAGCCGTTCAGCAGTCGTAAAAAAGGGAAGCGAAATATAAAAATCCACATCGTCCTCGCGAAGGCGGGGACCCATAGAACGGTTGCTATGAGCTAGCGTTCTATGGGTCCCCGCCTTCGCGAGGACGATGTTGGTTTAGGTCTTGTAAATCTCGTGGATCGCGATCCTTTTCGCCGCCCGCATTCCTGCTTTAGACAGGCACCATCTCCACCGCGATCCCCGACAACACCGCATTGCCCGACAGCGGGTCGCGCAGGTTTTCATCCAACAGCGCATTCAGGTTCACGCCCGGCCGCTCGGCCGCCACCCCCATCTGCGTCCCCGGCAGGTCGTGCCCCCAGCCGTGCGGCAGGCTGACCACGCCCGCCATCATCTGGTCCGACAAGGCCACCTGCACCTCGATGCTGCGCGCGCCGTTGCGGACCAGCGCCATCGCGCCGTCGGCCAGGCCGAGCCGCGCGGCGTCGTCCGGATGGACAAGGGCGGTGCAGCGGTAGGCGCCCTTGGCCAGCGCCGGCAGGTTGTGCATCCAGCTGTTGTTCGAGCGCAGCTGGCGGCGCCCGATGATCACCATGTCGGGCGCCGCCAGCGCCAGTTGCACCGCCACGCGCGCGAGGTCGTCGAGCAGCAGTTGCGGCGCCAGTTCGATCTTGCCCGACGGCGTGCGCAGCGCCTCCGGGATGCGCGGCGTCATCGGCCCGAGGTCGATCCCGGACGGTGCCGCCTTGAGCCGCGCCAGCGTCAGGCCCTTAGGATTGGCGCCGAAGCGGTCGCCGTAGGGACCCGTGCGCAGCGCCAGGTCGAGCAGGCGATCGGGCCCGCGCAGCGGTGCGAGCGCCTTGAACACGGCCTCGCCATCGGCGCCGAGCGTGCGCCGCAGATCCTCCTCGAGCGTGGCGTCGTCGAGCGCGCCGATATCGGCCTGCGCGCCCAGTCCCTGTGCGATGGCGGCGATGCGCATCACGCTTTCCCACTCCTCGGGCTGGCCGGGCGCGCGCGCGAGCACCGGCGCGCTGTAGCGCGCGTGGTTGCGGTGCGAGAACTGGGTGAACGAGACGTCGTAGTGCGCGTCCTCGAGCGGCGACGGGCCGGGCAGGATCACGTCGGCATGGCGCGTGGTTTCGTTGAGGTAGATGTCGAGGCTGACCATGAAGTCGAGCTGCTCGAGCGCGGCGGCGAGGCGCGCGCCATTGGGCGCCGACAGCACCGGGTTGCTCGCGATCGAGATCAGGGCCCGGATCCGGCCCGGGCCGGGGGTGTCGATTTCTTCGGCCAGGCAGGTGATCGGCAGTTCGCCCTGCATCTCGGGCGCGCCCGAGACGCGCGAGCGGTGGCGCCCGGTGTTGATGCCGCGGCCCTTGCCGGGCGCGCCGCGCGTGTTGGGCGCGAACGCGGGCGCCTTCGGGAACATCGCGCCGCCTTCCTCGTCGAGATGGCCGGTCAGGATGTTGAGCACGTCGATGAGCCACGACGCGAGCGTGCCGAACTCCTGGGTGCAGGTGCCGATCCGGCCGTACACGGCGGCCCGTTTGGCGCCGGCCAGCGTGCGCGCCAGTTCGCGCATGACGTCGGCCTTGATGCCGCAACGCGCGGCCACGCGTTCCGGTGCGTACCCGCGCACGGCCGCTTCGAGCTGTTCGAGGCCGTTGACGTGATCGCCCAGCCGGCCAAGGCGCACCAGGTGCTCGTCGAACAGCGTGTGGGCCAGGCCGAGCAGGAGGAACACGTCGGCGCCGGGGCGGATGAAGTGGTGGGCGTCGGCCACCTCGGCGGTCTCGCTGCGGCGCGGGTCGAGCACCACGATCTTGCCGCCGCGTTCGCGCAGCGCGCGCGCCTTGCCGCGGAAGTCGGGCACGGTCCATAGGCTGCCGTTCGACACCATCGGGTTGGCCCCGAGGATCAGCAAAAAGTCGCAGCGTTCGATGTCGGGCACCGGCACCGACAGCCAGCTGCCGAACATCAGGCCGCTAGATAGCATTTTGGGTATCTGGTCGACGCTCGAGGCCGAGAACATATTGCGGGTGCCGAGCGCGCGCGCCAAGCGCGGGAAGTACAGCGTCAAGCCCATCTTGTGCGAGACCGGATTGCCGAGCACCGTGGCCAGCGCGTCGGCGCCGCCCTCGGCGACGATGGGCGGCAGGCGGCGCGCGATTTCGGCATACGCCTCGTCCCAGCTGGCTTCGACGAACTTGCCGTCGCGTTTGATCAGCGGCGTGCGCAGGCGGTCCGGATCGTGCTCGAGCTCCTTGAGGCCGACCGCCTTGGGGCATAAAAAGCCGGCCGAGAACACGTCGGCCTCGTCGCCGCGCACGCGCAGCACGCGCTGGTCTTCGAGTTCGAGCACGAGGCCGCAGCAGGCTTCGCAAAAGGGGCAGATGCGGCGGACGCCGTCGGCGGGCAGTGGCATGGGTGGCTTTCGGGAAGGGGGCGCGGCGGATAAAATCGAACGGTCGTTCTATTGTGCGCACTGGCGCCGCAACTGTCAACCGGGATTTCCCGCGCCGGTGTATGCTGGGAGGCAATAATTTCGGCAACCACTTGGATGGGCACGACGATGAAAAAAGCAACTGCAATGGGCGCCGCCGCGCTCGCGATGGGAATGCTGCTGGCGCTGCCGGGCTGCGGGCAACGCGACCCTGCGGCGCCGGGGCCGGCCGAGTCGGCGGGGCGTGCGCTCGACAATGCGGTCGAGAGCGCGGGCGAGAAGGTCGCGCGCGAAGTCAGGGAGAGCAAGGAGGCCGCCGACGCGGCCGCGCGCAAGGTCAGCGAGAGCGCCGACCAGGCCGGGAAAAACGTGACCGACGCGGCCGAACTGGCCAGGACGCGGGTCCAGGATGCGGCCGACACGGCGCGCAAGAACGTCAACGACAGCGCGGAAGCGGCCGGCGCCAAACTCGAAGACGCTGCGTCCGACGCGAGCAAGGGGCTGAGCAAGGCGACTGTGGAAGTGGGTAAATCGGTCGAGCGCGCGGGGGAGAAGATCCAGGATTCGGCGCGCAAGTAAGTCGAACGTCGCGGCGGTAAAAACCGCGAAGGTCGAGACCAAAAAATTAAACCTACATCGTCCTCGCGCATGCGGGGACCCATAGAACGTTAGCTCATAGCAACCGTTCTATGGGTCCCCGCCTGCGCGAGGACGATGTTGGTTTTGGTCTGTGAAGTTCTGGCGATACGATTTCTAACGCGGCGACCCCTGACAATCTAATGCTGCGCCACTTCCTCTTCGGTCGATTCGTGATTGCTGCCCAAGACGATCGACAGGTCGACGAAACCACTGCGCCATGCGCGCTCCAGATCCTGCTCGATGTCCTCCATCGAGGTCTGCGCGAAGTTGGCGAAGCCGCGCACGCCGTAGGCGCGGTTGCGGCCATGCGCCTTGGCCAGGTACAGCGCCATGTCGACCAGGTTGACCGCGCGCTCCCATGGCAGCGGGTGCTCGCCCGGCGACAGCGGGAACGGCGCGAAGCCGATCGACACATTGACCGTGATCGCGTGGCCCTGGTAGTGGATGGTCTGCGCCGTGATCCCGACCAACAGACGGCGCGCGATCTCCTCGACCCCGCTGCGCGGAATGGCCGGCAAAAACGCCAGGAATTCCTCGCCGCCCCAGCGCACGATCATGTCGGTCTCGCGCAGGATCTCGCGCAGGTTCTCGGCGATCATCTTGAGCACCAGGTCGCCCGCGGCGTGGCCGTAGGTGTCGTTGACCTTCTTGAAATGGTCGATATCGAGCAAAAACAGCGCGCCCACGATCTCTTCGCCCGAGGTGCCGGAGCCGCGCTTTTCAACCTGCATGTGGGTGCGCATGAACTCCTGGAAGTGGCGCCGGTTGTACAGCGCCGTGAGCGGGTCGCGCGAGCTTTGCTGCTTCAGTTCGAGGTTCTTGACTTCGAGCTGGGCGTTGGCCTGGCGCACCTTGCGGTAGAGCAGGGTGACCACGATCGACGACAGCGCGAACACCAGCGCGAGCAGCCACCAGACCCGCTGTTGCAGGCGGCGGTTGTCGATCTCGGTGGACTTGACGAGGTTCTCGCGGCTCAATAGCTCGATCTGGCGCTGCTTCTTGTCGGTCTCGTATTTCTCCTGCAGCTCCCAGATCGCCTTCTGGCGCTGCTTTTCGAACAGCTCGTTCGAGAGCGCGCGTTCGCGGTGGTAGGCCTTGACCGCGCCCTGCAAATCGCCGGCGCGTTCGAGCACGCCGCCGTATTCGATCAGCACGCCCTGCAATTCGGGCTTGTTCTCGGATTCCTCGTAGTGCTTCAAGCCGGCTTCGAAATTGCGCTTGCCCTCGGCCAGCCGCCCCATGCCCATATAGGCCTGGCCGATGTTGATGCGCGCGGTCGCCACGCTGCTCTCGTCGTTGATGCGCTGCGCCGCCGCGATCGCCTGGTTGCCGTAGTCGATGGTGCGCGAGTAGTCGTGTTCTTTAAGGTAGCTGTCCGACAGATTGACGAGCGAGTAGACGATGTCCGACTCGGCGTCGATCTGGCGCTGCAGCGCGAGCGCGGCGAGCAGCGCGCGCAGTCCTCGCTGCGGCTGGTTGGTCGAGCTGGCGAGGATGAATTCGGTGCTCTTGAGCGTGGCCTGGCGCCCGGGCGAGGCGGTATTCTCGGCCAGCTTGACCGCCTCGTCGAGAGCTTCGAAGCCGCGGTCGTATTCCTTCATCTGCGAATACAGGTTGGCCAGCGAGTCGAGCGCGATGACCAGCGTCACGGGCTCGTTGTGGCGGCGCGCGAGCGCCACCGCCTCCTGCATCTTGGCCAGCGCGGGCGGGAAATTGCCCTCTTCGCCGTGCGACTGGGCCGACGCGATCGCCGCCGTCACCTGCAGCGGCACGTCGGTGCTCAAGTCGGCGAGGCGCTCGGCGTCCCAGGCGAATTGGTGCGATTCGGCCAGCCGGTTCAGGTCGTAGGCGGAATAGGTCTTGACCAGCTGCCCCTTGGCCATGGCGCGGTTGTCCTTTTGCGCGAGGCCGAACGCGTACAGCTCCTCGCCGAGCGCGAAGGCTTCTTGCTTGAGGCCGATCCCGAGCTTGGCCAGCCCGCTTTGGAACAGGAAGTCGGTCTTGGTGCGCACGCCGGCGGCGCGCGCCTGCGCTTCGAGTTCTTTGAGTTCGGGCAGTACCTTGTGCGGCGCGAAACGGCCGATCTCGCGCAGGTGTTCGAGGCGCGCATCGAGCCGGCTTGGCGCGGGGGCGCTCGCAGGCTGCGCGCACGCGAGCGCGCCAGCCAGGCACAGGGGGGCCAGCAGTAGGCCGCGCAAAGTGCGCGGCGATCGTTTGGTCAAACCTGCCAGCATCGTTCCCTTTGGTGACGTGAAATGCACGGTCGCGCTAGCGTGCGAACTGCGGCCAATTATATTCTTGTTGCGCCTGAGAAAGACTGTTTTTTAGTTGTTTTTCAGCCAGTCCCGGTATTTTTCGTGTTAAAAAACACAAAATAAATAGCAATATGCCAGTTGTTATTGTTAAAACGATATTTGCCGCCCATACCGTCAAATATGCCGCCTGTCACAATCCCCGCGCACCGCGCCGGCGCTTGACTTACATTGGCCGTATTGACTCCTTCCGCAGCCACGATAAACACTAACAATAGGTCTCCCGATGCTCGAAATCCGCAACGTCGTTAAAAAATTTGGACGCGATGTCACCGCCGTCGGCGGCGTCTCGCTCTCGCTCGGCTGCGGGCTGGTGGGCCTGATCGGGCACAACGGCGCGGGCAAGACCACGCTGATGCAGATGATCGCGACCCTGACCAAGCCGAGCAGCGGCGAGATACTCTTCGACGGCGTCGACATCGCCAAAAAGCCCGGCCACATCCGGCGCCGGCTCGGCTTTTTGCCGCAGGATTTCGGCGTCTATCCGAACCTGTCGGCGCTCGAGTTCATGCAGTACTTCGCCGCGCTCAAGGGCGTGCGCGACCCGGCCAAGATCCGCCAGCTGCTCGAACTGGTCAACCTGCACGATGTCGCCAAGCGCCCGGCCTCGAGTTTTTCGGGCGGCATGCGGCGCCGCCTCGGGATCGCCCAGGCGTTGCTGGGCGACCCGGACATCCTGGTCGTCGACGAGCCGACCGCCGGCCTCGATCCCGAGGAGCGCCTGCGCTTTCGCAACCTGCTCGCCGACCTCGGTTACAACAAACTGGTGATCATGTCGACCCACATCGTGTCCGACGTCGAGAGCATCGCCAGCCACCTGGCCATCATGCGCGGCGGTAAACTGCTGGCCTACGAGACCCCCGCCGCGATGCTCGAACAGGCGCGCGGCCAAGTCTGGAGCGCCAATGTCGACGCCGCCGCCTACGACGCGCTGCGCGCCACGGTGCACGTGCTGCACGCACAGCGCCAGGGCGAGCGCGTGGCGCTGCGCATCGCCCATCCGCACGCCCCGTTCGCCGGCGCCACGGCCGCCGAGCCGACCCTCGAAGAAGCCCTGATGGCGCAGCGCTATGCGGTGCAGGAGCAGGCGGCATGAACCTGTTCCTGCTCAAAATCCTGATCCTGGGCGAGGTGCGGCTGCGCATGCGCCGCCTGTCGACCGTGGTCACGCTGGTGGCGGTGGCCGCGATCGGCTGGGCCATGATTCCCGATCCGACGACCAGCACCAACGCGCTGATCTCGATCGACGATATGCGCGTGCTGTACACCAGCAGCGCGATGGCGCTCGGCAGCGCGTGCTTCGGCGGCACCTTGTTCAGCCTGGCCGGCTTCTACCTGGTGCGCGGACGCATGTCCGAGGACATCCGCAGCGGCACCGGCAGCGTGATCTGCGCGACGCCGGTCGGCAACATCGCGTTCCTGGTCGGGCGCTGGATGGGCGGCGTGGCCTACCTCGGCGCGCTGGTGCTCGCCTTCATGGGCACCATGATGGTGTGCCACGCCTTGCGCGGCGAGGGCCCGATCGAACCGCTGATCTACCTCCAGACCTACCTGGTCGTGCTGCTGCCGATGGTGCTGTTCACGGCCAGCTGCGCGATCCTGTTCGACAGCTACCCGCTGTTGATGGGCAAGGCCGGCGACGCGCTGTATTTTTTTATGATGCTGGCGCAGTTGATGATCATGGCGATCGTCGAGAAGCACGCGAAGGAGGGTTTTCATCCGCTGCTGCTGGTCGATTTCTCGGGCATGGCCGCCACCTTCTTCAACCTGGCGACCCATTTCAGCACCACCAACCTGTCGGTCGGCGCCTCGCCGTTCGACCCCAAGCTGGCACCGATCACGCTGCCGGCCACGGTCTGGAGCGTGCAGATCATGTTAACGCGCCTTGCCAGCTGCGCCATCGCTTTGCTGCCGCTGCTGCCTGCGGCCCTGCTGTTCCACCGTTTTTCGCCGGACCGGGTCAAGGTCTCGCGCGCCAGCGTGTGGCGTTCGCCGCTGGCGATCCTTAACGGCTGGTGCCAGCCGCTTGCGCGGCTCGCACAGCCACTGTTTCGCGGCGCCGCCGTGCTGCCCGGACTGGCCGGTCGCATCGCGGCCGAACTGGCGCTGACGCTGGCGGCCAATCCGTCGGCCATCGCGGTGCTGATCATCGTCTGCGGCGCCTCGCTGCTGGCGCCGTCGGCCAAGCTCGGGGTTGTCGTGATGGGCGGCGTGATGTTCTGGGGCGCGCTCGTGTGCGCCATCTCTACGCGCGACTACGACGCCGACATGGAGGCGCTGAGCGGGGCCGTTCCCGGCGGCGCCGGAAGGCGCTACCTCGGCCAGCTCGGCGCGACGATCGCGCTCGGCTTGATGATCATGGGGCCGATCGCGCTGCGCTGGTCGCTCGGCGAGCCGCTGCGCGCCGCGGCCGTGGTGGCCGGGGTGTTCGCGCTGGGCGCGCTGGCGAGCATGTTCGGGCGCCTGAGCCGCACCTCGCGCACTTTCCTGGCGCTGTTCATGTTCGCGTGCTATGTGGTCCTCAACGGCAAGCAGCAGCCGATGCTCGACATGGTCGGCTTTAGCGGGGCGACCAATATGCAGGCGCTGGTGACACAGCTCGTCGTCGGTGCGGCGGCGGTGCTGGTCGGGTATGCCTACAACCGGCACCAGGCGCGTTAATATTGCGGCAGGGACGCCGGAAATCGCGAGTGTATCGGGGGCCGGGCCAAGCGCAGGCGGATGGGCGATAATTGGATCGCCGTCGCGAACAAAGGTAGGAAGTTGGCACCGATAGAGGGGACTGAAGCATGACGCAAGATCAATTCATCGATTCTGTCGAAGCCGCATTCGCGCCGCTCGCGGACCGTGCTATGGCAGTAAGGATGGAGCGCTATTTACTCGATCGCTATGTGTTTATCGGCCTACCCGCACCGACACGGCGCGAGGCGGTCATGGCCCTGATCGCGCAACCGATGGCGTCGGCGCAATCCTTGCTCGGCCTAGCCCAGGCGCTATGGAAGAAACCGCAACGTGAATATCGCTACACGGCCATCGACCTGCTTGTGCGGCACCGTCGCTTGCTGGCTAGCTCCGACATTCCCGCATTGCGCGAGCTGCTGGAGACGGACTCTTGGTGGGAAACGGTCGATGGCTTGACTTCGGTCATCGGGGCCGTGCTACGCGGTAGCGACCGGATTTCTGGTCAGGCAATGATGGACCAGTGGGTAAATGACGGCAATTTTTGGGTTCGCCGGGCGGCGATGTTGCATCAACTAGGGTGGCGGCTCGAAACCGATCGGCACCGGCTGTTTGATTACGCCGAACGACTCGGGCCCGAGAAGGAATTTTTCATCCGCAAATCGATCGGCTGGGCGCTGCGCGATTTTGCCCGATGGGAGCCCGAATCGGTGCGCCAGTTCGTGCAATGCCATATCGCGATACTGTCGCCCCTGACTGTGCGTGAAGCGCTCAAGCGCCTACAAGTCGTCAAACCAGACGGTGCATCGTTACCAGGAACGAACAGTAGCACTTGAACTTAGGGAGCAAATTTGGACCCGGACGAAACTGCATTGCCTGTTCGGGCGCGCAGGCAGAAAAAAAGCGCACCGAGGTCGATGCGCATTACGAAGAGCTGAAACTGAAGGCAGAAGAACTTCTCACGGCCGGCCGCCAGATGCAGCCAATTAATAAATAGGACTGACAATGTCAACGCATCGAATTTTCGCCACCGCATTCGCCAAGGTTTATCCCTTATACGTCCACAAAGCCGAACGCAAGAGCCGCACCAAAGAGGAGGTCGACGAAATCATTTGTTGGCTCACGGGCTATGACATGGCCGGGTTGCAGCGGCAAATCGAACTTGAAAACGATTTTCAAACCTTCTTCGCGCAAGCCCCATTAATGCATCCCAACATTGCGCTGATCAAGGGCGTGGTCTGCGGGGTGCGTGTGGAGGAAGTCGATGATCCGCTCATGCAGAAGATCCGCTATCTGGATAAGCTGATCGATGAGCTGGCAAAGGGAAAGGCAATCGAGAAAATCTTGCGGCAATAGTGCCATGGCGCCCGCCGCCGCACACCTGAGGGCGTGCGGCGAGCCATGCAAAACTGTATAGCCCGAACGTGGGCCATACAATATTGAATAGCTGACGGCGGCCGCGCCGGGCCGCCGGCAGCATCGGAACCCGAGGGTTTCAGCCCCTACGCGAGTCGATTGTAACGGAACACAATCTCGTACCGGCTGTCCTCGTCGTCGCTGATGTACTCGCGCCGCTCACGGTACTGGCCGGGAATCTTGCCAAGCGGCGTCACCTTGACTTTGATCCCCTGCGGAGTGACATGTTCGCTCGTTGGCGGCAGCGCAAACTCCACGCTCGTCAGTTCCACCAGATCCTGCGTGCTGGGGCCGATCACGTCCTCGATGATCGGATCGGCCGGGGCCCACAGTGCAACAAATACATCGATCGCGACGACCACCGCGACGGCGATCGCGCCCGCGATCAACCCCTGCAGGCCGAAGCTGGCGAGCTTGCTGGCGATGCCGCCGGCCTCTTTGAGATGGTCGAGCACAAACGCCAATTGGTCTTTCAGGATCGAAATGAACACATCGAGGGTGCTCTCGATCTGTTTTTCGAATGCATCTTCGCCATCGATCTCGAAGCCCCTGATCGACAGCGCCACGCCGGCAATCGGCTGCTGGTGCGAGAAAAGCACGTGGTCCATGGCGCGCGTCTCGCCGCTGTCGACGTCGGTGAAGCGGATCGCCGCGCCACCGTTGGGCAACTGCGCCTCGCCCGACGACAGGTCGGGGAACAGCGGCACCGCGAGGATCCGGATGCCCACTTCGTCCGAGCCAAAGGACGCCGGCGAGGTTTCCGCGCGCGCGAACAGGGTCTCGCTTCTGATCTCGAAGCGCGCGCTCGATGGCGTGGCGACACTGATGTACTCGAGGTTCGACAGCAGCACGGGGCCATGGCCGGGGAAGGGGCTGACATTCGGGACGGCGACCTGGAAAGCGTACACGCCGGGAGCGAGGTCGCCGGGGATCTGGAAAGTGAGGCGATCGTGCACGCGGCAATCGAGGATCAGGCGGTCCTGCCCTTGAATCCGTTCGGTGAGCGGTGTCTCGTCGTCGCCGCACACCTGGGCGGGAACTTCGCGCAGCACTGTTTGTGGCGCGGCCCTGGCCGCTATCCTCACCGTGGCATCGACGCTCGAAAAGTTGACGCCCTCGACCACAAGGCCCTGGCCCGCTTCGATCTCGAGAACGCGCTGGCATACGCCGGCCACGGTGTTGCCGGGACAGTCGGCGGTCTGTACGTCACACACCTGCCTCGCTTCGTTGCCCTCCATAATCACGCGGCAGCGCTGCTGCACTTCGGCCGGCGTGTAGTCGCCCAGCGCAAGTGGCGGCGTGAAAGAACTGGTGCGCAATCCGTTGACGCGGCAGATCCTCACCAGCGGATCGAAATTTTCTTCCCCCGGCACGAATGGCCGCACGCGCACCCGGCCGGGATGCTCGGTCGTCGCACAGGCTGCGTCGTTGAAGGCCGCGATGCCGACGCGATCGGCGACCTCCTGGGCGAACGCGGCTGCCAATTGCGCGGGGTCGACCGGTTGCTCGATTGCTGGCAAGAGGCCCGCGTGGAACAGGCGGTTGCGCTCGCCGCTGGAGAGGCTGTCGAGCGAATCGCTGGCGCACGACAGCACCCGTTTCAAATCCTTGGGCAGACTGCGCAGCGTGGCGAAGCCGCGCTCCTCGAGCGGATTGGCCGGCGCCTTGCCCGCCAGGAAGCGCCGCATCGTATGGAAGAGCGAAGCGCCGAGCGCGCTCGGGACCCGATTGTTTGCAAGCAGTTTGTCGAGCTTGTTGCGACGGCTCTGCTTCGGCTTGGCCCCAAGCGACACCGGCACGCAGGCGCCGGGAACGCCGGGAGGGCATGCATCGTCCTCCGGCGGCGGGCACGCAGCGTCAGCCGGCGGCTGCGCGGCGCAGTTATAGATGTTCACGTCGCCATTGCTTTTGATTTTGATACTGATGGTGCAAGCGCTTGCGTGGGCGCGTTCGTTGTTGCTCGGACCGTCGGTAGGTGCCCCGTTTTTTTTGCTCGTTTTCATGATTTAATCCCCAGAATTAAGTCGGCAGCCGCAAGTCGTAGACACGTCGAACAGACTCGGCAGTAGTGACCGTAGCGCTGAAAGCGGGGCCGGCATTGGACCCCGCGCAAGCTCGGCGTTCCTGCCGTGGAACCGAGCTGCGCAGCGCGCGAAATGGACGACAAGGAGTGGAGCGAGGGCAAGTCTGAGAAAGAATTTCTCCTTAGCACAGCGGTGACTAAAGGTACTATTCGCAACCGAAAGGTAGGGCGCGAATCACAACCGGGGTCTGACCCCGGTTACGAAATTATTCGGCATGTTTTCGCGCCGTAGCCCTGGAAAGTCTAGAAATTTGGTATTTAATTTCGCTATCGGGGTCAGACCCCGGTTACGAAATGTTTCCCCAAGCTTTGGTCAGAGTTCTTTCATTTGTGAGGCGGTAGGCGTAGCTCGACTATGTCCACCTTGGCCGGACCGACTTAAACTCGACATTGCTCGTTGCACTCGAATGCGAATCGCTTATTCGGCAACGCAATGGCTCATACCGCCAACTGTTGCAGCAGGTAGAGGCGCTGGTAGAAACCGCCCTCGATCTGCATCAGTTGCTCGTGGGTTCCCAATTCGGCAATGCGTCCGTGGTTGAGGACCACGATCTGGTCGGCCTCGCGGATCGTCGATAGCCGGTGCGCGATCGCCACGATCGTCACGCGCCCGCGCAATTCATTGAGCGCGACCTGCACGATCTGCTCGGTCTGGCTGTCGATGTGCGAGGTCGCTTCGTCGAGCAGCAGCAGGCGCGGTTTGCCGGCCAAGGCGCGCGCGATCGCGATCAGCTGCTTTTGGCCGGTCGACAGCCGCGAGCCGCCTTCGCCAAGTTCGGTGTCGTAACCCTGTTCGAGCGCGCTGATGAAATCGTGTGCGTGCGCCGCGCGCGCGGCGTCCTCGATCTCTTGCTGCGCCAGGCCGCGCCCCATGTCGATGTTTTCGCGCGCGGATGCGGCCAGTAAAAATGGGTCCTGCGGCACCAGTCCGACCTCGGCGCGGAAGCTATCGTTGTCGATGGCCTCGAGCTGGTGGCCGTTCATCTCGATCGCGCCGGCGGGCGCCGGGTAGTAGCGCAGCATCAGCGAAAGCAGCGTCGATTTTCCGCTGCCGGTATGCCCGACAATGCCGTAAAAAGCACCCTGCGCGATGTCGAGGTTGAGGTCGTGTAAAACGTCGTTGCCAGGGTTGTAGGCGAAGCTCAGCTTGCGGATGCGCAGCGCAGGCACGTCCGGACCGGGCCCACCGTGCACAGTCGAAGCCTTATCGGTCGCGTTCTCGGAGGGCGAAACTGGCGATTTCTGTTTGTCTGGCGCGGTGGCGCGGGTATGTTCCGGAGGCGAAGCAGGGAATTGGTGCGGCGTGCCGCGCCCCTGCGCAGCGGGCGTCCCTTGCAAGGGACGCTCCCTTGGCGCCGTGACGCGGGTATGTTCCGGCGGCGAAGCAGGGAATTGGTGCGGCGTGCCGCGCCCCTGCGCAGCGGGCGTCCCTTGCAAGGGACGCTCCCTTGGCGCCGTGACGCGGGTATGTTCCGGCGCGCCAACCTCATCGAGCAGCGCGGACACGCGCGCCGTCGCCACCACCGCCTGCTGCAAGCCGCTGAATTGCATCGTGATCTGGATCAGCGGCTCGATCACGCGCGCGATATAGCTGATGAAGGCGTACAGCACCCCCACCTCGAGCGCGTTCATGGGACGCTGCCCAAAGCTGAAGATCACGATCGCCAGCAGCACCACATTGAGCAGGTCGAGCGCGGGCCGCAGCAGCAATGCGTTGGCGCGCAGCTCGGCCAGGCGCGCCTTATAGTGGGCCCGGTTGGTCGCGCCGAAGCGCTCGCCAAAGCGCTGTTCGGCGTTGCTGGCCTGGAGCACGCTCATGCCGCCGATCGATTCGGCAATCTGGCCGTTGATGTCGCTGCGCAGGGCACGCGCCCGCGCCACGGCCGGCGCCGACAGGCGCTGGTACAGCCAGACGATGGCCACCACGGCCGGCACCAGCGCGAGCACGATCAGCATCAGGCGCCAGTCGAGCCAGGCCATGGCCGCCATGGTGCCGATCAGGACGATGCCGCTGTCGAGGAGCACGAACAGCACCTGGATGTAGAGCGCCTTGACGGCCTCGGTGTCGTTGGTAACGCGGCTGACCAACTGGCCGGTCATGGCGCGGTCGAAGAACGCCATCGGCAGCCGCAGCACGTGCCCGAACACCCATTCGCGCAGACGCTGCACCGAGCGCATCGCCAGGCCGGACAGGCGCACCAATTGCAGATAGCGCAGCCAGCTCGCGACCCAGCCGGTGACCAGTATCGCGCCGAGCATGGCTGCCATGCGCGGCCAGTCGTGCCGGCGCGGCAGCAGGTGTTCGTCGATCAGCATCTTGCCCAGTAGCGGGCCGGCGACTTCGAGCGCGGCGGCCACGACCAGCCAGACCACGGCCCAGCCGAGGTGTCTGCGCTCGGGGTGGGCGGCGCGGCGCAGCAGCGCCAGCGCCTTCGCGGTCTGGGCCAGCGCGGGTTTGGTCGGGGAATCAGGATGCATCGAGGCTGGCCTCCAGTTGTTGGTAGCGCCACTGGCCGGCGTACCAGCCGCCCAGCGCCACCAGTTCGTCGTGGGTGCCCGATTCGCTCACGCGGCCCTCGCGCAGCACCACGATCAGGTCGGCCCCGGCCACGGCCGATAGGCGGTGGCTGGCGATGATCACGCTGCGTCCGGGGCGCGCGCGGCGCAGTTGCTGGAGGTGGCCGAGGATGCGTGTTTCGGTGCCGGTGTCGACCGCCGACAGGGCGTCGTCGAGCAGCAGCAGCGTGCTGTCGGCCAGCAGCGCGCGCGCGATCGCGACGCGCTGGCGCTGGCCGCCCGACAAGGTGATGCCGCGCTCGCCCACTGGCGTGTCGTAGCCCTGCGGGAACCGCGCGATGTCGTCGTGGATGGCGGCCATGGTCGCGGCCTGTTCGATCTCGGCGCGGCTGGCGTCGGGCCGCGCCAGCGCGATGTTTTCGGCCAGCGTGGCCGAGAATAAAAACGGCTCCTGCGGCACCCAACTGAGCGCGTCGCGCAGGGTGGCCAGGGTGTAGGCGTCGAGCCCTTGGCCGCCCCATGTGACTGCGCCGTGCTGTGGCGTGAGCTGGCGCAGCAGCACCCGCAACAGCGTCGATTTGCCGGCGCCGGTCGGTCCCACCAGGCCCATGGTCTGGCCGGGTTCGAGCGTGACCGAGACGTCCTTGAGCGCGGCCAGCTCCTGGCCCGGGTAGGCGTAGGCCACCGCTTGCAGCGCCAGCGCTCCGGGTGCGATCTGCGCGAGCGTGCCATGGTCGTCGATCGACAGCGGGGCGTCGAGCATCGGCTGCAGGCGCGCCAGCGCGGCGCGCCCGCGTCCGATCAGCGAGAGCACCCAGCCGGCCGCGAACATGGGCCAGATCAGCTGGCCCAGGTACATCGTGAAACTGGTGAGCGCGCCGATGGTCAGTTCGTTGGCCAAGACCAGGTAGCCTCCGAGGCCGAGCGTGAGCACGCCGGCCGCCGTCAGCGTCAGGCCGAACGCGGGCTCGTAGGCGGCCTCCCATTTTTGCACGGCGTGGCTGGCGTCGGCCGCCTGCGCGGCCAGCTCGCCGAAGCGCGCGGCGCTGCGCTGTTCGAGGCCGAGCGCGCGCAGGGTGCGCACGCCGGACAGCGATTCCTGCACGTGGTTGTTGAGCGCTGCGAAGCTGCTCAGCGAGTCGCTCGCGGCGCTGTGGATATGGCTCGAGATGCGCCAGAACGCGAATGCCATCAGCGGAAACGGCAGCAGCGCGACCAGCGACAGGCGCAGGTCGACGCCGAGCGTCATCATCCCGAGCACCATCACGAGCGTGAGCGTGCCGTCGAAGCCGGCCAGCATCGCTTCGCCGGCGGCCATTTCGATCGCGTCGATGTCGTTGGTGGCCAGCGCCATCAGGTCGCCGGTGCGCTGTTGCTGGAAGAACGAGGCACCCTGGTTTGACAGGCGCGCGTAAAAACGGGCGCGCAGCTCGAGCCCCAGCTGGTAGGCCGCGGCATACAGGCGCAAGCGCCAATTCACGCGCAAGATGTAGATCGCCACGCCGATGGCGAGCAGCTGCGCGAGTTCCATCAGCAACTGGTCCTGGCGCATGGTGCGCGCGGCCATGGCGTCGATCATGGTGCCGATCTTGCGCGGCACCCAGACCGTCAGCGCCGCCACGCCGGTCAGCATCAGCGCCGAGGCCGCGTAGGAGCCCCAGTGGCGGCGCACGAAGCCAAACACAAGCGTGAACAAACCCATACCCCGTCCCTCGATAGCGGGGCCCGCGCACGATTGGCGGGCCGAAGCCCGCTAATTTACTCCGTTTGCCGAAGCCCTGCTGAGCTGGTGCTTATTTCTTCTTGGCGGTCGTGGCGGGCTTTTTGGCCGCGCTGGCCGATGGCGCCGCCTTCTTGGCGCCAGGTTTGGCGGCGGCAGCCTTGCTTGCCGGCTTGGCTTTTTCTTCCGGGGCCGGTTCGGCTTTGGCGGACGGCTTGGCCTTTGCCGCCGGCGCCGGTTCGGCTTTTTGTGCCGGCTGCGATTTTGCGGCCGGTGCGGGTTCCGCTTTGTCTGCCGGCTTCGCCTTCGCCTTCGCCGCCGGCGCGGGTTCGATTTTTTCTGCCGGCTTCGCTTTTGCGGCCGGCGCGGGCTCGGCCTTTTCTGCCGGCTTCGCTTTTGCCGCCGGTGCGGGTTCGGCTTTTTCTGCCGGCTTGGATTTTGCCGCCGGTGCGGGTTCAGCCTCGTCGGCCGCCTTTGCCTTCGCAGCCGGTTTGGTCTCTGCAACCGGCTTGGCCTCTGCGACCGGCTTGGCCTCTGAAACCGGCTTGGCCTCGGCCGCAGGCTTGGCCTCGGCCGCAGGCTTGGCCGGCGCCTCGGCTTGCGCCGTGGCGCGCGGCGCCGCTTGCGCCGCCGCAGCGGGCTTGCGTTCGGCAGCCGGCGCCGGCGCGCGTGCCGCGGCGTTTTCGGCCACGCTGCTCAGCATGATCACGAATTGGTGCACGGCGGCGGTCGAGGTTTCGATGGCGGCGCGGCTCGCTTGCAGGTTGAGGGCCATCGCGCGCTCAGTGTTCTCGAAGCATTTGCCGAAGATCGCGGTGAAGATCCCGAGTTGCGCTTCGAAGTCCGATTTGCCGGCGGCGGAAAACTGTTCTAAATAGGGGCTCATAAGCTTCCTTTTGATTTGTTTATGTTGCGATGCAATATATTCTAGTCTATCCTGAATACGGGTGGTGAACCCGGCTATTTTCCACCGTATTCCCAAACAACGAGCGCACAGCAGCATCGAGTTCCGCCGGTAAATATTTGCTTGGACTTGGCCCACGCTCTGTCGATACAATAAAAACTCCAAGCGCACAGGAGAAATGATGGATCTCGTCATACGCAACGCCAGCCTGCCCGACGGCCGGCGCAACATCGACATCGCGATCGAGCACGGCCGCATCGCCGCGCTCGGCCCGCAATTGGCGCTGCAGGGCGGGCGCGAGATCGATGCCCAGGGCGACCTCGTGACGCCGCCGTTCGTCGACGCCCACTTCCATATGGACGCCACGCTCAGCTACGGCCTGCCGCGCGTGAACGCCTCGGGCACGCTGCTCGAAGGGATCGCGCTGTGGGGCGAGCTCAAACCTCAGCTGACCCAGGATGCGCTGGTCGCGCGCGCGATGCAGTATTGCGACTGGGCCGTGGCGCGCGGCCTGCTCGCGATCCGCACCCACGTCGACATCTGCGACGACCGCCTGCTCGCGGTCGAGGCGCTGCTCGAGGTGCGCCGCCGCGTCGCCCCGTATATCGACATGCAGCTGGTCGCCTTCCCGCAGGACGGCGTGCTGCGCAACAAGAACGCCTTCGCCAACCTCAAGCGCGCCGTCGCGTTGGGCGTGGACGTGGTCGGCGGCATCCCGCATTTCGAGCGCACCATGGCCGACGGCGCCGCATCGGTGCGCCTGCTGTGCGAATTCGCGGCCGACCAGGGCTTGCGCGTCGACATGCATTGCGACGAGTCGGACGACCCGATGTCGCGCCACATCGAGACGCTCGCGAGCGAAACGCTGCGGCTGGGCATGCAGGGCAGGGTGGCCGGCTCGCACCTGACCTCGATGCATTCGATGGACAATTATTATGTGAGCAAGCTGTTGCCGCTGATGCGGGAGGCGGGCGTGGCCGCGATCGCGAACCCGCTCATCAACATCACCCTGCAGGGCCGCCACGACAGCTATCCGAAGCGGCGCGGCATGACGCGCGTGCCCGAACTGCTGGCCGCCGGCATCGACGTCGCCTTCGGCCACGACTGCGTGATGGACCCGTGGTACAGCCTCGGATCGGGCGACATGCTCGAGGTCGCCCACATGGGCCTGCACGTGGCCCAGATGACGGGCCAGGACGCGATGCACCAGTGCTTCCTGGCCGTGACCGAGGCGCCGGCGCGCATCCTCGGCCTCGACGGCTACGGCATCGCCCCAGGCCGCCACGCCGACCTGGTGCTGCTCGACGCCGGCAGCACGGTCGAGGCGATCCGGCTGCGCGCGGCGCGCCGCCTGGTGCTGCGCCGCGGCGTGGTCGTGAGCGAGGCGCCGGCGTCCGTGGCGCGCCTGAACCTGCCCGGCCGCCCGGACAGCACGCGTTTCCGGCTCGATCAAAATGGCAGCTGACGGGGCGAGGAATATTGAATTAGTGCATTATTAAAGTCTGTAGAGACAGAAAAAGGAAACCTTGTGAAGCTTGCCAATATGAAGATCGCGACACGCCTTAGCGTGCTCGGCATATTTTTCTTTGTCTCCGTGACGATGCTCGGCATCGGCGCCTGGTATGCGCTCGAGCGCGCCCACCAGACCAGCGACGCGGCGATGCAGCGCGAGGCCGAGCTGGCCGACGCGATCGACGCGGCGCGCATCGGCCAGGTCACGTTCAAGACCCAGATCCAGGAGTGGAAGAACCTCCTGTTGCGCGGCAGCGACGCCGAGCAGCTCGAGAAATACACGACCGCGTTCAAGGAGGGCGGCAAGGAGACCCGCGCCAAGCTGGCGATCACCGAGGCGCACCTCGTCAAGCTCGGCATGCCGACGCCGCTCGTGGCCGCCGCCGTCCGCAGCACCGAGGAACTCGAAAAAAACTACCTGACCGCGCTGGCCACCTTCGACGGCACCAACCCCGAAAGCTATAAGCAGGTCGACGCCATGGTCAAGGGCCAGGACCGCAACGCGACCGCCGCGATCGACGGCATCGCCAAGTTCGTCGAGGCGCAGATGGCCGCGGTGTTCCAAAAGTCGAGCAAGGACTTGCGCGATTTTCGCCACGCGGCGGTCTTGCAGCTGGCACTGGCCGGCGTCGTCCTGCTGGTGGCCGGTTCGGCCTTCATGTTCTGGCTTTCGCGCAGCATCACCGGGCCGCTCAACGACGCGGTCGAGCTTGCCAACACGGTCGCCAGCGGCGACCTGACCTCCGACATCCGGCCCGGCGGCACCGACGAGATCGGCATCTTGCTCAACGCGCTCAAGGCGATGCACGACAGCCTGGCCGAAATCGTCGGCAAGGTGCGCGCCGGCACCGACGCCATTTCGCAGGCCTCGATCGAGATCGCGCACGGCAACCAGGACCTGTCCTCGCGCACCGAGGAGCAGGCCAGCTCGCTCGAAGAGACCGCCTCGTCGATGGAAGAGCTGACCTCGACCGTCAGGCAGAACGGCGACAACGCGAGCCAGGCCAGCAAACTGGCGGCCGCGGCATCGAAGGTGGCGCTGCGCGGCGGCGACACCGTGTCGCAGGTGATCAACACGATGGGCGCGATCAACGACTCGTCGCGCAAGATCGTCGACATCATCGGCGTCATCGACGGCATCGCCTTCCAGACCAACATCCTCGCGCTCAACGCGGCGGTCGAGGCGGCGCGCGCGGGCGAGCAGGGCCGCGGCTTCGCGGTCGTGGCGGCCGAGGTGCGCAACCTCGCGCAGCGCTCGGCGGCGGCGGCCAAAGAAATCAAAACCCTGATCGGCGACTCGGTCGCGCAGGTCGCGGCCGGCAGCAAGCTGGTCGGCGACGCCGGCACCACGATGGAGGAAGTGGTGGCCAGCGTGCAGCGGGTCAACCAGATCATCACCGAAATCGCGGTGGCGACGGGCGAGCAGAACGCCGGCATCCACGAGATCAGCGGCGCGATCGCGCAGCTCGACGCCGTCACCCAGCAGAACGCGGCGCTGGTAGAACAGGCGGCCGCGGCGGCCGAGTCGATGGAGCACCAGGCCAGCAGCCTGGCGCACGCGGTCAGTGTGTTCAAGATCCACGCCGACAGTGTGGCCGGCGCACCGGCAGCGCGCGCCCCGATCCGTCAGGCCGCCCAGCGCAACGCGAGCCGGCGCCAGCTCGACGTTGCGGCGCGGCGCCAAGCCGATGCCGCGCGCGCAAGGATTGGCGACGAGGTGAGCGCCAAAGCGGGCGACGAGCACGCCCCGGCCGCGCCCGCCAAGCCCGGCAAGCCGGTGCCGGCCACGAGCGACTGGGAAGAGTTTTAAAGGGTTTTAGTTTTCTGCACGCAGCATTCCGCACGCGCCGCCAGAACATTTATAGCATAGCCACACCAACATCTTCCGCGCATGCGAGGGTGTCGCGAAAGGGGTATGTGCTGGAATTGGCGCCTAATACGCTTCAGAAATCGCGTCGGAGAAAATTAAATATCAAAAACCAACATCGTCCTCGCGAAGGCGGGGAGGCATGCCTCCCCCCCATAGAACAGCGGCTCAAAGCAACTGTTCTATGGGTCCCCGCATGCGCGAGGACGATGTTGGTTTGAGGTATTAGAAGCTAGCACTTTCGCGATTTCTGAAGCGTATTAGCGCCAACTCCAGATCCTTGCCCCCTTTTGCGACACCCCCATGTACGAGGACGGTGAGTCGGCGGGCACGTACGCCTATTAAAACTCCGATAACAAAGTGACTCTGATATTTCACCAGAGAAAGTTGTTTTAGGGCATTATTCGGCTTCGCTAGAAAATTGCAAAGGAAATCGTGAAGCTTGCCAACCTAAAAATCGCCGCCCGCCTTGGCTTGCTGGGCGTGTTTTTCCTGATCGCCGTGCTCGGCATGGGCTTGAGCGGCTGGATCGCGCTCGACGACGCCAACCGAGAAAGCGACAAGTCGATGGCGCGCGAGAGCGCACTGGCCGAAGTGACCGACGACGCGCGCGGCGCGCAGGTCGCGTTCAAGACCCAGGTGCAGGAATGGAAGAACATCCTGCTGCGCGGTGGCGATCCTGAGCAACTGGCCAAATATACGGCCGCTTTCAAAGAATACGGGCAGGCCACGCGCGCCGCGCTCGCCGAGATCGAGGGCGACCTCGTCACGCTCAAAGTGCAAACGCCGCTGGTGGCCGAGGCCCAGCGCATGCACGAGGAATTTGAAAAAACCAACCTCGCGGCGCTGGCCACCTACGACGGCACCAACCCCGAAAGCTACAAGGCGGTCGACCTGCTTGCGCGTGGCCTGGACCGGGCGCCCACGGCCAAGATTGGCGAGGTCGTGAGCTACTTCCAGGCGCATTCGGCCGCCAACACCGCGCGCGCCGAAAAGGAGCTCGACGCGGGCCAGCGCGCGGCGACCGAGCGCATGGCGCTTGCCATGCTGCTGACGGTGCTCGCGGGCACGGCGATCATGTACTGGTTCGCGCGCAGCATCACCGTGCCGCTCGCGGCGGCGGTCGGGATCGCGCGCACGGTCGCCAGCGGCGACCTGACCACGGTGATCCGCACCGGCGGCTCGGACGAAATCGGCATCTTGCTCAACGCGCTCAAGGCGATGCACGACAGCCTTGCCGACATCGTCGGCAAGGTACGCTCAGGCACCGAGGCGATCTGCCAGGCCTCGACCGAAATCGCGCACGGCAACCAGGACCTGTCCTCGCGCACCGAAGAGCAGGCCAGTTCGCTCGAGGAGACCGCCTCGTCGATGGAGGAGCTGACCTCGACCGTCAAGCAGAACGGCGACAACGCGAACCAGGCCAGCAAACTGGCGGCCGCGGCGTCGGCCGTCGCGCTGCGCGGCGGCGACACGGTGGCCCAGGTGATCCATACGATGGGCGCCATCAATGCCTCGTCGCGCAAGATCGTCGACATCATCGGCGTCATCGACGGCATCGCCTTCCAGACCAACATCCTCGCGCTCAACGCGGCGGTCGAGGCGGCGCGCGCGGGCGAGCAGGGCCGCGGCTTCGCGGTCGTGGCGGCCGAGGTGCGCAACCTCGCGCAGCGCTCGGCGGCGGCCGCCAAAGAGATCAAGACGCTGATCGGCGACTCGGTGCTGCAGGTCGAGGCGGGCACCAAGCTGGTCGGTGATGCCGGCACCACGATGGAGGAGGTGGTCTCGAGCGTGCAGCGGGTCAACGCGATCATCAACGACATCGCGGTGGCGACGGGCGAGCAGAATTCGGGCATCCACGAGATCAGCGGCGCGATCGCGCAGCTCGACGCCGTGACGCAGCAGAACGCGGCGCTGGTCGAAGAGGCGGCCGCGGCGGCCGAGTCGATGGAGCAGCAGGCCAACAGTTTGGCGCATGCGGTCAGTGTGTTCAGGATCCATTCGAATCATGTGGCGGCGGCGCCGGCACGCGCGCCGGTCTTGGGCCAGATGGCGCCGCGCCGTCCGGCACGGCGCAAGGCGGAAGGCGCGCCGGCCCGCTTGGCCGGCGCCCCGGCAAAGCAGCCGGCCACCGGCAGCGATTGGGAAGCGTTTTAAGCGCCCTCGATGACAGTGCCGAATTAAGCCAAACCCCACATCGTCCTCGCGAAGGTGAACTAGCCCCTTTTTGTTGGACAGTTAAAGTGCGGCTTGAATCCGGTAAG
>JAZKIN010000012.1:0-12595 GCA_040384885.1 Pseudomonadota bacterium | reverse complement strand
TTGCCCCACCACACCTCGTTCTGGGCGTTTAGCAGGATGATGCCGACGTTGGGCCTGAACCCTTCACGATCGAGCATAAAGCACCTCGAAACTTTCTGCCGGGCAGAGCGTCTTCTTACATTTTTACCCACAAATCCGCAGGAAATACTTCCCCCCGCCGGGGTTTTCGGGGTACGAAAACGGCGGGAACAGCAAGAAACGGACCCATTTGTACAAAGATTGGACGCATCAGCCAGCTAATCCTTTAAAATTAGGTTGATTATAACCCTCTCTTTTTAAAAAGAATTCACCAATGCGCGCCTCCCGATTTTTTATTTCAACTCAAAAAGAAGCGCCTTCCGACGCCGAAATCGTCAGCCACCAGTTGATGATGCGCGCCGGGATGATCAAGCGCCTTGGTTCCGGCATTTATACCTATATGCCGGTCGGCCTGCGGGTGATCCGCAAAGTCGAAGCCATCATCCGGGACGAAATGAACAAGGCCGGCGGCATCGAACTGTTGATGCCGCTCGTGCAACCGGCCGAGCTGTGGCAAGAGACCGGCCGCTGGGACAAGATGGGTCCCGAGCTGATGCGCGTGAAAGACCGCCACGGGCGCGAATACGCGATCCAGCCGACCTCCGAAGAAGTCATCACCGACGTCGTGCGCGGCGAGATCAAGTCGTACCGCCAGCTGCCGCTCAATTTTTACCATATCCAGACCAAGTTCCGCGACGAGCGCCGTCCCCGTTTCGGCCTGATGCGCGGCCGTGAATTCACGATGAAGGACGCCTACTCGTTCGACCGCGACCTGGCCGGCATGCAAGCCTCTTACAAGGTCATGTTCGACGCCTACAGCGCCATCTTCACGCGCTTCGGCCTGCGCTTCCGCGCGGTGGCGGCCGACAACGGCGCCATCGGCGGCACCGGCTCGCACGAATTCCACGTCATCGCCAGCACCGGCGAAGACGCGCTGGTGTACTGCCCGACCTCCGACTTCGCCGCCAACATGGAGGCGGCCGAGGCCATGCCGCTGGCCGCCGAACGCGCGCCGGCCACCGCCGCGCTGGCCAAAACGTCGACCCCGGGCACCACCAAGTGCGAACAGGTGGCGGCGTTGCTCGGCCTGGAACTGAACCGCACCGTCAAGACCATCGCCCTGACGGTCGAAAAAGAAGTCGACGGCAAGCAGGTCAAGGAAAACTGGATGCTGCTGCTGCGCGGCGACCATGAACTCAACGAGGTCAAAGTGGCCAAGGTGCCCGGCCTGGCCACGCACCGCTTCGCCACCGAAGCCGAAATCCTCGAGTGCTACGGCACCGTGCCCGGCTACCTGGGCCCGATCGGCACGCGCGCGCCGGTCACCGTGGTGGCCGACCGCACCGTCGCCAACATGGCCGATTTCGTCTGCGGCGCCAACGACAAAGACTTCCACTACACGGGCGCCAACTGGGGCCGCGACGTCGCCGAGCCGCTCGTGGCCGACCTGCGCAATGTGGTCGAGGGCGACGCCTCGCCGGACGGCAAGGGCGTGCTCGCGATCGAACGCGGCATCGAAGTGGGCCACGTGTTCCAGCTCGGCACCGCCTACTCGGCCGCGATGAAGGCCACCTTCCTCGACGAGAACGGCAAGCCGGCGCCGCTGCAAATGGGTTGCTACGGCATCGGCGTGACGCGCATCCTGGGCGCGGCGATCGAACAGAACTTCGACGACAAGGGCATCATCTGGCCGAGCGCGATCGCGCCGTTCGAAGTGGTGCTGTGCCCGATGAACTACGACAAGAGCGAGATGGTCCGCGACGAAACCGAGCGCATGTACAGCGCGCTGCAGGCGGCCGGCGTCGACGTGATCGTCGACGACCGCGGCCTGCGCCCGGGCGCGATGTTCGCCGACTGGGAGCTGATCGGCGTGCCGCACCGCGTCGTCATCGGCGAGCGCGGGCTCAAAGAGGGCAATCTCGAGTACCAGGGCCGGCGCGACACCGAAGCGACCGCCGTGACCCCGGCAGCGATCGTCGAGTTCCTTCAAGGCAAACTGAGTTCGTGATCGGCGTTCTACAAAACCAGGCCGCCGGCGGTGCGCGCCGCCCAGTTGCGTGGGTAGCGCGCGCCTTGTTTGCGCTGGCCTTGGCCGCCGGTTCCAACGCGAGCGCCGGCAACCAGAAAGAGGAGGCGATCGCCGACTCGGTCCGGCTGGCGCTGGCCAATGCGATCCGGGATGCGCGTCCGCCGGTCCCCACCTTCAAGGACGAGGCGGCGCGCGTGCGTTACCAGCATTGGCTCACCGAAATGTCGGGGCGGCTCAAACGCAAGCTGCCCGACGACCAGGTGCGCAACGAGTTTCTCGCGACCGCGTGGTACGAGTCGCGCCGAGCCGGGCTCGATCCGAGCATGGTGCTGGGGCTGATCCAGGTCGAGTCGGCCTACCGCAAGTACGCGGTCTCGATCGTGGGCGCGCGCGGCTACATGCAGGTGATGCCGTTCTGGGCCAAGGTGGTCGGCGACGACGACCGCAAGAAGCTGTTCCACATGCAGACCAACCTGCGCTACGGCTGCGCGATCCTGCGCATGTATCTCGACATGGAGTCGGGCGACCTGTACCTCGCGCTGGGCCGCTACAACGGCAGCCGCGGCAAGCCGCAGTATCCTAACGCCGTGCTGTCGGCGTGGAAGAAGTGGGAGTTGTAGGATTGCGATTTTAAATTAGCGGTTGGGACGCCTCAAAAATCGTATCCGGAAAACCCCAAAAATCATAAACCAACATCGTCCTCGCGGAGGCGGGGACCCATAGAGCGTCGGCTTAGAGCTAACGTTCTATGGGTCCCCGCCTCCGCGAGGACGATGTTGGTTTGTGATGTTTGAGTGCAGTCTTCACGACTTCTGAAGCGACTCAATGTATCGGTGCGCGCTACGTTTACACGCCAAATCGATTACCCTGTGAGCGGAGACGGCCTCCCCGTCGCCAACCACTCAAGAGATCGTCGTCATGATTCGCATAGGTATCATCTCCGACACCCACGGCCTGCTCCGGCCCGAAGCGACAGCGGCTTTGCAAGGCAGCGACTACCTCATCCACGCCGGCGACATCTGCGACCCGGCCATCCTCGAGCAATTGCGCGCGATCGCGCCGCTGACTGTCGTCAGGGGCAACAACGACAAAGGCGCTTGGGCCGATAGCATCAACGAAACCGAGTTCCTGCGAGTCGGCGAAATCTTCATCTACGTCATTCACGATATCGCCCAACTCGCTATCGACCCCGCCGCGGCCGGCGTGCATGCCGTCGTCGCGGGGCACTCGCACAAGCCCCGCGTCGACGAGCGCGACGGCGTGTTGTTCGTCAATCCCGGCAGCGCCGGTCCGCGTCGCTTCAGCTTGCCCATCTCGGTCGCCGAAATCATCGTCGACGGCGCGTCGCTGGCAGCCCGGATAGTCGCGCTCGAGGTCGCAAAACCAGCCAAGCGCTAGGCCCTGCCGGCATCGCCGGCACATAAAAATGGACGTAAAAAAACCCCGCGCCGGGGACAACGGCGCGGGGCGAACTGGTGGTTGGCGGCAGCTCCGCCCACCCATCAGGAGATGATTAATGCCACTTCAAAAACTAAGGCTACCTTAGAACTTGGTCGCGATCCGCACGCCCATGGTGCGCGGCGCGTTGTAAAAGCCGACCCAGGTCTGGCCCGGCGTGCCTGCGGCGACCCAGTTGGCGTCGGTCTTGACCGCTTCGTCGGTCGCGTTCATGACGAACACTTCGGCCAACCACTTCTTGTTGTTGGTCTCGTAGCGCAAGGCCGCGTCGAGCGTGCCGTAAGCCTTCTGTTCGCGTGCATCGGCAAAGCTGCCCGCCAAGGTCGCCGCGCCAGGTGTCGTATTGAACTCGCTCACGAACGACTTGGTCTGGTAGTGCATCGACAGGCGCGGGGTCAGCTTGCCGTTGGCCAGCGCGAAGTCGTGCTCATAAGCGGCCGTGAGCGAGAAGGTCGGTGCGTGGCGCAGCTTGTTCCCTTTCAGGTTGATGCTCTGGGTCGCGCAATTCTGGTACACCGAATCGCAGGTCTCGAAATCACCGTAGGTGGCGTCGAGCCAGTTCGCATTGCCCATCAGGCGGTCCTGCTTGCTGATGCGCCAGTTGAACTCGGTCTCGACGCCGTTGATGCTCGAACGCGCCGCGTTGCCCGTGACGACCTGCTGCTGGCCGTTCGGCAGCCGCTCGACCGACGACACCTGCATGTCCTTGTACTTCATCATGAAGGCCGAGACGTTGAAGGTCAGCGCGCGGTTGAACCACTCCGATTTGAGACCGAGCTCGTAGTTCGTGATGTACTCGGGCTTGTAGAAGCGCCCGCCGTCGCCGAAGCCGCCCGACTTGAAGCCGGTCGACACCGACGCGTAGCCGTTGACGTCCTTGCTGAACGCGTACTCGAGCCGGCCCAGATAGGTGGCCGAGCTTTCTTCCGGCGAGGTGGCCGAGTTGTCGCCGCCGCCCGGCCAGGTACCCGGGGCGAACGAGCTGGCGCAGGTTGCCGCCGTGACCGGCCCGCCCGCGCCGATCAAGTGGCCGCCGGTGCCGATGGTCGATCCGAAGTTCGGGCAGACCCAGTTGCGCCCGCCGGTGTCGTCCTTTTGCTCGACCGTGTAGCGCGCGCCGCCGGTCAACTTGAAGTCTTTATTGAGCGCGTAGCTGGTCTGGCCAAACACCGCCTTCGAGTCGAGCGTGCGTTTCGGCTGGATGAACGACATCGCCCACGCGGTGTCGTTGGGCTGGGTCGGATGGACCACGATCGGGCCCAGGCCCGCCGGCACCGCCGACGACGAGATGTCGATGTCGAAGCGGATGCTGTTGTCTTCGTGGATCATGAAGCCGCCCACGATCCATTGCAGCCTGGCCGCCTCGTCGGCCGACTTGAGCTGCAGTTCGTGCGTGTAGTTGTCGAACTTGGACCACTCGGTGCGGTGCTCCTGCTTAAAGCCCGGCAGCACGCCGGCGTCGTTGTCGCTCGCGTTGGTGCGCTTGAGCTGGCTCACGCTGCCGATGTACGACAGCTCGAGCGCGTCGTTGGGCCGGTAGTTCATGCGGGTGCGGTAGGTGACGCTGCTCTGGTCGAGCGCGCCCGGGGTGTCGATCTGTGCCGAGTAGATGTCCTGCCCTGCGCGCGGGCGCTGCATCAGCGCCACGTTGCCGGTGCCGTTGTCGCGGTAGTATTCGGCTGCGGCCAGCAGGTCGAAATTGGCGCTCGGACGCCACGCGGCGGTGATGCGCGCCCCGAGCTGGTCGCCGGCCATGTATTTGCGCTGGCCGGACACCACGTTCGAGCGCGGTTGGAACGCGATGTAGCCGTCGTGGCGGTCGCTGATGGCCGCGATGCGCAGCGCCAGTTCGTCCGACAGCGGGATGTTGAGCGCGGTCGTCATGCCGATCCGGTTGTAGTCGCCGACCACGGCCGACGCGTTGCCGCTGAATTTATCGAAGCGCGGCTTGGCCGTTTCGAGGTTGATCGAACCGGCGGTCGCGTTACGGCCCGACAGCGTGCCTTGCGGGCCGCGCGCGACTTCGACGTGGTCGAGGTCGTACATCAGCACCGTGGCGCCTTGCGGACGCGGCGAATACACGCCGTCCACGTGGAAGGCGACGGCCGGGTCGCCGATTTCGGTGTGGTTGGTCGAGCCGACGCCGCGCATGAACACGTGCACGCCGCCGGAGTCGCCGTGCTGCTCGACGACCAGGTTGGGCACCATCACCTGCAGCGAGGTCAGGTCCTTGACGCCGGCGTTGTCGAGCGTGACCTGGCTGTAGGCGGTGACCGCGATCGGCGTCTCTTGCAGCAGGGTCGAGCGCTTGGTCGCGGTGACGACGATGCGTTCCATCTGCTGTTCCTGCACTTCGGTAGGGGCCGCGCCCGTTGCGCTTGGGGCTTGTTGCGCCAGTGCGGCGCCACCCGACAGCAGTGCGATCGGTGCAAGGGTCCAAACCATTTTGCGTTTTGTACGTTGTTTCATTTTGTCTTCCTCAATTCGTGAATTATCCACAGCTCTGCAGGCTATTTGGTAGGTTTATTTTTTTGCCGTCGTTCCGGCACACTCAGCTCGAGTTCATTGGTACCTCGCATTGGTGGGTATTCTTAAGGGTATTTTTTGGGCTCACGGGCGTGCCTCCATCGCGCGGGAAGATGGCGGCCATGCTATGCACTCTTGCGCGCGGCAGCGCGTTGCGCTGTGATGAAGTCGCGGTACCAGTACGCGCTGTCCTTGAAGCTGCGCTGCTGGGTCTGGTAGTCGACATGCAGCAGGCCGAACCGTTTGGCGTAGCCCGAATTCCATTCAAAGTTGTCCATAAGGCTCCAGTAGAAATAGCCGCGCACGTCGACGCCCTCGCGCATCGCCGCTTCGAGCGCGGCCAGATGCATGCGGATGTAGTCGGTGCGCGCCTGGTCGTCCACCTTGCCATCGACGATTTCGTCGGCCACGGCCATGCCGTTTTCGGTGATGTAGATCGGCGGCAGCGTGTACTCGCGGTGCAGCCCGACCAGCAGTTCGGTCAGGCCCTGCGGGTAGGTCTCCCACAGCATGTCGCTCACGCCGAGCAGGGCCGGGGCGCTGCGCGGCGGCTCCTCGGCGCTCGAGAAAGCGCGCGTGTAGTAGTTCACGCCGAGGAAGTCGAGCGGCTGTTGTATGTCGTTGAAATCGTTTTCAAGCACAGTGAAAACAGAACGGTCGATTTTTTCAAGGGCCAGCTCCGGGTAGCGGCCCTTGAAGATCGGGTCCATGAACCACTGCACCGAACGCGCGTATTCGTGCTTGGCCATGGCCACATCGGCGGCCGAACCGGTGGCCGCGGTCGCCGGCCATTGATTGAGCACGATGCCCAGCTGCGCCTTGGTGCCGGTCGCGCGCATCGCCTGCAATGCCAGGCCGTGCGACAGCAGCAGGTGGTGCGACACCTGCAGCGCGGCCGCCGGATCGGCCATGCCGGGCGCGAACTGGCCGATGCCGTGGCCCAGGTTGGCGGTGCACCAGGGTTCGTTGTGGGTCGCGATGGTGGCCACGCGGGAGCCGAAACGGCGCGCCACTTCGGCCGCGTACTCGGCGAAGCAGGCGGCGGTGGCGCGATTGAGCCAGCCGCCCTTGTCCTGCAGGGCCTGCGGCAGGTCCCAGTGGTACAAGGTCAGGTGCGCGGCCACGCCGTGGCGCGCGAGTTCGTCGAGCAGGCGCGAATAGAAGTCGAAGCCGGCCTCGTTCCAGGCGCCTTCGCCGTCGGGCTGCACGCGCGGCCACGACATCGAGAAGCGGTAGCAGTCGACGTTCAGGCTGGCCAGCATGGCCACGTCTTCGGCGTAGCGGTGGTAATGGTCGCAGGCGACGTCTCCGGTGCTGGCGTCGATGATCTTGCCCTCGGTGTGGGTGAAGGTGTCCCAGATCGAGGCGCCGCGGCCGTCCTCGAAGGCGGCGCCTTCGATCTGGTAGGCGCTGGTGGCGACGCCCCAATGGAAGGCGTCGGGAAATTGTGGCGTTTGCTTGGACATGGTTTGCATAGTTTGAAGGTGTCGGAGAATTGCGGCGTCTGCGTGGTGATGGTTTGCTTAACGTGGGTTGAGCTTTAGCCTTTGACAGCACCTTGGGTGAGACCGAGCAGCGCGGGGAAGGCGCTGATGTTGCGCCGGGTGCAGCTTGTTCCACGCGGGAGCGATTCCTTGACGGCGCGGTCGAGGTCCGGGAACGAGGCCACGGTGAGCGTGGTCGGGGCGGCGCCGGCCTGCGCGCTGGGGACGAGCGCGGCGATGGCGGCCGCGAGCCCGTGGGTGTTTGACTTCATGATGCGGTCTCCGTTTTAGGCGTTCTCTATCTTGAAAACGTTTTCATAACATGGGAGTCATTAAACACCGCATTTTCTGCCGCGTCAACCATGCGGTCGGAACCGATCGGCGTTTGACGACGCCGGCGGGCGCGTCCAGGCGGCGGCGCTCCGCCAATGGTGCGGTGCAGCGGGCACTATGGAAAACGCGTGTTTTGCGCGTCTCGCGGCGGCGTCCGTGCCGCCCTTGGCCGGCTTGAAAAATATTTTATAGTTTTTGAAATCGTTTTCACGTTTTTACCACAAACGCTGGTTTTTGCCTGGAATTTGGCGCAGGATGGGGGGCGGTCGGCTTGGACGGACGCATATGGTAAAATTCCACTGAAAAGCTTTTCACGCAAACGCGCGTAGGCACCAAATCACAGGAAGCACCTTGAACGACGCAGACAATTCGGCCCCGCCGTCCACCCTGATCGAAGTCGCGCGCCTCGCGGGGGTCTCGCCGAGCACGGTGTCGCGCATCCTCAACGGGACCGCCAAGGTGTCGGACGACAAGCGCCTGGCCGTGCTGGCGGCCATCGCGAGCACCAATTTTGCGCCGAATCCGATGGCCCAGGGCCTCAAGAAGGGCCGCTCGAATACGATCGGCATCGTGGTGCAGGATATCTCGAGCCCGTTCTTCGACGAAACGCTGCGCGGCGTCGACGACGGCCTGGCCGGCACCGGCTTCGCCTCGGTGATCGTGAGCGGCCACTGGAACGAGGAGGAGGAGACCGACCGCATCCGGCTGCTGCTCGCGCGCAAGGTCGACGGCATCATCTTGCTGTCGGGGCGCCTGTCCGACGCAGCGGTGCTGCAGTTTTCGACGCAGCGTCCGATCGTCTCGACCGGCCGCGACCTCGACACGCGCAGCGCGCTCGGATTCAAGCTCGACAACGAGCACGGGGCCATGCTCGCGATGCGCCACCTGATCGAACTCGGGCACCGCCGCATCGCGTTTGTGACGGGGCCGCAGCACAACAACGACGCCGCCGAACGGCTGGCCGGCTACAAGCGGGCGCTGCAAGAGGCCGATATCGCGCTCGACCCGAAGCTGATCGTCGAGGGCGATTTCCACGAGGCCGGCGGCCTGCTCGCGATCAGCCATTTGTTCGAGTCGCAGCAGCAGTTCACGGCGATCTTCGCGGCCAACGACCTGAGCGCCTACGGCGTGCGTTTGTGCCTGTACCGCAAGGGAATCCGGGTGCCGGACGACATCTCCCTGATCGGCTTCGACGATCTGCCCGGCTCGTCGTACACGACGCCGCCGCTGACCACGGTCCGCCAGCCGCTGTACGACATGGGGCGCATCGCCACCCATGCGCTGCGGCGCCTGATCAACGGCGAAACCGCCGACAGCGCGATCCCCCCGCTCGAACTGGTCGTGCGCGAGACCACGCGGCGCGTGCGCTAGCTATACATTTTTGAATAGCTTTCGTCTAGGCTATACAGATGTGTATATCCTGATGTCAATGCAATGCCGCGCGGTGCGCCACACCGAAACGCTCGGCCAGTGCGGCGAGGCGCTTGTCTAGTGTCCACAGCGTTGCACCTGGCGTAATCAACGTCGAGCTCAGCAAGACCATGTCGACAATCCCACATCCCACACCGTACATTGATTCGCGCTCAATGAAGTCCATGGTCTCGTGCAAGCTGACATGCTGGGTCGTTTGAAGCTGGACTAAGTTAGAAATCGTTTTTGATCGGGGCGCAGGTGGCGTGCCGCAGGCGATCTCTCCAATGACCATAGGGTGGGTAAGTGCCAAATCGTTGTTGAGCAGGTCCTCCAGCACCTTATTGCGGTTCCGAAAGTGGTCGACCCACACGGAAGTGTCAACGAGTATGCCACTCATTGCACAGGCTCGGGCCGGCTGCGGGGAACGTCGGACATCTCCGGCATAGCTCCGCCCAATGCCGCCAAGCGCTTGGCAGCTCGCACGCGCACGAAAGTTTTTATTGCCTCGCGGAAGAGATCTGCCTTGTCCATGGATGGATCGGCGAGTTCAAGCGCTTTGTTGTACAGCTCGTCGTCGATCGTGACGGTGGTTCTCATGATGACTCCTTGAATCATTATTGATGTGAGTATGCACCTGCATTCGCATCATTATAGGCGCTTGAATTGGTGGCGGAGCCATCATGCTGACTAAAAAAAGCGGCGAGCGCGAGCTCGATCGTTCGCCCCCAACAGCAAATTAATACCGAAATTCCGCTCCGGTATTTCTGTGTTTACCCAATGCGGTGTTGTTTTTTGTTGAACTAAAACATCTGGACTATACGAAAGTTTGCGGCTATATTCATCCAACTGGTCCGACCAATTATAAATTTGGTATACGCACTTTAAAATTGGCCGGACCAGAAACGACAAAAATAACCGGAGACAAAGCCATGATGTTCAATTTACAGCGCACCTGCCTCGCGGCGTCGATATCAGTGATGCTCAGCGCGTGCGGCGGCGGTAATGGCATCGCGCCGACGCCGGCCGTCCCCGCGCCGGCACCCGCCGCGCCCGTCGCCCCGGTCGCGGCCACGGCCTGCCCCGCGGTCACCCTCGCGGGCACCGACGCGCAGATCCTGACCGGCGCCTCGACCCCGCTGCAGCTCGGCACCTACGGCACGCGCCGGCCCGGCGCCCCGGTGCTGGTCGACGGCAAGCACGCGCCCGCGAACTACAAGGCCGCGCCGGCCCTGCCGGTCTGGCAGTTCGCCACCACCGACCCGAGCGCAGGCGCGCTGACCTTCGAGTGCGACGTCGCCCCTGCCGTCGGCTGGCACAACTACAAGCGCTACGGCGCCACCTTGCAATCGGTCGCCGTCACGGGCGGGCGCAACGCGACCCCGAACCATGTGTACACCGTCTACAACGGCCAACAACTGGTGGCGGCGCTGGCCGAAGCCGGCCTCGCGCCCAAGATCGTGCGCGTGGTCGGCCACATCGACCTGCGCATGAGCGCGGCCAACACCGTTTTCAAGGAATACGAAAGCTATGCCGACCAGCGCCACGGCGGCTCGATCAGCATCCCGTCGAACACCACCCTGGTCGGCATCAACGACGCGAGCGGCCGGCCGGCGCGCATCACCGGCACCACGCTGCTGATCGGCGGCGAGCTCAAGGAAACCGCGACCGGCAGCGAGGAGGGCGACTTCAAAGCCTGGATCGCGGCCGGCAAGGACGGCGACGACTTCCCGACCTGGACCCGCAACGTCATCGTGCGCAACATCGCGCTCGACACGCCATGGGACGTCAACCCCGAGGACGCGGGCAACGCCTACGCCGACGGCGTGACCATTTCACGCGCGCAGAACATCTGGATCGACCACCTCACGATCAGCGACGGCGACACCCCGGACACGCTGGCAAGCGACACCCGCCACGACGGCGCACTCGACATCGTGCGCGGCTCCGACTACGTGACCTTGTCGAACAGCCTGTTCACCAAGCACGGCAAGACCACGCTGGTCGGCAACGGCGACAGCGGGCGCGCCTGGAGCGACGCCGGGCGCCTGCACGTGACCTTCACCGGCATGTGGTGGACCGGCACCTCGAGCCGGCTGCCGCTGGTGCGCTTCGGCCAACTGCATAGCTTTAACAACCTGGTCGAAGGCGATATCAACTCGGTCGAGAAGGGCAAGAAATTCGAGGGCGGCCTCGACGTGCGCTTCCAGTCCGATGTCCTGTCCGAGAACAACTACTATTTGTTCACCGGGCTCAAGCCGCGCGATGTCGGCGGCAAAATCTCGGACGGCAAGGACGCGACCAGCTACCGCGCCCGCGGCGAGTTGTTCATCAGCGACAAGGGCGACGATTCCAAGGTCTGGGTCGGCGGAGCGCTCGACATTTCGGCCGCGCTGATGGCGGCGACCGGGCTGCCAAGCGTGATCAACTGGACCCCGCCTTATCCCTACCTTGCGCTGCCGGCCGACCAGGCCTGCGTGGCGGTCAAGAACAATGCGGGCGCCGGGCGCGTCAACAACCCAGGCACAGGGGCCACTTGCGCCGCGCCCGTGACGCCGGCCACGCCGACCACGCCGACCACGCCAACCACACCGACCACGCCGCCGACCACGCCGCCGACCACGCCGACCGTGCCAGCCGGGCCGGTCCCGGTCTGCAGCGCGCTGTTCGCCTGCGACACCGGCGTGGGCGCGCAAGCGATGAGCGCCGCCGTCACGGCGACGGTGTCGAATTCGTTGGCGGCCGGGGTCTACACGATCACCGGCGGCGGCAACCTTTCCAACACCAACACGTACAACTACTACCTCAAGTACATGCCGTTGACGGGTAACTTCACGATGAAGGCGAAGCTGCTCACGCAGGGCGGCACGTCGACGGGCGCGCGCGCCGGCCTGCTGGCCACCGATGCGCTGACCGGCACCGCGGCGTATGCATGGACGGCGCGCTATTCGAACACCGGGGAGATCCGCGCCGCCATCAATGGCAACAACAAGTCCGCGCTGACCGGCTTCACCGCGTCCACGCTGCCGGTGTGGGTGCGCATCGAACGGCGCGGCAACGCCTTGTACTCGGCCGCCTCGGTCGACGGCATCGGCTGGACCGAGGCGACCGGGGTCAGCGTCACCGCCGCCACGTTGTATGTGGGGATGGCGGTGTCGTCGGGCAGCGACAGCGCCGCGCAAACGGCGACTTTCAGCGACTTGAGCGTCACGGGCGGCGGCGTGCCGTGAACACGTCGTCCTCAGAAATCGTGAGGCTGATACCGTAGCAAATCCAAACCAACATCGTCCTCGCGCATGGCTCGGCGCCCCCGCGTTGATCCATAGAACAGTTGCTA
>JAZKIN010000011.1:0-5412 GCA_040384885.1 Pseudomonadota bacterium | reverse complement strand
GTCGAATACCAGCTCAAGGAACAGCTCTACAACTGGCGCGACGACGTGCGCCCGCGCGTGATCGGCAAGTTCGACGAAAAGGGCGAATGGGTCGCCCCGCGCGGCGAATGGCTGCTCACCTCCAAGGCCGACTTCTCGGTCTCGCAGGTGGCGCGCGTGATCGCCTCGCGCGTGGGCCGCCTCGTCAAGGACGAGAAAACCTGCGACCAGATCCGCGACCGCCTCGCCTTTTTGGACGCCAAGGACGCGGTCCTCAAAAAGGCCATCAACACCCCGTTCCGCCCCGCCTTCTACTGCTCCGGCTGCCCGCACAACACCTCGACCAAGGTCCCCGACGGCTCGTTCGCGCTGGCCGGCATCGGCTGCCACGTGATGGCCACCGCGATCTACCCCGAGATGAACAAGCTGACCACCCACATGGGCGGCGAAGGCGCGCCGTGGATCGGCCAGGCCGCGTTCTCTAAGATCCCGCACGTGTTCCAGAACCTCGGCGACGGCACCTACTTCCACTCCGGCTACCTGGCGATCCGCGCGACCGTCGCGGCCAAGGTCAACATGACATACAAGATCTTGTATAACGACGCGGTCGCGATGACCGGCGGCCAGCCGGTCGACGGCATCACCTCGGTGCCGATGATTGCCCAGCAGATGGCGGCGGAGGGCATCAAACGCATCGCCCTGGTGACCGAGGACCTGTCGCGCTACGCGGACCGCAGCGCGCTGCCGGCCATCGTGACCCTGCACGACCGCAAGGAGATGGACGCGGTCCAGCGCGAGCTGCGCGAGATCGCGGGCGTGTCGGTGCTGATCTACGACCAGACCTGCGCCGCCGAAAAACGGCGCCGCCGCAAGAAGGGTGAATTCCCCGACCCGAACAAGCGCATGGTCATCAACGAGGCAGTGTGCGAAGGCTGCGGCGACTGCGGCGTGCAGTCCAACTGCACCTCGATCCTGCCGAAGGAGACCGTATTCGGCCGCAAGCGCACGATCGACCAGTCGTCCTGCAACAAGGACTACTCGTGCGTGAAGGGCTTCTGCCCGAGCTTTGTGACGGTCGAAGGCGGCACGCTCAAAAAATCGAAGGCCGGCGTGGCCAAGACCAACGAGGACGACGGCTTCGGCGCCCTGCCCGAGCCGGTGCTGCCGCCGCTCGAGGCGCCGTACAACATCCTGATCAACGGCATCGGCGGCACCGGCGTGATCACCGTCGGCGCGCTGATGGGCATGGCCGCCCACCTCGAGGGCAAGGGCGCCTCGGTGCTCGACATGACCGGCATGAGCCAGAAGAACGGCTCGGTGACCTCGCACGTGAAGGTGGCCAAGTCGCCGGCCCACCTGCGCGCCCAGCGCATCGCCACCGGGGAAGCGGACCTGATCCTCGGCTGCGACATGCTCACCGCCGGCGCCCAGGATGCGATTTCCAAAATGCGCCCGGGCCGCACGCTGGCCGTGGTCAACCTGCACGAGCAGCCGCCCGGCACCTTCGCGCAAAACGCCGACTGGCAGTACCCGGTCGACGAGGTGCGCGCATTGATCATGGAATCGGTCGGCGCCCCGGCGCTGCCCGCGGCCGACTTCATCGATGCCACCAAGCTCGCCACCGCGCTCATGGGCGACTCGATCGCCGCCAACCTGTTCATGCTCGGCTACGCCTGGCAGAAGGGCCGCATCCCGCTGGGCGAGGCGGCGCTGCTGCGCGCGATCGAACTCAATGGCGTGGCTATCGCCTCGAACAAGCGCAGCTTCCTGTGGGGCCGGCGCGCCGCGGTCGACCTCAAACGCGTCGAAAAAGTGGCCACCCCGGTCCAGGCGATCGTGGTGCAGATGCCGCAAAGCCTGGAGAACGTGATCCAGAAGCGCACCGCCTTTCTTACGGCCTACCAGGACGCGGCCTACGCCGAGACCTACAACGCCCTGGTGGCCCGCGTGCGCGCCGCCGAATCGGCCCAAGGCCTCGGCAACAAGCTCTCGACCGCGGTGGCCAAGTACTACTTCAAACTCATGGCCTACAAGGACGAGTACGAAGTGGCGCGCCTGTACACGGACGGCCGTTTCGTCGAACAGCTCAAGTCCCAGTTCGAAGGCGACTTCTCGCTCAAGTTCAACCTCGCGCCGCCGCTGTTTTCCAAGAAGGACGCCAAGGGCCACCTCGTCAAGGCCGAATTCGGCTCGTGGATGTGGCACGCCTTCCGCATGCTGGCCAAACTCAAGGGCCTGCGCGGCGGCACGTTTGATATCTTCGGCTACAGCGAAGAGCGTAAGATGGAGCGTTCGCTGATTGTCGAATACCGCAGCATGATCGAAGGCCAGCTCGCCACGCTCACGCCCGCCACCCTGTCCACGGCGGTGCAGCTGGCGAACCTGCCCGAGCAGGTGCGCGGTTTCGGCCACGTGAAAGAGAAGGCGGTCGCCGAGTTCCGCGCAGAACAAGCGCGTCTGCTCGGCAAGAGTACCCAGAAGCAAGCAGCGTAAGCACGAAAACCGTGGCGGCCGGGCGATCCCTGGCCGCCACGGAGCGAACTTGACGTTTACGTAAACGTCATATACCGTACAGAACACTTCAGCCGCGCCTGACACAAGGATCAACATGAACGACATCACGACCGCCACCAAGCTCACCCCGGACCAGCCGAAGCTGGCCAACAAGGTGCGCTTCGTCACCGCCGCCTCGCTGTTCGACGGCCACGACGCCTCGATCAACATCATGCGCCGCATCCTGCAGTCGAACGGCGTCGAGGTGGTTCACCTCGGCCACAACCGCTCGGTCGACGAAGTCGTCACCGCGGCGCTGGCCGAAGATGTGCAGGGCATCGCCATCTCGAGCTACCAGGGCGGCCACGTCGAATACTTCAAGTACATGATCGACCTGCTGCGCGAGCGCGGCGGCGCCCACATCAAAGTGTTCGGCGGCGGCGGCGGCGTGATCGTCCCCGACGAAATCGCCGACCTGCATGCCTACGGCGTGACCCGCATCTTCAGCCCCGAAGACGGCCAGCGCATGGGTTTGGTGGGCATGATCCAGTCGATGGTGCAGGCCTGCGACATCGATTTGTCCGCCTACTCGCCGACCTCGCTCGCGCCGCTGCAAACGGGCGACGTGGCGTCGCGCCACCGCCCGCTGGCCCAGTTGATCACCGCGCTCGAAAACGACAAGGCCGCGCCCGAGCTGCGCGCCGAACTGGTCGCCGCCGCCAAAAGCGCGCAAGTGCCGACGCTGGGCATCACCGGCACCGGCGGCGCCGGCAAGTCGTCGCTGACCGATGAACTGATCCGCCGCATCCGCCTCGACCAGGGCGACGCCCTGAACATCGCGATTATCTCGATCGACCCGTCGCGCCGCAAATCGGGCGGCGCCCTGCTCGGCGACCGCATCCGCATGAACGCGATCAGCCCGTGGGCCGGCCAATCGCGCGTGTTCATGCGCTCGCTCGCCACGCGCGAAGCCGGCTCCGAGATCTCGGCCGCGCTGCCGGAGGTGATCGCCGCCTGCAAGGTCGCCGGCTTTGATTTGATCATCATCGAAACCTCGGGCATCGGCCAGGGCGACGCCGCCATCGTGCCGCACGTGGACGTGTCGATGTACGTGATGACGCCCGAATTCGGCGCCGCCTCGCAGCTCGAAAAAATCGACATGCTCGATTTCGCCGACTTCATCGCGATCAACAAATTCGACCGCAAGGGCTCGCAAGACGCGCTGCGCGACGTCGCCAAGCAGTACCAGCGCAACCGCGAAATGTGGAGCCGCCGCCCCGACGAAATGCCGGTCTACGGCACCCAGGCGTCGCGCTTCAACGACGACGGCGTGACCGCGCTGTACCAGGGCCTGCTGCCCAAGCTGGCCGAGTTCGGCCTGCAGACCAAGCCGGGCAAGCTGCCGCAAGCCGACATCAAGCATTCGAGCGGCAAGAACGTGATCGTGCCTCCCGCACGCGCGCGCTACCTCGCCGAAATCGCCGACGCCGTGCGCGGCTACCACAAGAACACCGCGCGCCAAGTCAAGGTCGCGCGCGAGCGCCAGCAACTGAGCGAATCGAAGCGCATGCTGGCTGCGGCCGGCAAGAGCGCCGACTTCGACGACCTGATCACGGAACGCGACAACGCGCTCGAAGCCAACGCCAAGAAGCTGCTCGCGATGTGGCCCGACATGCAGGCCGCCTACGCCGGCGACGACTACGTGGTCAAGATCCGCGACAAGGAACTGCGCACCCGCCTCGTGGCGCACACGCTGTCGGGCACCAAGATCCGCAAGGTCGCGCTGCCGCGTTTTGAAGACCACGGCGAAGTGCTGCGCTTTTTGATGCTCGAGAACGTGCCGGGCAGCTTCCCGTTCACGGCCGGCGTGTTCGCGTTCAAGCGCGAGGGCGAAGACCCGACCCGCATGTTCGCCGGCGAGGGCGACGCCTTCCGCACCAACCGCCGCTTCAAGCTGGTCTCGACCGGCATGGACGCCAAGCGTCTCTCGACCGCGTTCGACTCGGTCACGCTGTACGGCGCCGACCCGGCGCTGCGCCCCGACATCTACGGCAAGGTCGGCAACTCGGGCGTGTCGATCGCGACGCTCGACGACATGAAGGTGCTGTACGACGGCTTCAACCTGTGCAGCCCGAGCACCTCGGTGTCGATGACGATCAACGGCCCGGCGCCGACGATCCTGGCGATGTTCATGAACACCGCGATCGACCAGCAGATCGACAAATTCGTGCTCGAGAACAGCCGCCAGCCGACCGCCGACGAAGCGGCCAAGATCCGCGCCTGGGTGCTGGCCAACGTGCGCGGCACGGTGCAGGCCGACATCCTCAAGGAAGACCAGGGCCAGAACACCTGCATCTTCTCGACCGAGTTCTCGCTCAAGGTCATGGGCGACATCCAGGAGTACTTCGTGCACCACCAGGTGCGCAACTTCTACTCCGTCTCGATCTCGGGCTACCACATCGCCGAAGCGGGCGCGAACCCGATCTCGCAGCTCGCCTTCACGCTCTCGAACGGCTTCACCTTCGTCGAAGCCTACCTCGCGCGCGGCATGCACATCGACGATTTCGCGCCGAACCTGTCGTTCTTCTTCAGTAACGGCATGGACCCGGAGTACACGGTGCTGGGCCGCGTGGCGCGCCGCCTGTGGGCGATCGCGATGCGCGACAAGTACGGCGCCAACGACCGCAGCCAGAAGCTCAAGTACCACATCCAGACCTCGGGCCGCTCGCTGCACGCACAGGAGATCGACTTCAACGACATCCGCACCACGCTGCAGGCCTTGATCGCGATCTACGACAACTGCAACAGCCTGCACACGAACGCCTACGACGAGGCGATCACGACGCCGACCGACGAATCGGTGCGCCGGGCCTTGGCGATCCAGCTGATCATCAACCGCGAATGGGGCCTGGCCAAGAACGAGAACCCGAACCAGGGTTC
>JAZKIN010000010.1:0-16533 GCA_040384885.1 Pseudomonadota bacterium | reverse complement strand
AACCGCTGACCTCTTGCATGCCATGCAAGCGCTCTCCCAGCTGAGCTATACCCCCGTCCGGCGAAGAAGCAGAATTATAGCCTACGCACTTGCATTATGCAAATAGCGAATCCCGTAAATTACCGAGATTTTTCAAGCCGCGCCAAAACGGTCGCGCGGCCCAGCAATTGGATCACCGCGTCGATCGCCGGGGTCTGCAACTGCCCCGTCAGGATCAGGCGCAGCGGCATCGCCATCTGCGGCATCTTCAGCGCGTTGGCGGCAAGCACCTCCTTGATCATCGCGGCGATCGCCTCCTTGCTCCACTCCACAGTCTGGCAACGTTCGTGGAACTGCTCCAGCGCCGGCTTGACGGCCTCGGTCAGGTGCTGCGCCATCAGGGCCGGGTCCGGCTCGGGGCTGCGGTAGAACAACATCGCGGCCTCGGCCAGCTCGACGACCGTGTTCGCGCGCTCCTTGAGCAGCGCCAGCACGCCGGCCAGCTCGGGCGCGCCGTCGAAGGCGGCGCCCTTGTCCTGCATGAACGGGCGCGCGAGCGCGGCGAGGCGCTCGTTGTCGGCCAGCTTGATGTAATGGTTGTTGAGCCAGTTGAGCTTCTCGTGGTTGAACTGCGCCGCCGACGCCGTCAGGTGCTCGAGGTTGAACCACGCGCAGAACTGTTCCATCGAAAACACTTCGTCGTTGCCGTGGCTCCAGCCCAGGCGCGCGAGGTAGTTGAGCAGGGCCTCGGGCAGGTAGCCCTTGGCCGGGTAATCCATCACGCTGACGGCGTCGCGCCGCTTCGACAGTTTCTCACCCTTGTCGTTGAGGATCATCGGCAGGTGGCCGTACAGCGGCAACGGCGCGCCGATCGCGCGCAGGATGTTGATCTGGCGTGGCGTGTTGTTGACATGGTCGTCGCCGCGCAGCACGTGCGTGATCTGCATGTCCCAGTCGTCGACGGCGACGCAGAAGTTGTAGGTCGGGGTGCCGTCCGGGCGCGCGATCACGAGGTCGTCGAGTTCGCGGTTCGAGATCGTGATGGTGCCCTTGACCACGTCGTCCCAGCTGACGTCGCCGTCGAGCGGATTTTTAAAGCGCACCACGGGCGCGCGGCCTGCGGGCGGCGGCGGCAGCGTCTTGCCCGCGTCCGGGCGCCAGCTGCCGTCGTAGCGCGGTTTTTCGCCGAGCTCGGTCGCGCGCTCGCGCATCGCCTGCACTTCCTCCTGCGACGAGTAGCAATGGTAGGCGGTGCCGGCCTCGAGCATCTGCGCGACGACCTCGCGGTAGCGCGCCATGCGCTGCATCTGGTAGAACGGGCCCTCGTCGTGCCCGAGGCCGAGCCACTGCATGCCTTCGATGATCGCCTGCACCGCTTCGGGCGTCGAGCGCTCGAGGTCGGTGTCTTCGATGCGCAGGATGAAGGTGCCGCCGAAATGGCGTGCGAACGCCCACGAATAGAGCGCGGTGCGGGCGCCGCCAAGGTGGAGGTAGCCGGTCGGGCTGGGGGCAAAACGGGTGCGGACGACGGTCATGGCAGGGCTGCGGGGGTGGCCGCATAATGTGTAAAGCGCCATTTTACCGCGTCTGCGCACGCGCCCGGGCCGCCACCGGGGCACTCCTGCACCGGTCGCGCGCCGGCCAGGCACCTGCCAGACCCGGCCAGGCACCTGCCAGACGCCGACAGGCGGTAGTCAGGCGGCAGTCAGGCGCAGTCAGGCGGCAGTCAGGCGGCAGTCAGGCGGCAGTCAGGCGGCAGCCAGCGGCGTCAGGCGCCCTGGCCCGCGCCCGGGCGCGCCAGTTGCGCCACCAGCGCGACCAGTTCGCCGTGCTCGACCGGCTTGGTCAGGAAGGCCTGGTAGCCGTCCTTGAGCGCCTTGCGCCTGTCCTCCGCGCGCGCGAACGCGGTCAGCGCGATGGCCGGCAACGCCCCGCCCGCGGCGGCGCCGAGCTCGCGCACGCGCCGGATCAACTCGTAGCCGTCGACCATGGGCATGCCGATATCGCTGATCAGCAGGTCGGGCCGCCCGTGCGCGTGCAGCGCCAGCGCCTCGGGCGCCGAGGCCGCGCACAGCACGCGCGCGCCGCAGTCCTCGAGCAGGCGCACCAGCAGCGCCAGCGTGTCCGGCTCGTCGTCGACCGCGAGCACGGTCAGGCCCGACAGGTCGGGCCGCGCCAGCGTCGGCGCCGGCGCCGGCGGCGCCGTGACGCCGGCAGCGGCCAGCGGCAGGCACACGGTGAAGGTGGCGCCGCAGCCGGCGCCCGGGCTTTCGGCGCGCACCGTGCCGCCATGCAGCTCGGCCAGGCTCTTGACGATCGACAGCCCCAGCCCGAGCCCGCCGTAGCTGCGCGTGGTCGAGCCGTCGGCCTGGCGGAAGCGTTCGAACACATGCCCCAGGAACGCCGGGTCGATGCCGCTGCCGGTGTCGGCCACGCCGATCTCGAGCTGGTCGTCCACGCGCGCCAGGCGCACCAGCACCCTTCCCGCGCGCGGGGTGAACTTGATCGCGTTCGAGAGCAGGTTCCAGACGATCTGCTGCAGCCGGTCGGGGTCGCCCGAGACCAGCCCGGCGCCCGGGTCGAGTTCGGCCGCGAGCGTGATGCCCCTGGCCTCGGCCGCCGGGCGCACCGTCTCGAGCGCCGCCTCGATCGGGCCGCAGGGGTCGACCGGCTGCGCCTCGAGCCGCACCTTGCCCGAACTGATGCGGCTCATGTCGAGCAGGTCTTCGATCAGCTGCGCCTGCACCCGGGCGTTGCGCTCGATGATGCCGAGGCCCTTGTCGATGTCGGCCGGCCCGCGCCGCCCGCGCCGCAGAATCTGGGCCCAGCCGAGGATCGCGCCGAGCGGGGTGCGCAGTTCGTGCGACAGGGTCGCGAGGAATTCGTCCTTGAGCGCGCTCATGCGCTCGGCCTCGGAGCGCAGCGCCCGCTCCGAGGCGAGCAGGCGCTCGCGCTCGGCCGCCGCGTGGCGCGCCGCCTCGTACAGGCGCGCGTTGTCGATCGCCACCGCCGCCTGCGCGGCCACCGCCACCACCAGCTGCTCGGTGCGCTCGCTGAACACGGCGGGCTCGGGATGGCCGAAAAACAGCGCCCCGAGCACCTCCCCGGAGCGCGAGATGACGGGCACGGCGAGGTAGCTGCGCACCGCCGGATGCCCCTTCGGCATGCCCTTGTGCGGCGCCATCAGGCCGTAGCGCGGGTCGGCCAGCACGTCGTCGCAGCGGATCAGCGCGGCCCCGCTCAGGGTCGGCCCGAACAACGCGGTCGGGCGCGGCGCGCCGAAGCGCTCGAACACCTCGCGCGCCGCGCCCGACAGCGTGTAGCGCATCAGGCGCTCCTCGCCCTCCTCGCCCGCCTCGACCGTGTTGTAGAAAAACGCGCCGAAGCTCGCGCCGCTGATCTCGGTGGCGGTGTCGGTGACCGCCTGCAGCAGCTCGGCGACATCGAGCTTGGAGGCGAGCATGGCGCCGGTCCGGTTGAGCAGTTCGAGCGCGCGCGACTCCTCGCGCAGGGCGGTCTCGGCGCGCCGCCGTTTGCTGATGTCGCGGAAGCTCCAGACCCGCCCGTGCCCCTCGGCGCCGGCGTGCTGGACCTGCGAGAAGCGCTCGAGCACGCGCCCGTCGGCCAGTTCGAGCTCGTCGAAACTGTCGGCCGCGGCCGAGGCCTCGATCTCGCCGAGCCGCGCGAGGTAGGCCTCCGGGTCGCGCAAGCGCGTGCCCAAGAGCGCGGCCAGGCGCGCGTGGTCGGCGTCCTCCATTGCCTCCGGCGCCAGAGCGAACAACTCGACGAAGCGGCGGTTGAAGGCGGTGATCCTGGCCCCGGCGTCGACCGCGAGGATGGCGTCGGTGGTCGACTCGAGCGTCGCGCGCATGCTCGCCAGCGAGGCGGCCAGCTGCTCGCTCTTGTGCGCCAGTTCGCGCTTGGCCTGCAGCAGTTGCTCCTCGGCGCGCTGGCGCGCCTGCAGGATGCTCTGCGCGTTCTGCAGCGCCACCGCGCGCATCGCCGCCTCGTCGCCCTGCCCGCTCATGCCTGCTTCCCCAGGATGGCGGCGGCCAGCGCGGTGCCCTGCACGCGCGCGCGGATCTTGGCGAACGCGGTCTCGCGCGTGGTCGTGGTGTCGTCGCAGAACGGCGAGAAGCCGCAGTCGTCGGTGGTGCCGAGCTGCGCGGGCGGGATGAAGCGCGCCGCCTCGAGCACCCGCTCGCAGACCTCCTCCGCGCTCTCGATGCGCGGGTCGATCGGCGCGACCACGCCGACGAACACGCGGATGCCCGGGCGCAGGTGGGCGCGGATGATCTCGAGCACGCGCACGCGGTCCGGCTCGCCCGCGAGCGCGATGTAGAAGTTGCCGACCTTGAGTTCGAACAGGCTCGGCAAGAGATGGGCGTAGTCGACGTCGGCGCTGTGGGTCGAATCGCGGTCGCCGCCAGGGCAGGTGTGGACCCCGATGCGGGCGCGCTCGGCGTCCGAAAAGCGCGCCAGCGCCAGGTTGTTGAGGTCGATAAAACTGTGGAGCAAGCCGCCGGTCGGGTCGAGCTTGACGGCCAACCGCCCCTCGGTGAAGTCGATCTGCACCTTGTGCGCGCCGGCCGCGAGGCAGCGCCGGACCTCGGTCTCGTGCTCGCGCAGCAGGTCCTCGATGAACTGGTCGCGGCTGTAGCCGGCGATGCCCTCGGCCGGGTACATCAGGCTCAGCGCCGAGGGCGAGATCACGGCCTGCTTGACCGGCACCGTGGCGTGGCGCAGCGCCTGCTCGAGGTAGCTGTCGGCGTAGCGCATGTAGCGGAACGGGCCGGCCGTCAGGCGCGGCATGCGCCGCACATGGCCGGCGCTGAACGGGATCTGGAAGCCGGCGGCGTCGGTGTTGGCCAGTCCGTGCACGCAGTAGGTCCAGAAATTATGGTATTTGCGCTGCTCGCCGTCGGTGATCACGGGCGAGCCGGTGGCCTCGAACAGGGCGATCGTGTCGCCGATGGCGGCGTCGTACAGCGCGGCGAGCGCGGGGTCGCCCTCGGCATGCGCGGCGGCGGCGGCGACCAGCGCGGACGGGCGCGGGATGCTGCCGATCGGCTCGGTGGGGATGATCATCGCGCGCGCGCCCTGCTTGCCGCACTGCCTGGCGGGCGGGTGGCGGCTGCGGCGCGCCTCATTTGGGCGCCGCCTTGAGCTGGGCGCGCCAGGCCGCGAGCTGTTTGCCGATCAGCGCGCCCTCGTGCATCTGCGGCTCGGAATGGACCACCCTGGCCGGCGCGCGCCTGGCGCCGCCCTTCGCGCCGGCCTTGGCGCCCTCGCCGGCGCCGTTCGCATCGTCGGCCTCCCATTTGCGCACCAGCGCCCTGGCCTTCTCGAAGGCCTCGGTGAACGAGGCGCTTTGCGGCAGCGCCTCTTTAAAATACGCGCGCCCGAAATAGGTGAAGTCGTTCTGGTCGGCGCAGCCGAACGAGGTGCGGTCGCGCCGCGCGGCCGTGATCACCAGCGTGTGCTCGTCCTTGAGGTGGTCGATGAAGCCGCCCGCGTAGCAGGCCGACACCAGCACCACCTTCCAGCGGATGCCCGACTCGCGCAGCTGGCGCCCGAGCTCCCTGGCGGCCAGCTGGCGCACCTCGATCCCCGGCGGCTGCAGCGTCAGCTCGTGCCCCGGCGAGCCGTGGCTGGTCAGGAACAGGAACAGGATGTCGTTGTCCTTGTCCATGCGCGCGCCGAGCGCGGCGAGGCTCTCGCCGATGCTCGAGACCGTCGCCAGCGGCGCCGTGGCCAGGGTGTTGCGGCTATTGACCAGCACCAGCGAGCGCCCGCCGGTGCCGTAGTCGCGCTCGAACTGGCCGCGCACGAAGTCGGTCTCGCGCCGGAACACCTCTTGCGAACCGTCGCCGCCGACGGCCAGCAGGTACATGTCGATCGCGCCGGGCTGCTCCGGCAGCAGCGCCGCGAGCGCCTTGTCGAGCAGCGCGCGCTGCGTGTACACGGCCGTTTCGACGTTGGCGGCGGCCTTGGCCTGCTCGCCGGCGTCGGCCGCTTCGCCGTTGCGCCACAGGCCCTTGCGTTCGGTGCTGCCGTCGGCTCGCGCCTTGGCGTAGCGCATCACGCCCTCGCCCTCGGGCAGGCCGAACACGAAGTTGCCGGTATAGGTGTCGCCGTCGCGCGAGCGCAGCACGCCAGGCCCGTCGAACTTGCCGTACTTGAGCGCGCCCGTGTAGCTGCTGCCGTCGCGGCCCGTGTAGCGCATCCGTCCGCTCGGCTCGCCGTGCTCGAACACGCCCTCGTAGCTGTTGCCTTGCGCGTCGACCAGTTTGCCGCGCCCCTGCGGGGTCCAGTTCGCGAACAGGCCCGTGTGGCGCATGCCGTCGACCCCGCGGTACTCGCCCTGGCCGCTGAACGCGCCGCGCACGAACTGCCCGACGAAGGTCTGGCCGTCGGCCTTCTCGTAGCGCCCGCGCCCGTGGAACACGCCGTCGGAGAATTCGCCGGCGAACATGCCGCCGGCGACGTAACGCATCACGCCCTTGCCGTTCGGGCGGCCCTGCTTGAACTGGCCCGCGTAGCGCTCGTCGGCGCCGCTCCACTGGCCCAGCCCGTGGTACTGGCCGTCGCGGAACTGGCCCGCGTAGACGCCGCGGTTGGGCACCGTCTTGCGCCCGACCCCATTGAAGTCGTTGCGCGCGAACTGGCCCAGGTACACGGCGCCGTCGACGCCGGCCAGCTGGCCGCGCCCGTCCATCATGCCGCGCTTGAAACCGCCCCGGTACAGCGCGCCGGCCGGCGTGCGGTAGCGGCCCTCGCCCTCGAACAGGCCCTGCGCGAAGGCGCCCTCGTACCAGGCGCCGTTGGCCCACGCCAGTTTGCCCTTGCCGTGCAGGCGGCCGTCGCGCAGCTGCCCGTGGTAGCTCGCGCCGTCGGGCAGCACGGCGTCGGGCCGCGCGCCCGGCGCCGCCGCGGCCGGATCAGCCGACAGCGCCAGCGCCGCCGCGCCTGCTAGCAGCGTGTGCGCCGCGGTCGCGGCGCGCGGGAGGGCAAGGCGTGGTTTCATGGATCGGTTATGAGCAAAAAAATCAACAAAAAAACAGCAAAATTCAGCAAAATTCAGCAAAAAAATCGGACCACCGCGCAACATTTTCCTGTGGCCGGCGCCACGCCCGCAGCCCGCGCTTTTTGCAGGGTATGTGAGGATTATATTTTAGTCAATCGCAACCATTTTTAACAGCAAGCAAAATGCAACATTCGCCCCGGTCTTTATTCGGTATACTCCAAGGCACACATACGCCCCCGGAGACCTGGATGAATTTGCGATGCCCGCGCCGCCCCGCGCTGCCTTTTAGCCTGTCGCTGTGCTCCACCGTGGCGCTGTGCTCGGCCCTGTTCGCGGCGCCGGCGGCGGCGCAGGAGTTCAAGCTCGCGATGAGCTCCCCGGCGACCTCGATGGACCCGCATTTCAACAACCTGGTACCGAACATCAACGTCTCGAACCACATGTTCGAGACCCTGATCAAGATGGACGCGAACAGCCGGGTCGGCCCCGGCCTGGCCGAATCGTGGACCCTGGTCGACAAGCTGCACTGGGACTTCAAGCTGCGCAAGGGCGTCAAATTCCATGACGGCAGCGAGATGACGGCCGAGGACGTGCTCTGGTCGATCGAGCGCCCGGCCACCATCGTCGGCAGCCCCGGCAAATTCGACTCGTTCACGCGCGCCATCGTCGCCAGGAAGGTCATCGACCCGTACACGATCCGCTTTTCGACGCGCGAGCCGCACCCGCTGATTTTGGCCGACCTGACGTCGGTGTTCATCGTCTCGAAAAAGGCGACCCAGGGGCTCAGCAGCGAGGCCTTCAATTCGGGCAAGGGCATGGTCGGCACCGGACCGTTCAAGTTCGTCAAATTCCAGCGCGACGACCGCGTCGAACTGGCGCGCTTCGACGACTACTGGGGCCCGAAAAAGGCGGCCTGGTCGAAAGTGACGCTGCGCTTCATCCCGAACGGCGCCACGCGCGTGGCGGCGCTGCTCGCGGGCGACGTGCAGGCGATCGAGAACGTGCCCACGCCCGACCTCGAACGGGTGCGCGCCAAGGCCGACCTCGAGGTCCACACCAAGACCTCGCACCGCCTGATCTTCCTCGCGCTCGACGCCGCGCGCGCGCAATCGCCGTTCGTGACCGCCAAGGACGGCGCGCCGCTGGCCAAAAATCCGCTGCAGGACCTGCGCGTGCGCCAGGCGCTGTCGATGGCGATCGACCGCAAGCTGATCAAGGAACGCGTGATGGAGGGACTGTCGGAGCCGACCAACAACCTGGTGCCGCCCGGCCTGTTCGGCCACAACCCGGCCCTCACGACCACCGCCTACGACCCCGAAGGCGCCAAGAAACTGCTGGCGCAGGCGGGCTACCCGGACGGTTTCGGACTGACCCTGCACACGCCCAACAACCGCTACGTCAACGACGAAAAAATCACCCAGGCGATCGCCCAGATGTTCGCGCGGGTCGGCATCAAGGCCAGCGTCAAGGCGATGCCGGTCGCGGTGTTCGTCGCGCGCGGCGCCAAGCGCGAGTTCTCGACCTACCTGTTCGGCTGGGGCGCGCAGACCGGCGAGACCTCGACCACGCTGCGCAGCCTGCTCGCGTGCGAGGACGCGGCCAAGGGCTTCGGCGGCTTCAACTGGACCAACTACTGCAACCGCAAGCTCGACAACATGCTGGTCGCGGCCATGGGCACGGTCGACAGCAAGGAGCGCCTGGCGCTGCTGCAAAACGCCGCCGCGCTCGCCGTGGGCGACGTCGCCCTGATCCCGCTGCACCACCAGGTCACGACCTGGGCCGCCAAGAAGGGCTACATCTACCAGGCCCGCACCGACGAGCGCACGCTGGCGCAGTTCTTCAGCAAGCCCTGAGTCGACTTTCGTGTTCGCCTTCGTCGTGCGGCGCCTGCTGCAAAGCGCCCTCGTGCTGCTGCTCATGTCGCTGCTCGTGTTCGCCGGCGTGTACGCGGTCGGCAACCCGGCCGACGTGCTGATCAGCCCCGACGCCGACCAGCTCGAACGGGCCCGCACCATCGCCGCCTTCGGCCTCGACCGCCCGCTGTGGGAGCAGTACCTGCGCTTCGTCGGCAACGCCCTGCGCGGCGACCTCGGCAACTCCTTCGTGTACGGCGCGCCGGCCGTCGGCCTGATCCTCGAACGCCTGCCCGCCACGCTCGAACTGGCGCTGGTGGCGCTGCTCATGGCGGTCGCGCTCGGCATCCCGCTCGGCCTGCTGGCCGGGCTGCGCCCCGACGGCCTGCTCGGCAGGTCGATCATGGCCGGCTCGATCCTCGGCTTTTCGCTGCCGACCTTCTGGGTCGGCCTGATGCTGATCATGGTGTTCTCGGTGCTGCTCGGCTGGCTGCCCTCGAGCGGGCGCGGCCCGACCACCGTGCTGCTCGGGGTGCCGGTCAGCTTCCTGTCGGCCGAGGGCGCGCGCCACCTGCTGCTGCCGGCGCTGAACCTGGCGCTGTTCAACATCGCGATGGTGATCCGGCTGGTGCGTTCGGGCACCCAGGAAGCGCTGCTGCAGGACTACGTCAGGTTCGCGCGCGCCAAGGGCCTGCGCAACGCCCGCATCATCGGCGTGCACGTGCTCAAGAACATCCTGATCCCCGTGGTGACGGTGCTCGCGCTGCAGTTCGGCGCGATCATCGCGTTCGCCATCGTCACCGAATCGGTGTTCGCCTGGCCCGGCATGGGCAAGCTGATCATCGACTCGATCCGGGTGCTCGACCGGCCCGTGATCGTGGCCTACCTGCTCATGATCACGACCCTGTTCATCCTGATCAACCTCGCAGTCGACATCGCCTACTCGTTGCTCGACCCGCGCGTCGGCCTCGAACGCGGGGCCGCGCGGTGAGCGCGCGCGCGCCGCTGCCGCCGCCCGCAGCGGAGGCGCCGCCGATGGCGCACGAGTCGCCCGCGGCGCGCTTTTGCCGCCACTACCGCGCCAGCCGGCTGGCCGTGGCCGGCCTGGCGCTGCTCGCGCTGATCGTGCTCGCGGCCCTGTTCGCGCCGCTGATCGCGCCGCAGGACCCGTACGACCTGGCCCGCCTCGAGCTCATGGATTCGCGCCTGGCGCCGGGCCAGCCTTCGGCCGACGGCGCCACGACCTACTGGCTCGGCACCGACGAGCAGGGCCGCGACATGCTCTCGGCGATCCTGTACGGCTTGCGCATCTCGGTGCTGGTCGGGGTCGCCAGCACCGCGCTCGCGCTCACGCTCGGCACCGCGCTCGGCCTGCTGGCCGGCTACGCGGGCGGGCGCACCGACAGCGTCATCATGCGCGTGGCCGACATGCAGCTGTCGTTCCCGCCGATCCTGATCGCGCTGATCCTGCTGGCGCTGTCGGGGCCGGGCGTCGACAAGATCATCATCTCGCTGGTCGCGGTGCAGTGGGCGTATTACGCGCGCACCGCGCGCAGCACCGCGCTGGTCGAATGCCGCAAGGAGTACATGGAGGCGGCCGCCGTGCTCGGCCTGCGCCCGGCGCGCATCGTGCTGCGCCACCTGCTGCCGAACTGCCTGCCGCCGCTGATCGTGGTCGCCGCGCTGCAGGTCGGCGCCGCCATCTCGCTCGAGGCCACCCTGTCCTTCCTCGGGCTCGGCCTGCCGGTGACCGAGCCCTCGCTCGGGCTGCTGATCGCCAACGGCTTCCAGTACCTGTTGTCGGGAAAATACTGGATCAGCTTCTTCCCCGGGGTCGCGCTGCTGGCCACCGTGGTCGCGATCAACCTCGTGGCCGACCACTTGCGCGACGTGCTCAACCCGCGCCTGCAGGCGCACTGAGGGGTCGAGGGACCGAGGGGCCGATTCCGGTGTGCAGCCGGCAAGATGCCTGATAATATTGCAACGATCAGTGATCGAAGCAGCAAGCACCGTCCCCACCACCAATTCGTCAGACGCCCTTGAAACGACCGACCACCGCCTCGTCCGCGCTCGCCGCCACGCTCGCCGCCGCGCTCGCAGGGCCCGCCGCGGTGTCCGCCGCGGCGCCTGCGACCGCGCCCGCCGCGGCCGCGCCGCTGACCGTGGCCTGGCGCGACAAGGCGCCCTACCATTACGTCGAGAACGGGGTCGACCAGGGTTTCCTGCTTGCGCGCGCCAAAGCCGTGTTCGCCGGCGCCGGCCTCGAGACCCAGTTCGTGATGGAGCCGGCCAAGCGCATCTGGGCCAACCTCGGCAACGGCACCCCCAACTACTGCTCGATCGGCTGGTACCGGCTGCCCGAGCGCGAGCGCGTGGCCCGCTTCAGCAAACCCTTCCACACCGACCAGCCGCACACCATCCTGGCCGCGCCCGACGCCGCCGCCCGCGTGCGCGCCCACCCGAGCCTGCGCGCGCTGCTGGCCGACGCCGGCCTCACGCTCGGCGTCGTCGACGGCGTTTCGTACGGCGCCCAGCTCGACGCCCTGATCGCCGCCAGCGCCAACCGGATCGACCGCCGCACCGTGACCCCGACCCGGATGATGCAGATGCTGGCCGCCGGCCGCATCTCGTTCATGTTCATCGACCGCGCCGACCTGGCCCACCTGACGGGACGCGAGGCGAGCCTCGGCAGCGCCGCGCGCCACGATTTTGCCGACATGCCGGCCGGGCTCACGCGCCACCTCGTGTGCAGCCGCGACGTGGCGCCGGCGCTCATGGCCCGCATCGACAAGGCGATCGACAAGCTGCGCGCCGAGGCCGAGCGCACGCCCGGCGCGCCGGGGCGCAACCCGAAGTAGCTTTTGGTCGCCAAAGCGCGGGGCTGATGGTATTCTGATCAGGTTTGCATGTTCGCAACGGATCGGAAGCCGCCCTTGACGCAGAAAAAAATACTCTTGTTGAGCGTGTCCGCCGGCGCCGGCCACATGCGCGCGGCCGAGGCGATCCGCGCCGCCGCCGACGCCAGCGGCGGCACCGTGCTCGCCACCCACCTCGACGTGATGGACTACGTCACGGCCGGCTTCCGCAAACTGTACACCGACTTTTACATCAAGCTCGTCAACAAGGCGCCGGCGCTGTGGGGCTACCTGTACCACGCGAGCAACGAGGCCGGGCCCGACGGCGCGATCGAGCGCATGCGGCGCGCGCTCGAGCGCCTCAACACGCGCGCGCTGCTGCGCGAGATCGCCGCGCGCCGTCCCGACGCCATCATCTGCACCCATTTCCTGCCGGCCGAGCTGCTCTCGCGCGCGATCGCCAAACACGGCCTGGCGGTGCCGGTCTGGGTCCAGGTCACCGACTTCGACCTGCACCGGATGTGGGTGCACGAGCACATGGCGGGCTACTTCGCCGCCAACGAGGAGGTCGCCTTCCGGCTGCGCGACCGCGGCGTCGACGGCGCCCGCATCGTCGTCAGCGGGATCCCGATCATGCCCGCGTTCGCGCAGGCGCCCGCGCGCCCCGAGTGCGCGGCCGGCTTCGGGCTCGACCCGGCCCGCACCACGATCTTGCTGATGGGCGGCGGCGCCGGCCTCGGCAGCCTCGACAAGGTGGCCGAGCGCCTGCTCGCGCTCGAGGGCGACTTCCAGCTGATCGTATTGGCGGGCAAGAACGCGCAGGCGTTGGCGGCGCTGCAGGCGCTCGCGCCGCGCCATCCGGGGCGCCTGCTGGCGCAGGGCTTCACCAACGAGGTCGAGCGCCTGATGGCCTGCGCCGACCTCGTCATCACCAAACCCGGCGGGCTGACCAGCTCCGAATGCCTCGCGCTGGGGCTGCCGATGATCGTCAATTCGCCGATCCCGGGGCAGGAGGAGCGCAACGCCGACTACCTGCTCGAACAGGGCGTCGCGCTCAAGGCCTTCGACGCGGCCACGCTCGAATTCCGGGTGCGCCAGCTGCTGGCCGACCCAGACGCGCTGGCTGCGATGCGCGGGCGCGCGCGCCGGCTCGGCCGCCCGGACGCGGCGCGCCGCGTGCTCGAACGCGTGCTCGCGCCCTGAACCGGGCATCCGACCGCCCCGCCCCTCCACCCCAACCGGAAAACGCCCATGACCATGCGCCCCCTCCTGCTGCTCGCCAGCGCCTTGCTGCTGCACTGCTGCCTGCCCGCGGCCAGCGCGGCCGAAGCGGCCGAAGCCGTGCGCCCGACCGACTGGGCCGCCCCGGTCGAGAAGGCGGCCAACCTGTACCGCATCACGCCGACCTTTTTCCGCAGCGCGCGGCTGAAGCCGGCCGACGTCGAGCGCGCCAAGGCGCTCGGCATCAGGACCGTGGTCAGCCTGCGCGCCTTCCACTCCGACACCGAGCTGCTCAAGGGCAGCGGCTTGCGCACGGTCCAGGTGCGCATCAACACCTGGGACATCAGGGACGCGCAGGTGGTCGCCGCGCTGCGCGCGGTGCGCAGCGCCGAAAAGGACGGGCCCGTGCTGCTCCATTGCCTGCACGGCGCCGACCGCACCGGGCTGATCTCGGCGATGTACCGCATGGCCTACCAGGGCTGGACCAAACAGCAGGCGCTGCACGAGCTGCGCAACGGCGGTTACGGCTACCACGCGATCTGGACCAACATCGAGCGCTATGTGAAACGGGTCGATGTCGAGAAAATCCGCGCCCGCGCCGAACAAGCGGCGCGGACCTGATGCGCGCCACCGCCTTGCCGCCGGCCGCGCCGCGGCAGCTGTCCCTGCCCCGTTCCTTCGCGCTGCCCCTGACCCTCGCGCTGTCCCTGGCGCCCGGCGCGGGCGCCGCCCACGCCGCGCCCGCCCCGTCCGAGACCGGCACCGTGGTCACCGACACCAGCCAGCCCGGCCGGCCCGGCAAGTCGTTTGCGGCCAGCGCCGTCATCAACGCGCCGGTGGCCGATATCTGCGCCGTGCTGCAGGACTACGCGCGCTACCCGGGCTTCATGCCCAATGTCGATGCCGTCAAGGTCGTGCCCGAGGCCGGCGGCGGCGCGCTGGTCGACTTCACGCTGAAGCTGCCGATGGGAAAAATCAAGAAATACCGCCTGCGCATGAGCGCCAGGACCGCGCCCGGCGCCTGCCAGCTGGCCTGGAAGATGGTCCCGTGGGACGGCCTCGCGCCCGAGGAGAGCATCGTCGCCACGAGCGGCAGCTGGCAACTGGCGCCGCACAAGGGCGGCGAGCGGGGGGGCGAGCGCGGCACCATGGTCAACTACACGGTCCACACCGATCCGGGGCCGGTCCCGTTCGGCCTGGGCTGGATCGTCGACAGCATGAGCCGCGACAGCATTCCGAAGACCATGGACGCGTTGCGCGCGAAACTGGCGCGCTAGCGGCAGCGCGCGCCGGCGCCTGCGGGCCTTTGAAGGAATGCGAAACTAATACAATTTGTCACCATTTAACGACCGCCGGCCGATCCGCAACTGCTATATTCGGGAACTGGAATACCCGCCGGGCATTCCAGCCCCACAGCGCGCCGCGCAGAAAGAGCAGATGCCGACCTCCACCGATCCCGCGCACAGCAGCCTGCCGCCGGGCGCACCCCGCACCGTGCTCTACGTCGAGGACAACGCCGACAACCTGGCGCTGGTCACGCAGTTGCTCGGCCGCCGCGCCGACCTCGCGCTGCGCTCGGCCGCCGACGGCGCCGCCGGCCTCGCGCTGGCGCGCGCGTGCCTGCCGCAGTTGATCCTGATGGACATCAACCTGCCCGGCATCAGCGGCATGGACACCATGAAACTGCTGCGCGCGGACCCGCTCACGCGCGCCATCCCGATCATCGCGCTGTCGTCGAACGCGTTTCCGCGCCAGATCCGCGACGGCCTCGAGGCCGGCTTCTCCGGCTACCTGACCAAACCGTTCAAATTCGACGAATTCCTCGCCGCCGTCGATGCCGCCCTGCCGCAAGCCGGACCCGGCGGCGCCGACGCGGCCGCCGCCGAAGCGCGCTAGGCGCGGGCGCCGCCGCGGCCGCATTGTTGCGTGCGCCCACCGCCGCGCCATGCGCGGGCGCAAAAAATGGCCCGCTTCGGGTGGCATCGTTTACAATTTCACCGTAGAAAACCACCCTCCTCCCCCTTTCCGAAGGCCGCGCCATGCAATTGATCCTGATCGTCGACGACGCCATCGAGAACGTCAGGCTGCTCAAAAACCTGTTGCAGGACATGGCAAGGGTGGTGTTCGCGCGCGACGGCATGGGTGCGCTCGAGCTGGCGGCGCACCACCGGCCCGACCTGATCCTGCTCGATGTGATGATGCCGCGGCTCGACGGCTACCAGACCTGCCTGCAGCTCAAGGAGGACCCGGCCACGCGCGACAGCCCGGTGATCTTCATCACCGGCGCCGACGCCGACAGCGACGAGGAGCGCGGCCTGGCCGCCGGCGCGATCGACTACATCACCAAGCCGTTCGTGCCGGCCATCGTGCGCTCGCGCGTCAAAAACCACCTCGCGCTGGTGGCCGCCAACGCGGCCCTGCGCGGCGCCAACGAATCGCTGCGCAAGTTCAAGGCGGCGGTCGATTGCAGCTCGGCGGCGGTGGTGATCGCCAACGCCGAGGCCCGCATCGAGTACGTCAACGCCGCCTACGCGGCCGACAGCGGCATCGCGCGCGAGCAGCTGCTCGGCCAGATCCCGTTTTTGCTGACCGCGCAGGCGCAGGCCGGCGGCGGCGGCTCGGTGCGCGAGGCCGTGCTCGAGGGCGAGAGCTGGCGCGGCGAACTGAGCCTGGGCCGGGCCGGCGGCGCGGTGCGCTGGCACGACGTCTCGTGCGCCCCGGTCTACGACGACGCCGGGCGCGTGAGCCACATCGTGGCGGTGCACGCCGACGTCACCGAGCGGCGCGCGATGGAGGAGGAGTTGCGGCGCCTGTCGGTGACCGACTCGCTCACCGGCGTGGCCAACCGGCGCCACCTGATGGCGCTCGGCGAGCAGGAGATCGAGCGCCGGCGCCGCTCGACCAAGCCGCTCTCGCTGCTGATGCTCGACATCGACCACTTCAAGCGCGTCAACGACAGCTACGGCCACCCGGCCGGCGACTGCGTGATCCGCGCCGTGGCCAGCCGCTGCGCGGCGCTGCTGCGCTCGACCGACACGGTCGGGCGCATCGGCGGCGAGGAGTTCGCGATCATGCTGCCGATGACGCCGCTGGCGGCGGCCTACGAACTGGCCGAGCGCATCCGCAAGGAGATCGCGGCCAAGGTGGTGCCGTGGGAGGACACCGGGATCGCCTTCACGGTCAGCATCGGGCTCGCCACGGTCAACGACAACAGCAGCGACTTCACCTCGCTCGTGGGGCGCGCCGACGCCGCCCTGTACGCGGCCAAGCAGGGCGGGCGCAACCAGACGGTCAAGGCCGCGCGCCCCGGGGACAAGGAATGAGCGCGTTCCCGCGCGGGACGCGCGCTTGAGCCGCCACCTCGGCGGCGGTTCCGGCCGCGCCCCCGGGCGCGCTTTAATCCGCGCTTTGTTTAGCGCTTTATCCCGCGCTTCATTCCGCGCTTTGTTCCGCGCTTCATTCCGCGCTTCATTCCGCGCTATCGTCCAGCACCGGCGCGGCCGCCTGCTGGCCCCGTCGCTGGCGGCGGCGCTGCTGGCCCTGTCCGGCGCCGCCGCGGCCGCGGCCCAGCCGCCCGCGCCGGCCGCGGCCCCCGCCG
>JAZKIN010000009.1:107491-228197 GCA_040384885.1 Pseudomonadota bacterium | reverse complement strand
GGGCTTGGCTGGCGAATGCTTTCGTGGCTAAGGCGGTGCTGGGCATTGCCACCACCGTCGGCCTGGTCGAGCGCCTGGCCATCGACGCTCGCTCGTTGCCCGCCCCTACAGCCGAGCTCGTGTCCGTTTGGTAGTACTGACCCGGTGCCTGTACGCCATGTGCCGTTTGGGTAGCGCGCTATGCGAATCCTTCATTTCCCAGCCAATAGGCCTCCACATCGAGGCCAGAAACAACGCGAACCGATCGCCTATTGATTTATGCTTGATAATAGGCATTTTCGCCTGCATTGCGTGCAAGCAGAAGAAGTATGTTCCCGTGTTGGTCCACCTATGCCTATGAAGGTTAATCGATGTTCGGACGAAGCCGTTTGGCAATAGGTGTTGGGGCTGGCCTGATGATCGGTTTTTTGGCGCTGATCGTGATCGTGGGTACCACCATCTGGCTGGTGGAACGCAGCAACAGCCTGTTTGAGCAATCCGCATTGCAGCGCACCATCCGCATAGCTGCGGTGGAGCTGCGCGATCACTTGCGCACTGCGGAGTCGAGCCAGCGGGGCTTTCTTCTGAGCGGGAACGAGATTTATTTGGCCCCCTACGACACGGCCAAAACGCGGACGCGGCAGGAGCTCGATGATCTGGGACGGTTGATGGCGCCGGATGCTCCCAACCGGGCCATGCTGCCCAGGTTGTCGCAGGCAGTGGGCGAAAAAATCGCCGAGATGGATAACAGCATCGCACTAAAAAGCGCTGGCCGCGACGCCGACGCCTTGGCATTGCTCCAGCGTAATCGCGGCAAGACGTTGATGGATGAAATCAATGTCTTTCTCTATGGCGCGATACTGATCGCCGATGAGAACGCGACGCTGAATAGCGCAGAACAGCAACGCAATGCGTCGCTGCTGCGCTGGATATCGGCGGGCGCCGCGGTGGTCATCACCTTGGTGGTGTTGGTGGTGGCCTTTACCGTCTACCGCAACCGGCAGGATTTGAAACGCGCGCGCGACGAAGTGCGGGAAATCAATCTGACCCTGGAGGAGCGGGTGAAGTCCCGCACGGCTGATCTGGTCATGGCATGGGAACGCGCAGAAGCCCTGTTGACCGAAGTCAATCACCGCGTGGCCAACAGTTTGCAACTGGTGGGAGTGCTGGTGCAGATGCAGATGCGGGCCGTCACTGATACGGCGGCCAGGAATGCCTTGCGCGAAACGCAATCGCGGATCAATGCAATTTCGTTGATTCACAAGAGCCTCTATACATCCAAAGATGTGACCAACGTGGCGCTCGACGACTATCTAGGCGCCATGTTGGCCAATTTGGAAACAATGATGAAGAAGGACGGCCATACCGCCATCCTGAAATGCTATCTGGAGCCGTTTTCACTACGCACGGACGCCAGCGTGAGCCTTGGCGTGGCGGTACAGGAACTGGTCACCAACGCCTTCAAATATGCCTATCCCGACGAGCCGGGCGAGGTGCGGGTGCGGCTGAAGCGCTTGGGCGTCGACAAGGCCGAGCTGACGGTCGAGGATGATGGCGTGGGGATGGCGCCGAACGCCACGCAAGGGGGTACGGGACTGGGCAGCAAGATCATCCAGACGATGGCTTCAGCGCTGAAGACACATGTGGAATACATCAACCGGAGGCCGGGTACGGCGGCGCGGCTGGTGCTGAGCACAGCTGATGCATAAGGGCATTGCAATGAGATTTCGACCATCTGTGTTTGCTTCATTGATGTCCCTCTGCGGCGCTTCCTTCGCCGCCGGCGGCGCGGGACTGACCAAGCCGGTCAAATTGCCCGCGTTCGATGCGGCGCGGGCCACCTGCAGCGCGCCTATCGGTTTCAAAAAAAAGCTGGTCTTCGTCCAGGACAATCGGCGCGAGTTCATGCAAGGGGTGGGACGCGGGCTCGAAGCCGCTGCGCGGGCGCGAGGCCTCGGCTATAGCGTTGCCTTTGCCAACAATGATCCTGCGCTGATGATCAAGCAGCTGGACGGCATCCTTAATGATAAAACGGGTGCGATTGTAGTGGCGCCGATCGACCCGCTTTCGCTCGCGCCGGCTCTGAACAAGGTCATCGGCGCGGGCACCTACGTGGGGGCAATCGTGCCACCACCTGCGACGACCATACTGAACGCGCCGCAATATCTGACCGGCAAAGTTTTGGGGGAGGCGGCAGCGGATTACATCCGCACGCGGCTCGGAGGAAAAGCCAAGGTGGTGCTGCTCACGCATGACAGCCTGAGATTTTTGGCGCCGCGTTTCACCGCCATGCGCGACACACTTCGGGCACTGCCGGGCGTGACGATCGTGGCCGACCTTTCGCCAGCCACGGTCGACAAGGAAGGCGGATATCGCACGATGAAGACGATCCTGTTGGCGCACTCGAATGTCGATGTGGTGCTCGGCGCCGACACGGTGGTGCTCGGCGCGCTAGCGGCATTACGCGAAGCGGGCAAAGCGCGCCCGAACCAGTTTCTCGGAGGGATCGATGGGGAGCATGAAGCGGTCGCCGAAATCAAACGAGGCGGCAGCCCCTACAAGGCAAGCATCAGCCTTGCTTCACCCATATTCGGTTATGCGATGGGCCAGCATGCCGCTGACTGGTTGGACGGAAAATCCGTCCCGCAGGCCATGGATATCCTGCCCAAGGCGCTCACCAGCAGCAACATCGCCGACTACGAACGCGACACCGCCAACCCTGGCGCGGTGTATGCGAATCCATTGCGGCGCTCAGCGTATTTAAGGATGTACGGCAACATCTGTTTCGATACGCGCGAAAACTATGTAAATTTCCCCTGGTCATCAGAAACCAGGTAATTTGATCGCCGCGGCCGCCCTGGTCGCGGTCACCAATAACGCACGGAATCGAGAAACCCGCCAGCCATGACCGCCGACCCTTTCGTTATCCTTTATGTTGAAGACAACGACTTCGTGCGCGAATCGTGTGCCGAGTTGCTCGCCACCGCGGGGCGGCGGATCGTGGGCGTGGCTGACGCTGCCGGCGCGCGCGCGGCACTGCGCGAGCAGAACGTCAACCTGCTGATGACCGACATCAGCCTGCCCGACGGCTCTGGCCTCGACATCGCGCACGAAGCCCTTCGGCAGAACCCAAGCTTGCCAGTCATCGTCTGCTCTGGGTACGACCTGAAGGACGCCACTCGGTCGCTCGGCCCTACCGCGCACGCGCTGACAAAACCCTTTGATCTCGACGAGCTCGAGGCGTTGGTCGAGAAACTGGCGCGATGAGCGACTCGGCTGCCGTGGTCGCCGGGCATCGGTTTTGATGGACTAGGCTGTGGCCGTCGACTAAGAACCGGACGAATGGCAGGCCTCAATGGCGGCGTCGCTGCACCATAGTCACCCTCGACACTTGAGTATCTCCCGCGTTGCTGTGCCGAAGGTGTGCAGAATTAGCCAAGCAGGAACAGCATGTTTCGTACGTCGCCATGCAACGACGTGAGAATTTCCTCAAGGGGGTAGTGTGGAAGTTCTGTCCTGATTAGCTCTGCGACGGCCTTCGCCTGGGCCAGGTCGCGCTCCTTCTTGACTGGCTCGCGCGTGATCAAGGTCGAGAGCCATGCCTTGTGTAGTGCAAAGGCACGGGGGTCGGGAGTCTTGATCGGTACTGGCCAGCCATCTTCGTCGACCGCCACTGCTTCAAGTTTTGTGGCTTTGAGCAGCCATTGAAGTCTTCGCACTTCGGCGGCGACTAGATCCGCAGCGCCAAAGGTGACAGGTTCGACGATATGCATGCCGCGTGGAGGAATCACCAGATCGACCATGAATTGTCCGGCATTGGCTGCCCGGTAGCCGTCCTGTCGAACACATTCGAAAGTTTTATCCGCTTTCTTCAACAGGCCAAGTAGGCCTTCGCCGTCGAGTTTCTCAGATACGAGGGTGAGGCGATGGCGCGTATCGTAAAGTAAGTCGACGTCGCCTGAAGCTAGCAGTTCGAGCAGGAAGTGGGCCGCGCCAGCTGATTCGTAAGCGTACATGGCCTGGGTGCCGATGATGGTGAAGTCGCCGTGCAGGCCAGCCTCGTCCAGTTCGCGCAGCACACGCGCCACGATGCGCGGCACCCGGCCCAAGCGCAAGGCTTTATTCAAACGTGCCTGCTCATCGAGTTGAGCGCGCAGCAGGCGCAATCGCTCTTGCGCGCCGGCGCGGCCTTTCAAAAAGGCGTTAAGCAATTGCTCTGTTTCCGGCGAACGGCGACCGAGCGACTTGCAGTTGCCATGCCGGTCTTTATCACGAAACAGATATTCCGTTTGCCGCACAGTCTTCCAGCGCATGCCATACGTATATGGCCGCGCTTGGCGTAGCAGCGCGGTAATTTTGAAATAGTTGCTCGCTATTTATGAGATGAAGACGCTGTTGATTCGAAAGCAATTTCATGATCGTTTCCGGCGAGTTTGTAATTATTGTGGTTTTGCCGGAAACATAGCGCGGGATCAAATGAAATCAAGCGATTGTTTCCGGCCATCCGACTATTTTTCAGAATTGCCGGAAACGCCTTAGTTGCGTGTATTTTTAGCAAGTTCGATCGCTTGAGTCGCAAGGGCGAACAGTTTAGCAATGTGGGTAAAAGACCTGCAAGTGATCGCAGGTCTCTTTTTACGTCAGAATTTGACGTCGGCACAGCGTCAGCGACTGCTCGAAAAAGTATCGCGTGTTACTTCCCACTAAATAGCGAGGCCTATCCAAAGGGGATCGTCAAACTCTGTTCGCGCCCTCATTTGAAATCGTAACTTGCGGTTCGCAAAAACGAAATTGCCTGCCAACGCGCGCCGTGCCAGCATGCCCGTCTGCCTTTAAATTACAGATCGCCATGACCTCACGCAGCAGACGCCGCTTTCTGTCCACCTGTGCACTGGGTGGCCCGGCCTTGCTCGCCGCTTGCGCCCTTGTACCAAAGCAAGCCGCACCGTCCGGGTCGCAGCTGACCATGCTCAACTCGATGGCGGGCGCAGATATGCAGATGCAGGCGCGGCGCCACGCAGAGCTTGGACTGCGTTGGCTCGACCTCAAGGATGGCCTTTTTGGCCAGACCATCAACAATCTCGGCGTCGACAATGCGCACCGCGTCGCCGCCATCGCGCACCAACACGGCCTCGGTGTCGCCAGCCTGTCCACCGCGCTGTGCGCGAGCGAGCTCGAAGTTGGCGAAGCGGCGTTCCGGCGGCGCCACGATGCCACCCTTGATCACGTTTTGGCACTGGCTAACATCCTCCGGCCGCGCACGATCCGCCTGATTTCCGCCGTATTGAAACCTTTCCCGGGAGGCGCGCATGTCATGGACGCGGTCGAGCGCGATCAACCGTGGGTCTTCGGTGTCTACGCCGACATGGTCGACCGCATCGACGCCGCCGGCTTCCAAACGCTGATCGAAAACGAGCCCGATAACATGATTCTGGCAACCCCGGAAGGCATCCTGCGCTTCTTTGAGCGCGTGGACCGGCCCGGCAAGGTCAAGTACACCTGGGACATACAGAATTTGTGGGAGGCCGGCGTGTATCCAACGCTGGCCGTGTACCGCCAGCTCAAACCGTTGATCGGCTGCATCCATCTCAAAGGAGGGCGCACCGACGGCGACGGGCGCAAGCTGGTGCACGCCAGTTCCCTCGAGGACGCGTCGTGGCCGGTGCTCGACATCGTGCGCGCCGTCGTGGCCGACCGCGTGGCGCCGATCATCTGCCTGAATCCGTCGCATGGCAAGAAGCCGCCCGGGTTCGATATATGGGAGGTCGCCCAGCGCGACATCGCCTTCTTACGCCAACACGTCAGCGCCACATTGTGAGCGCTACCGCAACCCTTGACCGGATCGACACCATGCATCAACAATACCGCAATGCGCTGCTCTGCTTGGCGCTGCTGGTCGCCTCGGCGGCGCACGCCGCCCCGTTCGACAAGCTGGCGTATCACCAAAACACCCAGCGCACCGGCTGGAACGACCATGAAACAATGCTCACGCCGAAAGTCGTGCGCGGCGCGGAATTCGGCCAGCTGTGGCAGACCGAGCAGCTTGACATGGTGGACGGCCAGGCGCCCCGCCTGTTTGCCACCCCGCTCTATGTCGACCGGGTCGCGATCACGACGGGAGCGCATCGGGGCAAAACCTTCCCCGTGATCTATGCGGCCAGCGACGTCGGTTTCGCCTATGCGATCAGCGCGGCCCGCGCGCATGGCGTGGCGGCAGGAACAATACTGTGGAAAACACGCCTGGCAGCGGTGCGCCCGAGCGGCGGCAACCTGAGCACGCCGGTGATCGAGGTACGCCGCAAACTGATTTACCTGGTCAGCGGCGACGGCAAGGACCCCTACCGGGTGCATGCATTGGCCTTGGGCAGCGGCCGGGCGCAGCCGGGCTGGCCGGTGGCGCTCGACGCCGCATCGATCAATGTGCCGGGCATCAATCGCAACGGCGCCACCCAGTTTCCGGGCTACCTGCTGATCCAGCGCGGCGCGCTGACCCTGTCGCCGGACAATTCGCGCCTGTACGTGGCGTTCGGCGGCAGCGGCAGCGGTTGGCTGGTGGGGCTCGACACCCTGCGCCCGAGGGTCGCCACCGCCTTTTCTAGCACCGCGCGCACCGAGGAAGGGCAGGGCGGGATGTGGGCCTCGAGCGGCGCGGCCGTGGACCGGGACGGGTATGTGCATATCGCGACCGGGGCCAGCGTCCACGTGCACCTGCAAAAACTGGGACTCGCCGGGGTCTTCCCCGACAGTGAACACAACTGGGGCCAGTCGATCTTGCGCCTGCGCGACGACCCGGCGGGCGGCTTCAAGCTGGTCGGGACCTATTCGCCGTTCAATTACGCGCAGGCGCAGGTCACCGACATCGACCTGGCCAGCAGCGGCACCATCCTGATCGACCTTGACCCGGCCACGACGAGCACCCCGCGCTTGCTCATGCTTGGCGGGATGAAGCAGGGAAACGCCTATCTGCTCGACCGCGCCAACATGCCCGGTTCGCTGATCAAACGTCCCGCCATCGGCGCCGACGCCGCCAGCGACGGCTCGCTGCTCGCGCCCGAGCCGCAGCCGCAATTCGGCACGCGCGGCCCGCTCAACGTCTTCGGGCCCTACGCGGACGAGAATGCGATGAACGACCAGGCGCGCAGCCGGACCACCGCGGCGTATCTGCGCACCAGCGCCGGCAAGCATTATGTGTTCATGACGGGCAGCGCCAAAACCGGCCCCAAGCTGGAAGACAGCAAGCCGCCCGGACTGGCGCGCCTGGCGATCGTCACCACGCCCGGCGCGCCGGCGTTTTTGCGCACCGACCAGCTCGAGGTCACCCAAACCTTCCATAACCCGAGTTCGCCGATCGTCACCAGCCATGGCGGGCGCGACGCGATCGTCTGGGTGATCGACAATAACGCCAAGCGCACCACCGCGCTGCGCGGTATCAACGCGCCACGTCCGTTCCTGTACGCGTTCGACGCGCTCACCTTCGAGCTGCTCTGGAGGAGCGCTCCCGGCGAGCTGGCGACGACGGGAAAATACAACGAGGCGACGGTGGCCAACGGCACGGTGTTTGTCGGCACCGATCGGATCCAGGCCTTCGGCGTGCGGGGCGCGAACTGGGCCAAGCGCGCACCGATTGGCTCGCCGTTCCTTGCGGCGACGGCGAGCGTGAGTAACGCTGCCCCTGCGCTTATTAAGAAAGGGGAAGCGGTGTACACGCAGCGCTGCGCCGTTTGCCACGGCTCAGGTCAGCCCGGAATTCCACCACGCGAGACGCTGAGCCGATTCGACAGCGGCCACATCGCCTATGCACTCACCAGCGGCTTGATGAGGGCGCAAGCGGCCGGACTCACGCCGGGCGAGATCGACGCGGTCGCCGCATACTTGCCGTCATTGCCCGCGTCGCGCTAGAGCCGCCATACCGAAGCCAGAAAGGGCTGTTCAAATCGGATTCACGGCAGGCCGGCCCGCCCCTGCACAGCCGCATCGACATGTCGAGACCGGGTCTTCCGACCCGCCTCGCGCGCAACATCCGACTACAGTGTAAGCTTCGTCCCCATCACAATCACGCAAAGGCGGCTGTCATGACTGGATCGGTTCGTTGGGGTATTCTCGGCACGGGCGGCATCGCCCACGCATTCGCCACCGCGCTCATGGAAACGCCAGGCGCGACCTTGGCGGCGGTCGGCTCGCGCAGTGTCGACAGCGCCGAAAAATTCGGGCGCGAGTTCGGCTCGCCCACCCCCTATGGCTCCTACCAGGAGCTGTGCGACGCGCCCGAAGTCGACATCATCTATATCGGCACGCCGCATCCGGTCCACGCCGAGAACACCACGATGGCCCTCAACAGCGGCAAGGCGGTCCTTTGCGAAAAACCGTTCGCGATGAACCTGCGCCAGGCCGAAAAAGTGGTCGCGCTGGCGCGTGCGAAAAATCTGTTCCTGATGGAGGCGATGTGGACGCGCTACATGCCTGCGCTGGCCGAACTGCGCCGCATCGTCGCCTCGGGCGAAATCGGCCGCCCGCGCCAGCTGCACGCCGACTTCGGCTTTCTCGCGCCGTCCGATCCGGCGCACCGCGTCAACAGCCGCGAACTCGGTGGCGGCGCGCTGCTCGACCTGGGCATTTACCCTTTGTCGATCGCCAGCGCCATCATGGGGCCGGTCACGCAGGTGCGGGCGCTGGCCGAAATGAGCGCGACCGGCGTCGATGCGCAAACCGGTTTCAACCTGCTGCACGAAGGGGGCGGCATGTCGGTCTGTTCGTGTTCGCTGCTGGCCAAAACGCCCGACGAGTTGACGGTATCGGGGCCGCTTGGCCGGGTGCGCATGGACGCCATGTTCCACCGCTCGCCGTCGCTGACCGTGACGCTCGCCAGCGGCGAGTCGCGCGTCGTGCCCACGCCGTACCTGGGCAACGGCTACGTGCACGAGGCGCTCGAGGCGTCGCGCTGCGTGCGCGAGGGCCTGCCCGAGAGCCCGGGCATGCCGCTCGACGAAACACTGGCGCTGATGCGGCTTCTCGACGCCATCCGCGCGCAAATCGGCTTGCATTATCCCGCCGACGCTTAAATAGTAATTGACAGGAATTCACACGATCGCGCATACTCCGCTTGCGCATGTTAGCGCTAACACCCTCGAATCGGGCGCACCGTGAAACAACCTGTCTTGCCTTGGCGTGAAAAACTCAGTTACGGCGTCGCCGACATGGGGTTCAATTTTTATTGGACCAACGTCTCGACCTTCCTGCTGATTTTTTACACCGACGTATTCGGCCTGACCGCGGGGGCCGCCGCCTCGATGATGTTCATCATCAAGATCGTCAACGCCTTCACCGACCCGATCATCGGCGCGGCGGCCGACCGCACCAGTACCCGCTGGGGCAAATTCCGCCCCTACCTGATGTGGGGCGCGTTGCCGCTGGCCGGCGCCGCGGTGCTCACCTACACCACCCCCGACCTGTCCGAGGGCGGCAAGACCGTGTGGGCCTACGCCACCTATCTGCTGATGATGGTGTGCTACACCTGCATCAACATCCCCTACAACGCGCTGTCGGGCGTGATGTCGGCCGACCCGCAGCAGCGCTCCTCGATCAACGGTTTGCGCTTCATTTTCGCGTTCGCCGGCAGCACGCTGGTCACGGCGGCCACGCCCTGGCTGGTCGCCACGCTCGGCGCCGGCGACGCCCGCCGCGGCTGGCAGCTGACCATGGTCGTCTGGGGCATCGCCGCCGCCTGCCTGTTCGCCGTCACCTTCTTCAACACGCGCGAACGGATCGCGCCGCCGCCGGGGCAAAAGAACGACGTCATGCAGGACATAAAGGACCTGACGCGCAACGGGCCGTGGGTGGTGCTGTTCTTCCTCGCGCTGATCATCATGGTCACGATCACGCTGCGCGGCACCACGGCCGCCTACTACTTCAAGTACTACGTCGGCCGCCCGGACCTGATCGCGTCGTTCATCCCGGCCTACATGATCGCCGCCAGCATCGGCGCGGCGCTGACGCCGGTCATGACGCGCTTTATCGACAAGAAACGCCTGATGATCATCCTCATGAGCCTGACCACGGTGTTCTCGTGCGGGTTCTTCTTCATCCCCAAAGACGAGGTGGCGCTGATGTACGCGCTGCAGGTCGCGATGGGTTTTGTGCTCGGGCCAAAGTCGCCGCTGGCGTTCTCGATGTACGCCGACACCGCCGACTACAACGAGTGGCGCACCGGCCGCCGCGCGACCGGCATGACGTTCGCGGCCGCCACCTTTTCGCAAAAGCTCGGCACCGCAGTCGCGGTCGCAGTGATCGGATCGATCTTCACCGCGCTCGGCTACGTGCCCAACGCGACCCAAAGCGCCGGCTCGCAGGAAGGCATTGTCTGGCTCATGTCCTTCATTCCGGCCATGTTCGCGTTCGTGGCCGTCGTCTGCATGTGCTTTTATAACCTCGATGGGAAAAAGCTGGCGCAAGTCCAGCACGAACTGCTCGCGCGCAAAGCGGCGCAATCCCAGCAACCGGAGACCACCTGATGTTACGTCCCACCGACGGCGGCGACCGTTTCGAACTAACGAGCCCCACGGCCATGCCCAATGCGGCGGGCTTTTTGTGGAACCGGAAGATGATGATCCAGGCCACCTGCCGCGGTTACGCGGTGGCCCAGTTCATGCAGCCGGAGCCGGCCAGGTATGCGCACGCGCCCAACCTGCAGGCCAAGACCTTCATGCAGCCGGAGCAGGCGTACTACGCGCACCACCCGGGCCGCTTCGTCTACATCCGCGACGACGAAAGCGGCGAGCTGTTCTCGGCGCCGCACGAACCGGTGCGCCGGCAGCCCGACGCCTTCACTTTCTCGGTCGGCAAAGCCGACCTGCTATGGACCGTCGAGTGCCTGGGCCTGCGCGTCGAACTGCGACTGTGCCTGCCGACCGACGACGTGGCCGAGCTGTGGAGCTTGACGGTGGCGAACCTGTCGGGGCGCGCGCGCAAGATCAGCGTGACGCCTTACTTCCCGATCGGTTACATGTCGTGGATGAACCAGTCGGCCGAGTATCGCGCCGACCTGGGCGGCATCGTCGCCAGCAGCGTGACCCCCTACCAAAAGGTGGAGGACTATTTCAAGAACCGGGAGCTCAAGGACAAGACCTACTTCCTGTGCGAGGACGTCCCCGATTCGTGGGAGGCGGGCCAGTCGGCGTTCGAAGGCGAGGGCGGCTTGCACAACCCTAGCGCGCTGCAAGGCGGCGCCCTGGCCAACGGCGACGCGCGCTACGAGACCCCGGCCGCCGTGGTCCAGTACAAGCTGGCCCTGGACGCCGGTGCGACCGCCGTTAAGCGCTTTTTGTTCGGCCCCGCGCTCGACGACGCCGAAATCGCGCGCATGCGCGGGCGCTACCTGTCGGCCGACGCCTTCGAGCGCACCATGGCCGAGTACGCGCGCTACATCGCCGGCGGCGGCGGCTGCCTGCGCATCGCCACGCCCGACAAACAGCTCGACAACTTCGTCAATCACTGGCTGCCGCGCCAGGTGTTCTACCACGGCGACGTGAACCGCCTGACCACCGATCCGCAAACGCGCAACTACCTGCAGGACAACATGGGCATGTGCTTCATCAAGCCCGAAGTCATGCGCCGCGCCTTTTTACATGCGCTCAGCCAGCAGGAGCCCAGCGGCGCGATGCCCGACGGGATCCTGCTGGCCGAGGGCGCCGAACTCAAGTTCATCAACCAGGTGCCGCACACCGACCATTGCGTGTGGCTTCCGGTGGCGCTCGAGGCCTACCTCGACGAAACCGCCGACTGGGCGCTGCTCGACGAAATCGTCACCGACGGCGCCGGCCTCGGCGAAACCGTGGCGCTGCGCATGGGCCGCGCGATGGACTGGCTGCTCTCGGAGCGCGACGCGCGCGGCCTGCCGTTCATCGCCCAGGGCGACTGGTGCGACCCGATGAACATGGTCGGCCACAAGGGCCGCGGCGTGTCCGGCTGGCTGGCGGTGGCGTCCGCGTACGCGCTCAATCTGTGGGCGGGCATGTGCGCCCATACAGGCGCGCAGGTGCAGGGGCGGCACTACCGGGCCGGCGCGGCAGCGCTCAACGCGGCCGCCAACGAACACCTCTGGGACGGCCGCTGGTTCGCGCGCGGCATCACCGACGACAACGTCAAGTTCGGCGTCAAAGAGGATAGCGAAGGGCGCATTTATCTCAATCCGCAGGCGTGGGCGATCCTGTCGGGCGCCGCCAGTGCCGAGCAGCGTGACTACATGCTCGCCGAAGTCGAGCAGCAGTTGTACTCGCCGCACGGCGTGGCCATGTTCGCGCCGCCGTACAGCAAGATGCGTGACGACGTCGGCCGCGTCACGCAAAAACATCCCGGCTCGGCCGAGAACGGCGCCGTGTACAACCACGCGGCGATCTTTTATATCTACAGCCTGTACACCATCGGCGAGGGCGAACGCGCCTACCAGCTGCTGCGGCAGATGATTCCGGGGCATGGCGAGGCGGACGATCTGCAGCGCGGGCAGATGCCGGTGTTTATACCGAATTACTACCGTGGCGCGCACCGCGAGTATCCGCGCACCGCCGGCCGCTCGAGCCAGCTGTTCAACACGGGCACCGTGTCGTGGGTCTACCGCTGCCTGGTCGAGGGCCTGTGCGGCCTGAAGGGGGACGCCGACGGCCTGACCATCGCGCCCCGGATGCCGGCCGATTGGCCCGGCATGCGGGTCGAGCGCAGCTTTCGGGGCGCGCAGTTCGTGCTCGATGTGCGCCGCGCCGATGTCGCCGTGGTCGAGGTATGGCAGGCCGGTGAAAAGCTGCCGCAGGCCCGTGTCGACGCCGTCGTCACAGGCAAAACCTACCACCTCGATGTGCTGGTGCCACGATAAAGCCGAACATAATCGCGCCGCCGCGGGCGCGCCGCCCGGGCTTACCTAGGCGCTTTCGCGCGGCATCAGCGTAAACCCGAGGTCGATCTGGCCCACCGCGGGCACCCGGCCGTCGATCACATTGCGCAGCAGGGTCGCCGCCTCGTAGCCGATCCGGTAGCGCGGCGTGCTGATGGTGGTCACCGACGGTTTCATCCAGGCCGACGCCGGCAAGTCGTTGAAGCCGGCGATGGCCAATTGCTCCGGCACCGCGATGCCGCGGCGCTGGCACTGGTAGATCGCGCCGTGTGCCAAGTCGTCGTTGCAGCAGAAGATTGCGCTGCAATCGGGCGCCTGCGCCCGCATCCGTCCAAGCAGCTCCGCGCCCAACGCGATGCTCGACGCATCGGGCACCATCAACTCGAGCCGCTCGTCCGCCAGGCCGGCCTCGGTCATCGCCAGCCGGTAGCCGGCCGCGCGGCTCAGGGTGCGCTCGTCGAGCTGGGCGCCGATGAATCCGATCCGTTTGTGGCCCTTGCCGATCAGGTAGTTGGTCATGGTGCGGCCCGCCTCGTGCTGCGAAAATCCAACCGACAGCTGCCCGGGATTGGTCGCCATGTCCATCATCGACACCACCGGCACGCCGGACGTCGCCAGCATTTGTTCGACGCGCGGACTGTGCGTCAGTCCCGACAGCAGGATGCCCATCGGGTTCGATTGCAGGTAGATGCTGAGCAGTTTTTCCTCTTCCTCGTCGGAGTAGCGGGTGTTGCCGATCAGGAGTTGGTAGTTGGCGGCGTCGACGACTTCCTGGACGCCGTCGATGACCGCATTGAACACGAAGTTCGACAGCGAGGGCACCAGCACCACGATCAGGTTCGATTGGCTGGAGGCCAGCGCCCGCGCGGCCCGGTTGGGGACGTAGCCCAGGGCGGCGACGGCCTGCTCGACGCGCGCGCGCACCTCGTCGGACACCAGCGCGGGCTGGTTCAGCGCGCGCGATGCGGTCATGGTCGACACGCCCGCCTGGGCGGCGACCGCGGCCAGTGTGGTGCGGCCGCTGGAGCGGCTCTTGCTGACGGCTTTTGTCATGTGTGGACGGTTCATAGCTGAGGTGACCATGATTCTGCCATGCGCGGGCGCGGCGGCGTAGTGCAAATCGGATTAATTTGAACACATTCTTCACGGCGGCATCGATAACTGTTTACAAACGCTGAAACCGGCGTACAATCTCGACATGTTAGCGCTAACTTAAAGATGTCGGTTGAGGTGGCGCGGAACAAGGGCCGATTTCCGGAAGCGGGTTAATCGGCGCGGATACATGCGACTAAATATGTTAGCGCTAACTTAAGTGGAAGACAGGATGGAACAAGCGAGCAACAAGCAGGCGGGCCGGATCCGCTGGGTCGTGATGGGCGTGAGCGGCTGCGGTAAAAGTACGGTGGGCCTCAACCTCGCCGACGCGCGCGGCGATATGTACGTCGAAGGCGATGCGTACCATCCGTCCGCGAACGTCGCCAAGATGACGGCCGGCCATCCGCTCAACGATGCCGACCGCGTCGACTGGCTGCGCGCGCTAAAGGCGCAGGTTTGCGGCGCGCGCGAACAGGGCCGGGGACTGGTGCTGGCCTGCTCGGCGCTCAAGCGCAGTTACCGCGACTTGCTGCGCGAGGCCGATCCGGCGCTGCGCTTCGCGCACCTGCATGGGCCGCGCGCGCTGATCGCCGAGCGCCTGGCCGCGCGCACCGACCACTACATGCCGCCCATGCTGCTCGAGAGCCAGCTGGCCGCGCTCGAGCCCTTGGAGCCCGACGAACAAGGCATCGCGCTCGACATCCGCCACGCGCCGGCGCAGCTGGTGCGCGAGATCATCGAGAGCGAAGGCGCCGGCCCATGAACTGATTATTTCTTCCGATTCGCCGGCGGCAGGGAACCGGCACAGGCACCACAGCACGCGGCCGGCCAAGGCAAGCCGTGTGACTACATACTAAAACAACAGGAGACGAAACAATGAACAAACCAATTCGCAGAAGTGTCATGAACCTCGCCGTGGCGAGCGCATGCTGGACCATCGCGTCGTCCGCCTGCGCCCAGCAGGCGGCAGCCGACAGTCCCGCGCCGGCCGGCGCCCAGTCCGAAGAAAAGCTCGCCGTGGTACTGGTGTCGGGCTCGAGGATCGCGTCGCGCGGCTTTAACCAGCCGACGCCGACGACCAGCCTGTCGGCCGCCGACCTCGAAAAAAACGCGAAGCCGAACGTGTTCAACACGCTCATCGAACTGCCGGCTTTGCAGGGCAGCACCGGCCGCACCACCGGCGCCTTCAGCACCAGCAGCGGCACCCAGGGCCTGTCGTCGCTTTCGCTGCGCGGCCTGTCGCCGATCCGCACCCTGACCCTGCTCGACGGCCAGCGCGTGGTCGGCGCCAACGTGAGCGGTGTGGCCGATGTGAGCCAGTTCCCGCAACTGCTGATCAAGCGCGTCGACGTGGTAACCGGCGGCGCCTCGGCCTCGTACGGTTCGGACGCGGTGGGCGGCGTGGTCAACTTCATCACGGACAAAAAATTCAAGGGCTTCAAGGCCAACCTCGAGGGCGGCCAGACCAGTTATGGCGACGACGAAAACGGCACCGTCCAGACGGCATTCGGCAAGGCCTTCATGAACGAGCGGCTGCACCTCGTGGGCAGCGCCGAATACGGCCGCGAAAAGGGCGTGCCCAATCCGGGCTTTGGCGGCAAGGCCGCCAACGGGCGCGATTGGTACAAGAGCACCGTGTACACCAACCGCGGCTTCGGCGCCACCACCGACGGCAAGCCGCAGCTCAAGGTGATCGACAACGCCCAGCAGATCCAGTACGCCAAGTACGGCCTGATCACCGAAGGCCCGCTGCGCGGGACCACGTTTGGCGAGAACGGCGCGCCGGGCCAGTTCCAGTACGGCGCCAATTGCGTCGGCTCGTTTTGCGAAGGCGGCGACTTGTCGGGCAACGTCGGCGCCGGCACCAGCCTCGGCATGGACCTGACGCGCAAGGTGCTGTACGGCCGCGCCGGATTCCAGCTCGACGACAAGAACGAGGTCTACATGGCCGCCAGCTGGAGCGAGGTCGATGCCAGCTTTTCGCCCAATCCAGGCGCGGCCAAGCAGGGCAACCTGACCATGCGCTGCGATAACCCCTACCTGCCGCAGTCGGTGCGCGACCGCTGCGTGCAAAACGGCATCACGACCTTCCGCTACGGGACGACCAACGCTATCTTCCCGAGCAATATCGACGTCAATCCAAACCGCAAGATGCAGCGCCTGGTCGCCGGCGCCGAGGGTGTGTTCAACCTGGGCGGCAAGGAATGGGGCTACTCGGGCTACCTCCAGCATGGCGAGAACGAGATCGAGATCATCGTCAAGAACATGACGCTCAACCGCCGCTACGACGCGGCGATCCAGGCCGTGCGCGCGCCCGACGGCTCGATCCAGTGCGCCAATCCGGTCGCGGTCGCCGGCGGCTGCAAGCCGATCAACGTGTTCGGCAACGTGCCGATCGACGCGGCCGCCTGGGCCTACATCGCGCCCGCGACCGGACCGCGCCAGTACTCGAAGCAGAAACAGGATGTCGCCAGTTTCAACATCACGGGCGAACCTTTCGCCTCGTGGGCAGGGCCGGTGGCGATCGCCGCCGGCGCCGAGTGGCGCAAGGAGCAGTACTTCGTCAAAGGCGACCCTTACGGTAACGGCGTGTTCGCCGACAGCCCGAACACGGCCGCGTATCCGGCCGACCCGATCCTGAGCCAGCCGGAAGGCAACCACTGGTATGCCGGCAACTACCACAATGGCCGCGGTTCCTACAGCGTCAAAGAGGCCTACCTCGAAGCGAACGTGCCGGTGCTCAAGTCGGCCAGCCTCGGCGATATGAACGTCAACCTCGCGGGCCGCAAAACCCGTTACAGCACATCCGGCAGCGTCAACAGCTGGAAGGTCGGCGCCACCTGGAAGACCGGCATCGACGGTTGGCGTCTGCGCGCCGTCACCTCGCAGGACGTGCGCGCGCCGAATCTGTCGGAGCTGTTCGCAGCGCCCGTGGTCATCAACGCGGCGGTCAACTTCAACGGCCAGTCGGTCCAGATCCAGCAGCGCACCATCGGCAACACCAAGCTGCGTCCCGAGATCGCGCGCAACACCGTGCTCGGCCTGGTATTGAGCCAGCCATCGTGGCTGCCGGGCTTCTCGGCCTCGCTCGACTATTTCGACGTCAAAGTCGACGACGTGATCTCGAGCCTGCCGAACCAGACCCTGGTCGACCTGTGCGTGGCCGGCAACCAGGAGATTTGCGCGACCCAGCAGTTGAGCGGCGCCGCCGGCAGCAATTTCGTGACCGCGCAGGCGTTCAACCTGGCCTCGCTGCACAGCAAGGGCTACGACCTCGAACTGGGCTACCGCACCCAGCCCAACCCCTTGGGCATCCCGGGCCGCCTGAGCTTCCGCGCGCTGGCCACCCACATGAAGAGCTTCGTGACCAGCTCGGGCATCCCGAACACGATCCCGTCGGAAGGCGCCGGGGTCAACATGGGCAACACGCCGGACTGGAAGGTGCTGGCCTCGCAATCGTGGGATTGGGGCAAGGTGAGCGTGAACCTGACCGAACGCTGGGTCAGCGACGGCGTGTACAGCAACGAGTTCATCGAGTGCCAGACCAATTGCCCGGTCTCGACCGCGAACCGCCGCACCATCTACAACAATCAGATGGAAGGCGCGTTCTACGTCGACGTCGGCGCCTCGTACAAGCTGTCCAGCCGGATGAGCCTGTACGCCAAGATCGACAACGTCGGCAACGTCGATCCGGTCGCCGCACCGCAGGAAAACCCGAGCTATGCGATCAATCCTGCCCTGTACGACGTGCTCGGACGCACCTACCGCGTCGGCCTGCGCTACCAGTTCTAAAGCGTGGGGGGGCCGCGCCCTTGGCGGGCGCGGCACCGATCGGCGTGCGGTTCACGAGGTGGAAATGAGTCTCTCTAGTCCTTTGGCGGCGTTTTTCGGCATGGACCCTGTGGCATGGGCCATGCTGGCCGTCTTTTTTTCTGTTTTGCTGCTGACCGTCATCATCGCCTGGGGCAAGGTCCAGCCCTTGATCGCCTTCGTCCTGACCGCGCTGGTCGCCGCGCTGCTGCTCGGCATGCCGCTAGCGAAGATACCGAAAGCGATCGAAAAAGGCATCGGCGACCTGCTCGGTTCGCTGACCGTCATCATTTGCATCGGCGCCGTGTTCGGCAAGCTGATCGCCGACAGCGGCGCGGCCCAAAGCATCGCGAGCTACCTGATCGGCCTGTTCGGCCAGAAACGCATGCCCTTGGCCTTGATGCTCACCGGCTTCGTGGCCGGCATCCCGCTGTACTACAACGTCGGCTTCGTGCTGCTCATTCCGCTCGTGTTTTCGCTCGTGTACCAGACCGGCCGGCCCGCCGTGGCGCTCGCCATTCCTCTGGTGTGCGGGCTGTCGATCGCGCACGGCTTTTTGCCGCCGCATCCGTCGCCGACCGCGCTGGCGGGCCAGTTCAACGCCGATATCGGGCGCACGCTGCTGCTGGGGATCATCGTCGGCATTCCGACCCTGCTGATCGCCGGGCCGCTGTTTGCGATGACGCTCAAGAACATCAAGGGCAATACGTCGGCGTTGTTCAAGGCCGAACTCAAGCCCGAGTCGGCGCTGCCCGGCGTGTTTAACAGCTTCGCCACCGCGCTGCTGCCGGTGTGGCTGCTGGGCGGCTTCACGGTGCTCATTTTGTACCCGGCCGAGAGCGCGGCGCTCAACGAGCTGGTCGCGTTTTTCGCCAATCCGCTGATCATCATGCTGGTCGCCTTTGGCGCCGCCGTTGGAACGCTCGGCCTCGCGCGCGGCCAGCGCCTGTCGTCGATCATGGCCGGCGCGGGCGAGGCGCTGCGCGACGTGGCGCCCATTTTGCTGGTCATCGCCGGCGCCGGCGCGCTCAAACAGGTGCTGGTCGAATCGGGCGTCAGCGCGCAGTTGGGCAGCGCGCTCGGCACCTTGCCGGTGCACCCGCTGGTGCTCGGCTGGCTGATCGCGCTGATCCTGCGCGTGTGCCTCGGCTCGGCCACGGTGGCCGGGCTCACCGCGGCCGGCATCGTCGCGCCGCTGGTGGCCGGCAGCGGTGTCGACGCGAGCCTGATGGTGCTGGCGGTGGGCGCCGGAAGCCTGATGTGCAGCCATGTGAACGATTCCGGATTCTGGATGTTCAAGGAATACATGGGACTGTCGCTCAAGGACACCTTCCGTTCGTGGACGCTGATGGAAACCCTGGTCGGCCTCTTCGGCCTGTTGTTCGTAATGATTCTTTCGATGTTCATTTAGCCTTTTCAAGGACAATTCATGAAACCCAGATTGACGCCAGCGCTGCTGGCAATGGCACTGCTTTGCCCGACGCTCGCCGCGCAAGCCTCAGCGGCGCCGGCGCCGGCATCGGTGTCGGCGTTCCAAAGCATGCCGGACGACCCGCGCGCCATCAAGGTGGCGGCCAAGGGCGACGGCAAGACCGACGACACCGCGGCGATCCAGGCGGCCATCGACCAAGCCTCAAACAAAGGCAATGGCGGGGTCGTGTTTCTGCCGTCCGGCCGCTACCGCATCACCCGTTCGCTGCTGATCCCGTTGGCGGTGCGCGTGTACGGGGTCGGCCCGACACGGCCCGTGTTCGTGCTGGCCAAGGACACGCCGGGCTTCCAGAAGGGCGTGGGCACGATGGTGGTGTTCATGGGCGGCGACCAGTACAACACCGGCAAGGTGCCGGTCCCGGTGGCCAGCACGGTCCCGTACAACGAGAAGGTGCGCGACGCGAACTCGTCGACCTTCTACTCGGCGCTGTCGAACGTGGACTTCGAGATCGGCGACGGCAATCCGGGCGCCGCCGCCGTGCGCCAGCGCACCGCGCAGCACTCGAACCTGTCACACATCGACTTCCGCCTCGGATCGGGCTTTGCCGGCATCTACAACGTCGGCAACGTCGGCTACAATCTCAATTTCTATGGCGGCCGCTACGGCATCGTGTCGGAAAAAACCTCGCCGGCGTGGCAGTACACCCTGATGGACGCCACCTTCGACGGCCAGCGCGACGCCGCCATCCGCGAGCACGAAGCGGGCCTCACGCTGGCCAACACGACGATCCGCAACACCCCGGTCGGTATCGAAATCGACCGCGGCTACGGCGACTGGCTGTGGGGCTCCGATGTGCGCTTCGAGAACGTGTCGAAGGCCGCGGTGGTCATCAGCAACGAAGACAACGTCTACACGCAGGTCGGCTTCCAGAACGCTATCGCCAGCAATGTGCCGACGTTCGCGCGGTTCCGCGACAGCGGCAAGACCGTACACGGCGCGGGCGCGCGCTACAAGGTCGACGAATTCAACTACGGCCTGCTGCTGCCGGGTTTCGCCAGCGTCGGCAAATTTGGAACCAACATGAAGGCGGCGCCGCTCGAGCAGGTGCCGGCGCCTTTGCCCAAGGTGGTGCGCGCGCTGCCGCCGACCGCCCGCTGGGCCAGCGCCCACAGTTTCGGCGCCAAGGGCGATGGCCGCAGCGACGACACCGCCGCGCTGCAAAAGGCGATCGACAGCGCCCGCGTGGTGTATCTCCCGCTCGGCTTCTACATGATCAACGACACGCTCAGGATGAAGTCCGACACCGTGATCGTCGGCCTGCACCCGGGTTTGACCCAACTGGTGCTGCCAAACGGCACCGCGGCGTTCGCCGGCGTCGGCACCCCGAAGGCGATGCTCGAAAGCGCCAGGGGCGGCGCAGCGATCGTCTCCGGCATCGGGCTCGCGAGCGGCGAAGTCAATCCGCGCGCGGTCGCGCTGCTGTGGAAGGCGGGCGCCGATTCGCTGGTCGACGACGTGCGCATCCAGGGAGGGCACGGCACCGTGCTGTATGACGGCAGCCGCAAAGACCCGTACCAAAAATCGGCCGACTTCGATCCGACCAGCCACTGGGACCGCCAGTACCCGAGCGTATGGGTCACCGATGGCGGCGGCGGCACCTTCGTCGGCGTTTGGTCGCCGAGCACCTTCTCGCAGGCCGGCTTCTACGTCAGCGACACCAAAACGCCGGGCAAGGTGTACGAGCTCTCGGCCGAGCATCACATCCGCGCCGAGATCGTGCTCGACAAGGTCGAGAACTGGGAGTTTCTGGCGCCGCAAACCGAGCAGGAAGTGCGCGACGGGATGGACGCTGTCTCGATGGAGATCCGCAACTCGCGCAATATCCTGTTCGCGAACTACCATGGCTACCGTGTGACGCGTTCGATCAAGCCGGCCGTGACGGCCGTCAAAGTGAGCAATTCGAGCGATATCCGCTTCCGCAATGTGCACGTGAACGGCGAGAGCGGTTTTGCGGGCTGCGACGAGAAGGGCTGCGGGACTTATCTGCGCGCAAGCAAATACCCGTTCGAGAACGCGATCGAAGACGTGAGCAACAAGACTTTCGTGCGCGAGCGCGAGTTCGCGTTGCTCGACATCGGCGACAAACCCGTGATCGGCACGCCGAGCGCGCTCCAGGCCCAAAAGCTCGAGGATGGATTCTTTTCGATCGCAGGCGGCGCGGTGGACGCGAAAGGCAAGCTGTATTTTGTCGAGCGCAAGTTCAACCGCATTTACAGCTGGGCGAAGGGGCGCGGGCTGGAGGTGGTGCGCGATGCGCCGCTCGATCCGGTCAATCTCGCGATCGACGCCAGCGGCGCGTTGTTGGTGCAGTCTTCGTTCGGCCCCGAAACGAGCGTGTATTCGTTCAAGCCGGACGAGCCGGCGGGGCAACTGACGATGATCGCGCCGACCCCGGTGCAAGCGCGCCCCGGTGCGCGCACGGTCTTGCCGGCGAACTGGTGGGTCAACGCGGAATTTCGCGACCAGCTCAATCCCGACACCTACGAATTCAACACGCTGGGCGAGCTATTCGCACGCGAGGTGGCGCTGGTCAAAAGCCACGAGTACGTGTCGCCGGACGGCAGCCTGGTCATGCCGGCCTTCCGCATCTGGCGCCAGGGGCCGAAGGACCATCTGGGTTGGCGCTGGACCGACACGCTGCAGACCCACGGTTTCGTCAGCGGCCAGGTCGGCGCGCGCGTGGTGTTCACCAACGGCTCGGAGAACCGCACCTTCAGCGGCGTGGTGGGGCAGGGTGGCACCATCACCGATTTGAAGCTGCTCGCCGCGCGCGGTGGCGAAAGCGCCGCGCTCGGGCCCGATGGGAACACCTATGTGGCCAACGGCCAGGTATTCGTGTACGCGCCCGATGGCATGGAGATCGCCCGCATCGACGTGCCCGAGCGGCCCTTGCAGCTGCTATTTGGCGGCGCGGACGGGCGCACTTTGTTCATCCTGACCCACCGTTCGCTGTATGCCGCGCAGCGGTGAGTGAGGGCGGTCGCCTCACATTAAAGGTCGACGACGATTCCCTCCTCGCCCTCGGGCGGATAGCGGGTCGTAAAGCGCTGGCCGGCGAGTTTGGAGCGCGCCTCGTAAGGGAGCGTATGTTCGCTGCGGTAGTTAAACCACAGCACCGGTTCGCGCTTGGAGCCGGCGATGATCGCCTCCATCGCCGGCGCGTCGGGGTGGTCGTGGTGGTCGCCGTTGGTGCTGATCAGGTAATGCTTGGCGTCGACCAGGTCGAAAAAACGCGCGTCCAGATTGTTTTTGCTGCCGTGGTGCGACACCTTGACCGCGTCCACCTTCAACGGCGCGCCTTCCTTGGCCACCAACTTCGCGAGCGACTTGTTGATGAGGTCGATATGCGCATCGGCCAGGAACAGGCACGACTTGCCATGGCAGCGGGCCAAAAAGGCGATGCTGCTGCCGTTGGCGTCGGAGCCGTCCTGGCCCTTCAGCAATTTGCGCAGCTCCTCGCCAAGGTCGTCCGAGCCTAGCGTGTTTTCTTGATCGAGTTTGAAACGGGGCAACGACGCCAGTTGTTTCCAAGCTGCCTCCATGTCCCCCGGCTTCATCGTGAATTTTTTCAGGTCTTTTTTCCACTTGACGGCCATCTGGTCGAGCTTCTCGCGGTCCGGCGACAGCAGCGTGAGCTTCATGCCGCCGGCAAGCGACAGTTCGGGCAGGTCGGTGCCTTCTTCAATCATCACCGCCTCGCACTTAAAAGCCTTGTTCCAGGAGCCATGGTCGCGCGCACTGATCAATGCGCTGATCATTTCTCCTTCGCGTCCGCCAAGATCGTCCAACGGCCGGATGTGGCGATAGCCGTTGAACCAGATATCCTGCGGGTCGATCGGCCATTTGGCGCGCGGCGCCGCCATCATCCGGATCATGCCCTCGATGTGATCGGTGTCGACGTGCGTGACGACGAGCAGTTCGACCAGCTTGTCGCCGTCCGGCAAGCGCGCCATGCGCTCCGCCATCGCGTCGTAGGCCTGGATCGGGCCGCCGTCGATGCTGATGCGCCGGGTGAGCCCGCCGTCCGCATACTCGATCCACAAGGCGTCGCCGTGTTTCGCGGGCAGCATCTCCACACTAAATGTCGTCATTTGGTTCTCCGGTTTATTCGAGGCGCCAGTCGGCGTCGCCGTAGGCGACGACGCACAGCGGCATGATCAGGTTTTGCAGCAGGGCCTGGCGTTTCACATCACGTATGGCTTCGCCAAGCCGGAACGGCTTGTCGCGTTTCTTGAGCAGCTCCGACGCGAGCATCGCGGCCACCGCTGCCGCCTGTGCCGCGTTGACCGTCGCGATGGTGGCGACGATGGCGGCCGCGCCGTTGCCGTTAAAGGCGGCGAGGTGCCGGCTGAATGCGTCACTCGCCTGCGCGACGTCGCAACCGAGCAAGATGACGAGCGGCGGCTTCCCGTGCGGCTGCGGACAGACGTGGCTCGTGTCGATATCGATCGATTCGATCTGATCGCCGCTGATTTCGAGTGTCACGGCGTTGTCCTGGCCATCGGTATGGGGCATGCTTAAAATCAGGCGCGGATTGCCGTTTACCGCCGTTGCCCATTCTTTCCAACTGTTCACCTGCGCCGCGTCGATATCGGGAACGTCCAAGGCCTGGCGCACCTTCTCGATACTGTCGTCGGTGACCCGCCTGCTGCGCGAGAACACCACCGGGCCGCTGAGTTTGATCGCATCCGACTGCCGCGTCGGTTCGGACTGCAGGTAATAATTCTTGCCGGCGGCCGAGTGCTCGGTCGACAACTGATGGCGCTCAATAACCTTGCTGAGCCCCCAAAATCCCATCGGACAAACCCGTTCTTTCGTGCCGCCGGCGCAGGTGCCGGGGCACTTGCCATTTGCGACGCCGTCCCGCCAGTGCTCGCACAAAGCGGCGGTTTTGGCCGGTGTCGGGAAATCGTAGACGAATTCGATCGGGATGGTTTGACTGCGCATGCTGACGATCTGGATGTATTCCTCGCTGGCGATGGCGGCATTGTTCCCGGGGCGGTTCAAGTGCTCACCGATCAAGGAATTGTTGAGCGAGCTGCCGTTGCGTGCCAGCCGTATCAATATTTCCGTGCCTGCCTTGCCTTCGATGCCGTCGACAAAGTCGGCGGTCGAGTGCGCAACCTTGGTCAGGCAATTGTTGATGGTCATCCAATGGTCGAGCAAGGGGCTGGCGTCGGCGATCCATGCATGCCCGGGAGACAAGGCGACCGTGCGGACCTCGCCCGCCAAGGTGTGGTTTTCAACGAACGCGAGACCGAAACTGCGGCGTCCGGCGATGTCGCCGAGGTTGCGCCGCACCGGAATCGTTTTTTGCAGCCGCGGCGGTTTTGCGCTTGGATCCAGTTCGCTCGCGCGCGCGGCCACTTCGGCTACCAACAGGGCCGTCTGGACGACCCGGCCGTTGTGCAACACGGTGATCCTGCCTTCAAACGGACCCGCCTTGAGCGGCGTGAAACGCAAGGTGCAAGGCGCGCTGGCGCCCTCGAGGGGCAGGGAGAGCTTGCCCTCAACAGGTTTGGCAAGCTGTGCGGGCTCGGTCAGCCACACGGTAAGGCGTGCCGGTCTGGAATCGCTGAAAAGCGCGTCGTCGACGAAGCGCACCTCCAATGGCTGCCAATCGGCGTCGAGGGGGCCGATCCGCAGATCGACCTCGGCGGCGGTGCCGGCAATGAAACCATGTGCCGCCTTTGCCCTTGCGCGTCCGTTGGTCAGCACGAACGGCCTTTGCTGCAGAAACCTGTCGGCGCGCGGCGTGACGTTGTCCCTCGGCACCGGCGCCGTCGTGGGTGCTTCGGCGTTATCGGCCAACACAGCGGCGCCTTCACTGGCGGTACTGTAATTGCGCATCAGATCACCAAACAGGGTTCCGCCGCCGCCGGCCCCGGTCGCCTCGAGCCCCTCTAAGTGGTCGAAGACGGCGTCCATCAACGGCGGTCCGGCCGGCGGCGGGGGTATCACGAAGCCGTCCCAGTTCGCCATTTCGGGGGCCGATGCCGACGTTGGTTGGGGTGCGAATCGGTCGGCGAGCGCGGCGGCCACGTCCCGGATCCGCGCGCGCGCGAGCGGTTCGCTGAGTTGTACGAATTTGACCCGTATATGCTGCTCCAAGCCCAAAGCGAGCGCCGTGTCGAGCATCCGGTCGAGCGAGAACTCCGAAACAAACGCATTGATCGCCTCGTCGATCCGCCCGCTTGCCGAGAGCGGCTCGAGCACAAGCACGCCGCTCGCACGCGTGAGCCCGAGCAGCTCGTCCAGTGTGCTGGCCGCCGGAACGCTTTTGCTCACAAGTAGGAGCAGATTGCCTTTGATGCGGCCGGGGCCGGCGCGCACGCGCGCGATCAGCTGTGCGGCGCTGCCCCAAAACACGAGCACATCGCACTTGGAGCGGTCGCGGCCAAGTGCGAACCGCCTCGTCAGCGCGCCGGCCGGGCTAGCCGGCTCTAGGCCGTCCAATGCATCCACCGGTTTATTGTCGGCGAAGTAGGCGATACGCAAGGGCCAAGCAAGGCGAAGCTGCGCGTCGCGCCCGGCATGGTCGCCGCTGACAATCCGGTCCACTATGCCATGGCGCCCGAGCAGCGCGCGCGTCGCCGCTTGCGATCGCGGCTCGCGCGGGTCGAGCAGCTTGACGCGCAAAGTCACGCCGGACACGTTACGAAGCTCTATGTCGAGCCCCGCATCGCGCCAGAACGTGGGCGGCATGGCGCGCAGCGTCCCGGCCGATACGGGAAAACGCCACGGAATGCGCAGATCACGCTGCATGCAGGTCTCGACCAGCGTATGGAGCTGCATCGAGAGCGAATTTTCGAGATCGGCCAAGTCCCGATAGGAGGCGTCGGGCGCGAACGGGGCTTCGACAAAATCGTATTCCTCGCCCAGGTCGCCGGTTAGCGCCGCTTGGCATAGCCCAAGGCTGAACCAGGCGAATTTGAAGTCGTGCTCGGCGTGCAATTCATGCAGGCACCAATCGCGCCAGTCAACAATGGTCATGGTCGTGTCCATGGCGCGTCAGATCTCGGGGGCGTAGGTGGCCAAGCGGTGCGCGACCAAAGCGGCGCCATGCCGGCAAAGGATCTCCATCTCCTCATCCGATAATTTATTGAGATTTGTGCCGACCGACGAGGCGAAGGCGGCGTCGCCATCGCGCGCTTGGCCGTACTCGCTGTCGATCGATAACCACAGAGGCCGCGGCCCCTTGCCGGCCTCGTGGCGGTGCTGCAGCCGCTTGAACTGCAGCGCACGGACCTGTTCCATCATGATGTCGATTCCCGCCTTGAGTGCGACCACGCCCGACTCGGTCGGCCGGGTGTCGATCGCGAACGGCTTGCCGCCGTCGCTGACGATGACGTAGTCGAGATCGTTTCGTTCACGCAGCAAGGGGTTGACGCCCAGGTTGTCGTAGACGCCGCCGTCGGTCAGCGTGACGTAGTCGACCTTTTCTGACGGCATATAGTCGACCGCGTCGAGCCGCATGGGCGCGAACAGCGGCGGAAACGCCGACGATGCCGCGACCGCGCGGCAGAGCGGGAACGCGGGTTTGTCCACCACGCCGATGATGTAATCGCCCATTTCGCACGGCTTGCCGCCGCCCGCGACGAAGAAGAACATCTTGCCGGTCGCAAGGTTGGTGGCGTTAAGGTAGATGCGCGGACCATCCGACAAGGAATGCAGGGTCGCGCCCTTGAACAGGTGCTCGTCGTAAAGATCGGCAAGCTTGTCTGTCCTGCTTTCGAAAAGGTCGAGACCGCCTGCGAGCACGGTCGACATCGTCAAAGAACGGGTCCTCAGGTAGTGCTCAAGCACGTCGAGCTTGTTGGGATTCTGCCAGTGCAGGCTAACGGTCGCGCCGGCGATGCTGCCGCCGCTGACGCAGGTGATCAGGTCCAATTTATCGAGTATGCGACGCCGGTCGAGTTCGCGCATCACGCCGAGATGATACGCGGCCGCGCGAAAACCGCCGCCCGACATCGCCAGTCCGATCCTCTTCTCGACGCCATCGATCCAAATTGTCATGGTTGCATCCTGGCGCACTCAGGCCAGGGATGGCCGGGTCGCGAAAAAAACTACGATGAAGGCACTACCGGCGCAAACCTGCAGGTGGGCAATGCCACTTGGCGGCGCGCTCAACTCGATAGCCGGAGAAAAGTTGCGCGATGTAAAGCACATATTGCGCCAATTTCCGTGTTGCAATCTCACCAAAATTCACTATTTAGCATATATTTTCCGGCGGACGAGCCGGCGCGCGTGTTTTGGAGCGCTATACGTAAATGAATGGAGCGCGCTTCAGCTCTACAATTTTGGATGGCTCTGCAAGCGGATTTGGCTGCCCGCGTCGCGTTAGCGCTGCACCGTCGCGTACGGCAAATCCTTGAAGTTCCGCCCACAGTGCCAACCGCTTGCCCGGTGGCCTGATCTACGGCCGTTGTTCGGCCAATCGTTGCAATTTCACTACTCCCGAATATTTTTTTCCCTTGCCAGCGGCATCGTCCGAGCACGCATAAAGCCCTGCGGGCACGGGCCTGTCCGTGCTGAAAATTGCACTCCCGACCTGTCAAAGGCTTCGCTCGAAGCGCGCCGAGTTTGTTTGACATTTTGGAACTGATAACATACCTTATGAGTATGGAATCGTTTCACATTACGCTCAACATTAGGTTGCCGAGAGGGGAGGTCGACACAGAAAATTCGAAAACGCAATGGCAAAAGAACACACCAAAAAAAACATACGGAGATAAAAATGACTCAAATCAAGTTGAAGCGCGTAGCGCTCGCCCTCACTCTCGCCTTCACGGCACTCGGAGCCCAAGCCACCGACTACTACGTCAGTTATAGCGCCGGCAACGATATAAATACCGGCCTCGTTGGCGCCCCCGTCAAGAACATCCAGAAGGCGGTCCTCAAGACAGCGGCCGGCGACACCGTGTACATCATGAACGGCACCTACCTGTATGACCCGACGGTCAATTTGTCAAAGGATGGCGTGGTCGTGATCCCGGCCAGCCGGTCGGGCACGGCGGCGCAGCCGATCACCTACAAGGCTTACCCCGGCCACCGTCCGGTGATCAAAGTCATGAAGGCCGACGACTTGTGGAGCGCCGTGCAGATCAGCGCTTCGCATATCAATTTCGAGGGCGTCGAAGTGGTCGGCGACGTCGCCAACATGACGCAGGCGGAGGGCCATGCGGCCAAGCTCAATTACAAGCACCAGAAACTGGCCGGCACCACGCCAACCGACTACACGAATATTCGTAAGTTCAATACCCACGGCATCAACATCAAGTCCGACTGGACCGGTGCGATTCCCCATCACATCAATATCCGCAACAACAAGGTGCATGACATGCCCGGCAGCGCGATCGCTTCCGCGACCGGCGACTACCTGACCGTGGAGAACAACGTTGTCTACAACAACTCGTGGCGCACGATGTACGCCACCAGCGGCTTGAATTTTTTCTTTAAAAATTCGGACAGCAATGTCGATACCACGGTCTACAAGAACTTCATCCGCAATAATACGACCTACAACAACCGGACCGAAGTCGGCTGGGCCGACAAGGAACTCGAGAAAAATCTGAATGCGGACAACCAGATCTGGTACTCGGACGGCAACGGCCTGATCGTCGATTCCAGCCCTTACTCGGTGTTCAAGGGGAAGACACTGTTGGCGAATAACCTGTCGTACGATAACGGGGGGTCGGGCATCAACATCATCAAGGCCGACAACATCGATGTGCTGTACAACACAACCTCGAACAACGGCCTGCGCGGCAATGGCGATGGCACGAACCGCTATTCGGAAATCACCGTCATTTCTTCCGACTGGGTCAAGGTGCTCAATAACATCGCCTACCGTAACGCGGAGGCCACGCCGAACCTCGCGCTGACCGGCTATAACTCGACCAACATGAGCACCGATTACAACGTGCTGGTGGGCGGCGTTTCGCAGGTCACCTTGCCCGCGACCGATCACAACTCCTACCAGGATCCGCAATTCGTCAACCGCGGCGCTAAGGATTTCCGGCTCGGTATCAATTCGCCGGCCAAGGACAATGCGACCACAAGTTTTACCGTGCCAACGGATAACCAGTTGAACACGCGTCCGCAAAACGCGGGTCCCGATCGCGGTGCGTTTGAGCGCGTCAATCCTTTCACCTTATCCAAAACGGCTTGGGTGGCCACAGCTTTTGCGACCTACAGCGCGAGTTTCCCGGCCAGCAAAACGGTCGATAGCAACGCCGCCTCGTATTGGCAGTCCGGTACCGGAATGGCCATCGGCCAGTCGTTCCAGATCGACATGCAGAGCATCAAGTCTGTCGGACGTGTCGTCTTCGGTACCGAAAGCACGGGACAGAATTTCCCGGCCGGTGTCGATATTTTCGTCTCGAACGACCCGCAGGAATTGGGCTTTCCAGTCAAGCGCGTGTGGAACAACACCAGTGCGACCATTGACACGAGCTTTGTCACCAAGGCGGGTCGCTACCTGACCTTAAAGATCAACACGGACAAGGCTAATTGGTGGGCGATTAATGAAATAACCCTCCACACCAGTAATCAGTAAGCGGTAAGTAGTAAACCCGGCGGCTTTCCGAGTCGCCGGCTCGACGCATTCACTTTTCATCGATATCGCCATCGTGAAGGCGACCGCCGATAGGGGGAAATTACTTATATTGTAATGTGTGGAAATGATTATAATTACACACTGAATTTTCCGTCAACCTTACCAGCGCGGCCCAATATCATCGGCTGGTCGCGCCAGGTGCTGCCATTATTCCCATCGGCCGCATAAAACACGATAGGAAAACATATGGCAGGGATGGAACAATCATTCGCCGCACTGGCGCAACTCGCGGTTGATCTCCCCGCGCCCCAAGTCGACATGGACGACCTGCGCCTCGATCCGGACGCTTTCGAAGTCGAGGACGACGCATGCACGCTGCTGGGCCGGCGCGACAGCGGCGGCCAGATCGCCTGGATCGCGCGCGACAGCGCCGGCGCCCAGCGCGAGGTCGACGAGAAATTCGCCCGTTATTGCCTACCGCGCATGAACGGCAAGCCCGTGATGCGGGTGTTCCTGTCCTCGACCTTCCGCGACATGGCTGTCGAGCGCACCCACCTCATCCGCACCGTATTTCCGCGCCTCAAGCGGCTCGCGCAGCAACATGGCATCACCTTGCAAGAGATCGACCTTCGCTGGGGCGTCACCACCGAGCAGGTCGAGCGCGGCGAGACGGTCGCGATCTGCCTCGACGAGATCGACCGTTGCCGCGACTATCCGCCGTTCTTCATCGGCATGCTGGGCGAGCGTTATGGCTGGATCCCGGACGGCGACGCCCTCGACGCCCTCGATCGCCATGCCCGGTATCGCGGTAGCGACGGCGCCAATGTCGAGATCCGCCGGCGCGCGCGCGAAGACGGCCTGAGCTTGACGGAGATGGAAATCCGCTACGGCGTGCTGGACCAGCCGCCGGCGCGCCGCCATGCGTTTTTCTACACGCGCTCGAGGGAGCTGACCGAGCTGCTGTCCGGGCAGGGCGGCGGGCCCGGCGACTATTTCGACCCCGGGCACGAGTCCAAGCAGCGGCGCCTCAAGGATGCACTGCGCGCCGACGGCCTGGTCCGCATCGATGGCTACCGCAGCGTCCTCGAACTCGGCGAAGATATCGAGCGCATGCTGGGAGCCGCGGTCCTGCGCCTGGCGCGCGGTGTCAATGCGGTGGCCACCCAATACCAGCATGCCGTACCCGACAGCCTGGCGTCCAACCGCGCAATCGACCGTGCGATCGCGGCCGAGCGGATCGCGCTGGAGCGCGACGCCCAGCTCGAGTGGGACGAAAGTTATCGCTGGGTATGCGGAGCCGAGCTCGCGCCGCGCCTGTTGCTCATCGGCCCGCCCGGGAGCGGCAAGCGTAGCTGCGCCCAGGGCCAAAACCTCGCGCTCGAACCGGTGACCTTGCATTGCCGCAATGCGCACTTCAACGATACCGAGAGCGCGGCACGCTATCTGCGCTCGGTCCTGCGCGGCTTCGGTGTGGTGCCCGCGTGGAGCGGCCTGGCGCGCACCGGCTTTGCCGAAGCGCTCCAAGCGGCCACCGCGCGCACGCTCATCTGCGTGACCGATATCGACCTGCTCGCCGACGGACGCGACCTGCTCGCCATGTTCGGCCTGGTCCAAAACCGGAACCTTTGCATCATCCTGACCGCCTCCGATCCATCCTACGCCGCGGCCGCCGGCGGGTTCGCGGTGCGCGAACTGGGCGAGCTCGGGCCGGCCGACCGCCACACCTTCATCCGCGTGTATCTGGAGGGCTATCGCAAGGTGCTGGCGCACGACGAGGCCGGGAAGGTCGCGGCATTGCCGCTGTCCGGCTCGCCTTCCTTCCTGCGCCTGCTGCTCGACGAGTTGCGCCGCGGCGCCACCTTCGAGACCCTGCCGCAACTGATCGATACCTACGCACAATTCGAAACTCTCGAGGACGCATATGTCCACGCGCTCGACACCTGGCTGCGCTATGTCGACGCCGACGGCGCCGCCGCCCAAGCCTGGCAAGTGGCGCTCGAAAGCCTTTGCCTGTCGGCCCACGGGGTCCCCGAAGAGTTCTTCACGTCGGAGGACGGCGCGCGCCTTCCTCCGCTCGCATGGGCCGCATGGCTCGGGCTGGCCGCACCGATCCTCGTCGCGGTCGAGCGCGGCTGGCAGTTGCGCACGCCGCTTGCGGGGCAGGCCATCGAGCGGCGCTATGGCGCGCGCGACGGCCTGGAGAATTCGCGCCGCCGGCTGTGTGCATTCCTGCTGGCGGCCGAGGGCAGGCGCACGCCCGTCGCCGCGGCCGAGATCACCTCCCAGCTCATGGTGCTGGCCAACGGCGCCGCCCCGGACGTGAGGCGCCTTCACGAATGGATGCTGGCGCCCGATACCGCCCGCGCGCTGGGCGCCCACGATCCGGTGCTGTTCGGTCAGGCGTGGCGCCAACTGCTCACGCATGGCTGTTCCGCCGAAGCCCTCACGCGTGGCGAGCTGACGCACGAGGAGGCGGCGGCGCTGGTGCCGCTTTTCATCGAGCTGGCTGACTGGCCCGCGCTCGAAGCGCTCGCGCGCCGCGCGCTTGGCGATGCGCCCGTGGAATTACATGGCGGATTCGCGCAGCAACTCGCTCTCGCGCTGTGGCAACAAGGGCGGGTCGCGCAGGCCGTGGAGCTCATCACGCCGTCGCTGCGGGCCTGGATGGCCGCGCCGCACGAGGCGCCGCCCGAGACCATGGGGGTATTGATGGGCATGGTGGCCGACGGCGAGCTGGCGTTCGCGCCGTGGGAGCAGGTGTTGCGCGCCGGCCTAGATGCTTTGGGACGCAAGGCGCCGGGCGAATCTTCCACGCGCACGACGGCGCTCCTGATGTCCGCGCTGCCTTTCGCGGCAACGCTGAACGAGCCGCGCCTGGTCCTGCCGATCGCCCGGCAATGCATCTTGACGAGTTACGAGTTGGGGGGCGCGGCGGGCCTGACCCTGCGCCTGATGGCGGTGGCCGAGGCCGCCCAAGCCTGGTACATGCTGGGGCAGTTCGCCGAGGCGGTCGAGATCGTCACCGAGATCGCCGGCATCGGCCAGCACGGGGTGCAACAAACCTTATTGCATGGACGTTGCGCGCGCGCCCTGGGTTCGGCCTTGATGGAATTGCATCGATGGGAGGAGGCGCAGCAGGCTTTCGCGTATGCATGGGAGTTCGAGGTCCCGGCCGTGGACGATGCCGCGCTGGCCATCGGCACTAGCGCGATGATGGCGATCTGCCTGATCGAGCAGCGCAACGCCGAGGCCTCGGGCCACTGGCTCGCGCTGTTCGCCGGCCGCGCCGTCGATGCGCCCATGGTGGCGCGCGAGATGCTCGTGTGGGTGGGCGCCAGCCTCGATCGGGCAGGCAGGCAAAACGAATTGGCCGCGCTCGAGCATGTCCTGACCGCCTTGCCGCCGACATAGCCGGTAGATTTGCTAGTCCAAAAAAAGGGGTTTCAATGTCCGAGCAAGCGGCCACATCGGTCATCCGGGTCTTCGTTTCATCGACTTTCATCGACATGCAGGCCGAACGCGACTTCCTCGTCAATCGCGTGTTTCCCGATATCCGGCGCCAGTGCGCGGACAAAGGGATCGATTTCGAGGCGATCGACCTGCGCTGGGGCGTGAGCGGGGAGAGCAACGATGCGCAGGTGCTCGCGCATTGCCTCGACCAGATCGAGGGCTGCGTGCCGTATCTGTTCGCCCTGATCGGCGGGCGCTATGGCTGGGTGCCCGGCGAGAAACCCGAAAACGCCGCCGTGCTCGAGGCCGACGAACGCGAGAGCAGCGTCACCGAAATCGAGATTCGGCGCTTTGAGAACAGCGTCGCCCAAAGCGGCCGGCAAAAACGCTTGCTCGTGGCGCTGCGCAGCCCGGAATTGACGCAATCGTTGGGCGTCGACCAAACCCGCGAACCGGCGGCGCGCGCCCGCCTCGAGGCCATGCGCGGGGCGCTCGCCCGCACTGACGATGCCTTCGAGTATGCCGACCTTGACACGCTCGACGTCCAAGTGCGCGCCTTCTTCGTCGCCGAGGCCGACATGCTGGCCAAACAACTCTGCACACCGGCGCGCCAGATCGACGCCCGGCAGAACGGTTACCTGAACCTGTTGCGCATTCCGGGCCTGGGCCGGCTCCCGTTGCCGCTCGCGTTTGAGGCGGGCGAGGGGGAGCGCGCTCCGATAGACGAGGAAGGTCTGCTCGCGGCGTTCGGGCGACAGCGCCTGCAGCTCCTGTTGGGTGGCCCGGGTAGTGGAAAAACAAGCTTGTGCGCGGCGCTCGCGCAGCGCTGGGCCGAAGCCGACGGCGAGCGGCGCGTCCTGCGCCTGCACATCGGCGCCACTGGCGAATTGTCCTTGAATGGCGTTTTGCGCGACCTCTATCAATTGGCGGACGCCGGCGCTCCCGAGGACTGGGCCGATGGACTCGTCCGGGCGCTCGATGCCGAGGCCCGACCGACCCTGATCGTGCTCGATGGTGTCGAGCGGCTCATTCGTTGGAACGAGAAGCAGCCGTCGACTGCGGCGTTGATCGGCCATCAACCCTTCCAATTGCTGCTGACCTTACACAAATTGCTCGGGGCGCAGTGCGAGCCCTTTGTGCTGCTCGCATGCGACCCGGCCGTGCAAGCGGACAACGCCCTCGGTACGCTGCTCGGGGTGCGCACGCTCGAGATCGATCCGTACGCCCCGGCATGCGCGTTCGGCGTGACGCGCATCGGTCCCCTCGACGCGCGCCTGCGGTCGGACTTCGCCACGCAGTTTTTTTCGTTCCGCGGCAAGCACCTCAATCGCGATCACGTCGCGTTGATAGCCCGGGCCCACCATATCGTGGACCTCGACACGCTGTATCTCGCGTGTGACCGGCTGCGCCGCTTCGGCGAACTCAATCCTGTCAAGAAGGAACAGGATTCCTTCATCGCCGCCCGGATAGGGGACCTGTTCCAGCAATCGCGCGAACAGGCGGTCGCGGCGCTGGTGCGCGAGCTGCGGTCCGCGTCGGGCCTGGACCCCGCCAAGGTCGATGCCGTCTTGCACCTGCTCGCCGTTAGCAAGTACGGCCTGCCCGCCACCGAACTCATCGTCCTGGCCGCGAGCCTGTCCGGCCATGTCGTAACGCTGCGCGACTGGGCGGTTATCGAAGGGATGCTCGGGCCATTGCTTGCGCGCAGCAGCACACGCATGCAATTCAAAAACGTGGACACGCTCGCGCAAGTGCTCGCGCTGCTCGACGCCGCCTCGCTCGAGCGCGCGCGTGGCGCACTCGTCGAGTACCTGCTGGCCAAAGTGGGCGCCGCAGGCCTGCACGGCGTTTTCTCCGTCACGGTCGATGCCGTCTATCCGAACGAGCTGGCCTGGCAGTTGGGTGCGTTGCAGGGCAATCAAGGCTGGCGCCACCTGTTGAGCCCCTTGGGGATGGTCGCGTGGTTCGTGCGCGACTATGAGATGTCGATCCTGGAAATGTCGGAGGCGTTCGAGGCAAGCGCAGTCGAACAGGCGTTTGCCGAAGCGCCTGACGACATGGACGAGTTGGCGACCATTGCGCAGTTCCGCCAAGCGTCGCGCGATGTTCTCGGGTGCGCGGTTGCGCTGACCGCATCGCGTTTCGAGCGCGCCCTCGAGGGCTCGTTGCTAGCAATGTCAGGGCCGGAGGTCGCGCTGCGCGGCCGTGCAAAGCGCGCAGTTCGCACGACCAACTGCGCGCTGTCAGCGGCGCTGCAGGATGGATGGCCCTGCCCGCCAAACTGCCACGGTGCGGTCATAAGCACAATCGCTTTGCTCGAAACGGTGATCGACCAAGATGGCGCGGGCAGCGTGCGCATTGCCCCCTTGCGCGCGCTGCTGGCCGATTTACTGGCCGCCGCCGCCGAATATGCGCAAAAGGAGAATCGGTCAAGCTACCAAGCCGATCCGATGGAAGTTATCGAATGCGCAGTCAGGGGCTTGGAACAAAAGCTGGGCAAGGTGGTTGGCGGAGTGTGACGGGCGTATTCCGAAATCGGAAACCGCGCTGCCTTTAGCATTGCAATCGACACCGTTTTAAAGGGCTGTTGAAACGCAATAGTCGGGTAATATGCTCCTCGATTCAGATTCCGCAGCGCCCACTTCAATGGCTTTCATTTACCCAACAACGCGTGAGGATTATGCGCCTACTTGATTTGATCTACCGCTATTGGTTTCGCTGCCTGTCCGGTTCGCTGATCGCCGCAACCATTCTTTTCATTCTCGTGGGCGAGCACTGGACAGAGGCGATTTTCCACGCGCTGCAATTCATCGTCCTCAATTACGAATATAAGGCGAGCCCAGGTAGCGATTATTTCTGGTGCCTCAAGGCGCTGCAGTTTGCGGTTCCCGCCTTCGCCTCGGTCGGCCTGCTTAAAAACCTGTTTCACGAGGAAATCAGCCCCTTGTTCGTCCGCACCTGGGCGCGCTTCCAGCCTCCCGAGGCGATCGTGATCGGCGGCGGCTCGGTCGGAAGGGCGATCTCGCAACAACTTGCGACCCGAGGCGAGCGCGTGCTCATCATCGACCTGCGCGGTTCGGGCGAGGCATACAATCCAATGGCGGACACGGCGCATGGACGAAGCGCTCCGCGCGGCGCACCGGACGCCGCATCCTACCGTGAGCCATCCTGGCTGCGCGGTGACGGCCGCAGCAATGAGGTATTGGACGGCGCCAACGCAAGCCGGGCGCGCAAGGTCTTCATCTGCACCGGCGCCGATGAGGTTAACCTGCAAGTTGCGCGTCAACTCTTCGCCTTCATCGAGGCGCGCCCCAAGCCGGCGCAACGAACGTCGGTGCGGGTCCAGCTGAGCTCCGACGATGCGCGCCGCGCGGTGCGCGACTGGCTTGGCTGGTACAGCTTTGTCGGCCACAACGTGGCGGACGTCGAATCCTTCGATATCCACGAGATCGCTGCGCGCGAGTTGCTCATCCGGTACAGCCCCGATCGTTTTACCCCAACCGACCATGCGGGCCCGGTTTCCCAGGTCGTCGTCGTCTGCGGCGCCAGCCCGATGGCGCAGGAATTGATTCGCCGGGTCGCGCGTATTGGCCACTTCAGCGCCAACGGGCGCCTGCAGGTTTTCTGGGTCGACCCCGACGTCGATGCGGCGTCGAGACTGCTGCGGGCGACCTCGCCGCACATCGACTGGCAAGCGCTGCCAGGCGATATCTCCGGAGAATGGCCGACGCAGAACGTCGAACGCAGCGTCCAGGTCATTCTCGTGTCCCAATACATCGCCGAAGTAATGGCCGGGAGGGTGCTCGAGAATGCCACCGGCGGGCGCAAGCCGGCGGTTGTGTGGGCCTGCCATGAAGATGCGGCCCGCAACGCCGCGGAAGTGCGTGATCTTTGCGCCCACTTGAACCGCAGTCCGGCCACCGGGGGCGCGACGAGTCGCGCGGTCGCGGTGCAGTTCGACCAGACGCTGGGCTTGTCGGATGCAACCGAAAACAATGCGCTGTTCGCCGGTTTTTCATGCGTGCCGGCAGAAGCGGCCATCATCGATTACGCCGTCGAAGCGCTGTGTAACGGGCAGCGCGACAAGCTCGCCAAGTACATCGACACCGTGATCTACAGGCACGGGAACTACGCGGCCGACGCCGCGCCGCAATGGGCAGCGCAGCCGGAATTTATTCGCGATTCCAACCGGGATGCGGCGGACCATACGTATATTAAATTACGGCAAAGCGGAATGGCCGAAGACGAAGTCGACCGCCTGCTGGCGGCGCCGGAGCAGCGCATTGCGGCCGTATCGGCCACGCCATCGGTCCCTTCAGGCCTCGAGCGACAGGTGCTGGATGCGCTTATATGCGCAATGTCGATCGTGGAGCATCGGCGCTACTGTGCGTTTATGTTCGCGGCCGGATTCACCCGGCTGGTGGAACGCCCGGACGACATCGCAAGCCTGAAAGGTGTGCACAGCCTTGCGCAAAAAGCTGTCTTCGGCGTCGACAACGCGAAAAAACACTGGGAACGCATGGTGCGGATGAACCCAACCTTGCAGCCTTTCGTCCATCTCGACGGCGTCGAAAAGAACAAAGACAGCGACATCGTCGACCACATGTTTAAGCTCGCCGCTACGAGCTTTGAGGTGCACACGGCGCGCAAGCTTGTGCGGCCTGTCCAGGTCAGCTTTGCCTCCTGCGCCGGTCAACTACAGACGCTCGAGGGGATGGTGGGATACGGAGCGGGCGCCGCGATCATCACCGGCGGTTCCGGCGAAAAGTGGCCGGTCGAAGCGTCCGCATTCGCAGAAAAATACGTGCCCAGCGATGGCCTGCAGATGGGGCGGGACGGAGAATATATGAGCCGTGCGCTGTGCGTAAAAGCCGTTCAACTTCCGGCTCCATGTACTTTCGCGCTGGACGATGGTCGCGGACACCTCTCCGGATTGCGGCACGATTGGGTCGTCCAGCATGCCTCCGGGGACATCGGCGTCGTCGCCCGCGACATTTTCGAGAGAAGCTACGAACTTGGCGCTTGAAGGCGCGCTCACCTGGGCGCGCGGCCGCTCCACCGCGGCGCCGGAGCAGCCGGCCGGGCTATTCAGATTTGTATGGCGCAGTTCGGCGCTATGCAAAAATGCATTGCACCGACGCGGCGCGCTATGGTAGGCCGATGATCGAGGCGTCGATCGTCCGGTCCTGCAACTCGTCGATCCGGCCGCTCAGCCTTAACTCGGATAATTCGGTTCTGGCGCCGGCCTGCTGCCGCGCCCACGACGCGAGCACCGGCGAGCGCAACTGCCAGGCCGCGCCCCGGCCGCAGCCACTTCGCGCAGTGCCGTCGACGGCCACCTCGGCCCTCGGGGGCATGGGCGGATCGAGCAGCGCACAGTGCGGGGAGACCGAATCCACGTTCGCGTCCGCTTCGGACGACTGGAAAAGTGTTTTCATGATTGGCGGCAGCAGGCGTTGGAAACCGGTCCGGCGGACCGCGCTTTGAAATAATTGTCGTCCTTCGACGGCGTACCCGCAATTGCGAAAACCGTCCGCGCCTGTTTCAATAACGTGCGACTGTTAACATAACTAATATCTATGATAATCATGTGAAGCCGCCATTCGAAGCGCCGCGCGCCCGCGTTTGGACAAAACCAACACTAGTTTGACAGGGGCAACTAGTGCGCGGATACTCGGACCGCGACCGGCGGTGTCCGGTTCGCATTGGAGTTCCGCCATGTGCTTGATCGAACGACTGCATGACGCAGGGCGCGCCGCCCGAACCAAAGCGCGCTGGCGCGTGCCGGCGCTGCTCGTATTGCTCTCGCTTGTGCATGGGGCCCTGGCGCCGGCCTTGGCGGCGCCGCCGGCCGGGCGCGCCCAATTCCGTAGTTATGGCGCGGAGGCAGGCCTGGCCAACGTCGCCGTCCTGCAATTGCTGCAATCGCGCGACGGCTTCGTGTGGGCGGGCACCGATGACGGCCTGTACAGCTACGACGGGTATCGCTTCGACGGCTTCGGCCTCGACGACGGCTTGCCGTCGACCACGATCGAGGTGTTGTTCGAGGACGCCGGCGGCCTGCTGTGGGTCGGCACCAAGGCCGGACTGGCGCACCGCAGCGGGCGCGGTTTCGCCGCGCTCGGCCGCGCCGACGGGCTGCCCGCCATACCCATCAACGCGCTGGCGCAGAACGGGGCCGGCATCCATGTGATGACGTCCGAAGGCCCGTTTGTGGGCGAGCGCGGCCGCCGTTTCACGCCGATGGCGGCCTGGCCCGGGGGCGAGGCGACCGCAGCGCTGCAGGCGAAGCGCTCGGCCGCGCTCTGGATCGGCCGCTGGAACGGGGTGGCCAGCATGGCCGTGCTGCGCGGCGGCCGGTGGCAAACGCTGGAGGCCGCGCCCGGCGCCCCGCGCGAGCGGATCGATGCGATTGCCGAGGACGGCGCGGGCGCGCTGTGGGCGCGCACCGCCACCAGCCTGTGGCTGCTCGATCCGGGCGCGTCAAAATTCGCGCTCGCGCCCACGCCCGTCGCCCTCAACAGCACGCGCGGCTATCTCGCGACCGGCCGCCGCGGCCAACTCTACGTTCCGACCGACAGCACGCTGCTGCGCCACAGCGGCGGCCGCTGGGAGGAGCTCGGGCAGGAGCGCGGCTTGCCGGGCGGCCCGCGTCCCGTGCTCGAGGACCGCGAGGGCAGCCTGTGGGTCGGTTCGGTCGGCCTGCACCGCCTGCTCGGGCGCGGCGTGTTCCATGCGTTCACGACGCGCGACGGCTTGCCCGGCGACGTGGTCTGGAGCGTGTTGCGCGACAGCGCCGGCCGGCTCTGGGTCGGCACCAGCGCCGGCCTGGCCTTGTGGGAGAACGGGCGCTTCCGTGCGCTCGAGGGCACCAAGGGCAACACCATCCGTTCGATCGTCGAAGGCGCAGGCGGGGTGCTGTTCATGGCCGGGGCGCCCGGCCACGAAATACTGCGCTACGATCCGGCCAGCGGAAACCTCCGGCGCCACCCTTTGAACGCCGACAATCCGTCGAGCCGTATCTTTCGGCTGTTGATGGATCGCGAGGGGACCTTGTGGGCCAGCACCGACCGCGCCGGCCTGTGGCGTGCCGCCAGCGGCGCCGCCGTCCTCGCGTTCGAGCGGGTCGCGCTGCCGGCCGGCGACGCCGGCGAATACATCAGCGATGTGCGCCAGGACCGCGCCGGCCGCATCTGGGCCGCCGGGCAGCACGGCTTGGCGCTGCTCGAAGACGGGCGCTGGCAACGGTTCGGCACCGCGCACGGCCTGCGCCGCGACTACATCGCGTATGTGCTGCCGCTCGCCGGCGGCGACCTGCTGCTGCCGTATTTCGATCCGCTGGGGATGGCGCGCGCGCGTTACGAGCACGGCCGGCTGACCCAGGTGCGCAACTACGATGCGCTTTCGACCCAGTCGGCCAACAAGGTTTTCCTGGTGGGCGAGGATGCGCGCGGCCGGCTGTGGATCGGCGGCGGCCGCGGGATCGACATGCTCGACGCCGGCGGCGCGCGCCATTTTGGCGCCGCCGAAGGCCTGGTCGGCGAAGACACCGCCAGCATGGCTTTCCTGGCCGACCCCAACGGCGACGTCTGGTTCGGCACCACCAAGGGCCTGGTGCGCTTCGACCAGGCCGCGTTCGCCGCCTTGCCGCCCGAGAAAGCCCCGGCCACGGTGTTGCAAAGTATCGTGCTCGGCGGCCTCGACCGGGACGCGGGCGAGCGCGCGGCCGGCGCGGCGCACGACAGCACCTTCGATGTGCGGTTTGCCGGCACCAGTTTCGTCGGCGAGGGCAAGTTGCAGTACCGCCTGCGCCTGGCCGGGCACGAGGAGGCGTTCATCGTCACCGAGAGCCGCAGCGCGCGCTACTCGGCGCTGCGCGGGGGCAGCTACCGGTTCGAGGTCGCCGCCCGGATCGGCCCGCACGGGGCGTGGGGGCCGGGCACCACGTTCGCGTTCGTGGTGCGCCCCGCGTGGTGGCAGACCTGGTGGTGGTACGCACTGGTGGCCTGCGCCACCGCCATGCTGGGCACCTTCGGCTACCAGTCGCGCACCGCGCACATGCGCCGCGAGAACCTGCGCCTCGAACGCCTGGTGGCCGCGCGCACCGGGGATTTGCAGGTCGCCAACGCCGCGCTGCAGGAGGCGAGCATGATCGATCCCCTGACCGGGCTCAAGAACCGGCGCTTCCTCAACGCCTACATGCCGGAGGAGATCGCGCACACGCTGCGGCAACACAAGCGCGACCTGCGGGGGATGCCCGCGGGCGCCGACCGCAACATCGACCTGTGCCTGTTGATGGTCGACCTCGACCACTTCAAGCGCGTCAACGACGAGCACGGACATGGCGCCGGGGACAAGGTGTTGCGCCAGGTTGCCAAAGTGCTCCACGAGGCCTGCCGCGCCTCGGACGTGCTGGTGCGCTGGGGCGGCGAAGAGTTCCTGATCCTCGCCCGCAATACCGACCGCGAGCACGCCACATCGCTGGCGGGCCAGATCTGCGCGGCCGTGCGCGCCCATCCGTTCGACCTCGGCGACGGCATCGTGCTGCACAAGACGTGCTCGCTCGGCTACACCGCCTTCCCCCTGCTGCCGGGCGCGCCGGAGCGCTTCGATTGGGAGCAGGCGGTGGAATTGGCCGACCAGTGCCTGTACGCGGCCAAGAACAGCGGGCGCGACGGCTGGGTCGGCTGCCTGTTGCAGGAGGGCGGGGCGGGCGCCGCCGGCGCCATCGTGCGGCCCGGCTACGGGGCGTGCAGCGTGCGCAGCGGCTGGCCGGCGGACCATCCGCTGCGATGGCAGCAGGACCAGGGCGAGGGCGGGGGCGTGGCGACATGATGCGCAAAGGCCGGCTACGCTTTGTGCCGGCCGCGCGTGAACCTTTTACCGGAAACTCCGACTACCGTTCACACCACACGGAGAATCCATGACGACACCACTCTTGCGGACCGGCCTTGCGCCGAACGCACACCCGATCGCGGCGGCGGCCCCATGAAGGCGCACAGCCATTCGCCCCTCGACAGCCTGGCCGACGAGCTGCTGGTGATTCGCTGCCAGCTCGGCGAACGCCCGGCCTTCGACGAACTGATCGCGCGCTGGCACCGGCCGCTGTGGCGCTATGCGCGCAATATGACCGGGGCCGACGCGGCGGCCGACGACGCGGCGCAGGAGGTCTGGCTGCGCGTACTGCGCGGCATCGCCCGGCTGCGCGAAGGGGACAAGTTGCGCGCCTGGCTGTTTGGCATAGCGCACAGGGTGTTGATGGACCGCCTGCGCGAGCAGTACGCCCACGCGCAGGCGCCGGAAGCGGCGCTCGCGGAGCAGGCCGCGCCCGACCCCGAACCCGATATAGAGCAAGAACTGGACGCGATGCTCGACCATCTGGCGCGCCTGCCCGTGATCGAGAACGAGGTCCTGACCCTGTTCTATCTGCGCGAACTGAGTTTGGACGAAGTCTCGCAAGCCTTGGCAATCCCGGTCGGAACCGTGAAGTCACGCCTGTTTCGCGCCCGCAAAATGTTGCGTCACGAATTAGAATCGAAAGGGGTACAACAATGAACACCGCTTCCCTGTACACGCTTGCCGACCGCGAATTATCGGTTCGCGCCCGGTTTGGCTATGTCGCCTTGTTGCTGGCAGCACTCACCATGAGCGCGCTTGTCGGCGCGCTATTGCTGACCGAGCCAGCGCTCAAGCCGCGCACCGAACTCGCTCTGGCGGTGCTCACCTTCATCGGCATGTGCTGGGTCGGCTTCGCGGTGTGGGTGTTGTCGTTTCGCCGCGTCCTGCTCGCCTATCAGGATATTGTCGCGGCGCGCATGGCGCTCGCGTTTTGCGCCGTCGCGCTGGCCGGCGCATTGTTTCTCGCGCTGGGGGAGGGCAGCGAAGCGGCCGCTGCCGCGGCACCGGTGTTCGGCGCCATGCTGGTGCTCGCCGTCGCCTTGCTGGTGCGCGCCAGGCGCCGATTGAAGGCCTTGCTGGCCCGGCGCGCCGAACTTGAGGGCCGCCTGCGCGGCTAGAACGCCTGCCCCGCGCATCGAGCGCCAAAAGACCACCTTTACTTCGCTTTCGGCTCCAGCACGGTCATCTCAATAAGTGTTGATTGGCGAAGATCATGACATCGTCGAAAGCGCACAGTTCGCGGCGAAGTTATTTGAAGACATGGCGAAACAAGGGTTCAGCACATTGGGCGATTGAAGACGGCCCGGTTGTCACCGAGGATATCGTTCAAGCCCTGAGCAGTCGAGAACCGCAAGCCGCACGTGCTGCACTGGACCCCGAATATCCCGACAGCGTCGCTTTTTATAACTGGAAGCAAAATGCTCTCCTGCTCGATCGCGTCACACGCGTCGGTGGGCCATGCTTCGCAATCTGGGGTATTGACCAGGAATTGATGCCCAGGTATCGTCGGCGAAATCTTCGATGCGCGCCCGCTCGAGCACATAGATAACACGTTCAAGTTTAGGTGTGACGACACCAACCTCGGCACGCAATTGCGGCAGCACATCGTATTGAATGGCATTCCAGCGTTGCAGGATCAGAGCGGGTCGGGTAGGACTCATTGAGTGGGCGTTTGATTAAGCGTTAGAAACTAAATCATGCCAGAAATGGGCGCCCACCCCTCCTTTTTTGCTTGCGCTGCCAAGCAATTTTCGTCCTTTCCGCTATTTTTGCAATTGCCTCGAAAGTAAAAAATTTAATTTTTATCAAAAAATTTAACTTCTATCAAATAGGTCGTGTATTGATTCGTCATCAAACTGTGACGACCCACTCACACCTTCAGTTTTATTATAATCAGACTCATGCGAACTATGTAAATCACCGTTCAAATTATCGGCGACATCGTATAAAGTCATAATCGATCTTCCATTGATCCTCCCCAAAGGAATTCGCCGACGATTATGTTGTAAATTAATCATTTCAGATAGCAGCTTTGTATCCGAATCATAATCTCTGACACTGAAGCCATTATAATCGTAAGCATCTGAGATTTTTACAAATTCGGCTATGTTCTCTAACATCGGTTCAAAGTCAAAGTTTTTAAGCAATGCCAATACAGCACGCCTACCAGCCGTATTAGGAATTGATTGAAACAATTGCCAGCAAGCAGATAATTCATCGCGCGAGCTACCGCAAACATGCTCCTGAATGTAGTCTAAGGCATCTTCCGAATTAATCTCATTGTTGATCATTCCCCAAGCAACTGCTTTCCACATTTCCAGTGTAGAGTGCTTTCCTTTGCTCAATGTGAAAATTTTCCGACAGATTCGAAGCAGCCGAGCTTTCAATTCTCCATCAGGATTCCATCGTTCGATAATCAAAACGACCACTTCAGTAAAATAAGCGAACGAGTGGTCCTTAAAATCCTTATCAATAATTGAAATAGTTAAGGAAAGGGCTATTTCCCGCGCATCTGCTTTCGAAATTCTATTATTATCAATAAGACTTGCAAATGTCAGAAGCGAGGCTGACGTCTTAAGTGATAAGAAACAGCAGCTTAAAGCTTCGCGATCAGAGGAGAAGCGAGTAAAAATGTAGTCACCAATGGATGGGTTAAATAAATCCAGGTGAACTTCCCGTCCTATCCCTACAAACCGATTTAAAAATGATCCAGTTAAGGTCTTAATATTCGCAAAAAAATCACGCCTCCCCTTCATACTTTGATTTAAAGGAAAGGAAATATAATTTCCATATGCAGTCAACAAATCTTTTTCCAATATTGATTGACCATTAAAAACAGTCAGCACTATCAACGCGCGGGAGAAATCGTCTTGCTGTGCTATAAATGGATTTTCCCATATTTTCTCTGGGCTCGCCAAAGACTTTTCCACATAGCTCCAGTATTCGTCCGCAGGCATTTCCTCAAGCCTGGAAGCGTCTGCAATATAACTTATAATTCTGGGATTAAAATTTTTATGCTTAATAATCAAAAGGTATCTTTGATCTTTGTAGATTTCATCAATAAATTGAGGAGGCAAGGTCGAATGCCATATGTGATTATATAAAATCATAGCTTTATCCAAATTGGACAAAGAACAAATTCTCATTTCAAATTCGTTGCGCTCAATATTTTCATGATGGAAAATATCCATCAGAACTTTTCCCTGGTTTAGGATTGTGCTACGCGAAGTCAGAATAAATATTTTATTTTTATTTCTAGCGACTCGCCTTATAAAATTTGTAATTTTACTGCCTTCGTGGCCGCGCAATGCTTCTAAATAATTCCGGCCAAGAAAATCATCAAAATAGAAAACTTGCCTCGTATCTTCGTCAAAAACACTTTCCGCTTCGGCGATATCGTCATTGATCTTGACGATTCCAAAACCCTGCGCAACATAATAGAGACATAATTGATCAGCTAAAGTTGTCTTCCCTATTCCAGGTTCGCCGGTTACTATAATGACGTGCAGTTGATTCACTTTGCGTAGCGCGTATATATGGTTGCTTGTAACCGCGTATCGCGGAGACCGCTCCTGAATATCCAGTAAGTAGTCCTGACTCCGTCCGTGAATTGAACGATTAACAATGTTGGAGATGACGCCTGTACTATGAATCCACAATTTATAGTGATTTCGTTCCACATCGGGATTTTTTTTCAAAGCATCATTTAGATCCTCACATCCAAAGATATCGCTTTCTTTCTTTATATGAGGATTTAGTGCTTTTGCGATATTTTTCTTATCAACTCGTGATAGATTATTGGATACGGCAAGCAAACACCGTTCAGGGTTAATTCGATCCAATTTTGCCTTTTCCGTAAGCCCTAACTCGCGAATTAGCTGTGCCGTCGGTGTTCGCGCCCAATGCTTACATTGAAGAACAACTTCTCGACCTGAAGAAGAGAAGAATCGTCCATCAACTCCTAAGTCGCGTCCCGGCTTAAATCTTTCAAATTTCTGGCCACATATTTTGCTTAGAAGATCAGCACATAGGATTTCAAATTCCTTATCGTTTAGAGTCTTAAAATCGTAGTCGGACATCGCATCTCCTATGGAATCCAAGCAGTAGAACATATTAGTAACAGTCAAGCAAGGTTTTCCCTGTAGCTTTGCCTACGTGTCAATACCCTCCGAAGTAATTTTCTGGAAATTGCCAACAAAGGTGTCGCATAAAGTCATGCGAGGGGTGGTGGACCCATCCAAGTTAGCTGGTCATAGGCCGTACTCCCAAGCCGAAGTTCGGGATGTATGCTTTCCATTTTTCGAATAACATTATAAAATTCGGGTTAATTGTGGTTGCTCGATGCAATCGCTTGAGATGACAGCGGACTAGCGGCTATTTAGGGTGGGACACGATTTGGCACAGCTGCACTCATCGGTTCGAGCGTAAATCTGTCGGGGAAAAGTGCTTTCAGCAGAGAGTGGCCAAACCATAGGATGATGGCAGCTTTGAGCGTGAACAACAACGTAGATTTGACGAAGCGTAGAGCTAACAGGGTGTTAAGTTAATCATCGCGCCGGTCAAACGGCCACCGAGCGATGAAGGGCGCAACGCCAGCTTGACTTCAAGGGCGAAAAACGCGCCAACGAGACGCACCAATCGACGACCGATCCGGACGCGCGGCTGCACAAAAAAGGCGACGGCGACAAGTCTAGGCTGTGCTATCTGGGCCACGCGCTGATGGAGAACCGCAACGGCCCGGTGGTCGACGTCACCACCACCCTGGCGAGCGGCACGGCAGAGCGCGACGCGGCGCAGGAGGTCTGGCTGCGCGTACTGCGCGGCATCGCCCGGCTGCGCGAAGGGGACAAGTTGCGCGCCTGGCTGTTTGGCATAGCGCACAGGGTGTTGATGGACCGCCTGCGCGAGCAGTACGCCCACGCGCAGGCGCCGGAAGCGGCGCTCGCGGAGCAGGCCGCGCCCGACCCCGAACCCGATATAGAGCAAGAACTGGACGCGATGCTCGACCATCTGGCGCGCCTGCCCGTGATCGAGAACGAGGTCCTGACCCTGTTCTATCTGCGCGAACTGAGTTTGGACGAAGTCTCGCAAGCCTTGGCAATCCCGGTCGGAACCGTGAAGTCACGCCTGTTTCGCGCCCGCAAAATGTTGCGTCACGAATTAGAATCGAAAGGGGTACAACAATGAACACCGCTTCCCTGTACACGCTTGCCGACCGCGAATTATCGGTTCGCGCCCGGTTTGGCTATGTCGCCTTGTTGCTGGCAGCACTCACCATGAGCGCGCTTGTCGGCGCGCTATTGCTGACCGAGCCAGCGCTCAAGCCGCGCACCGAACTCGCTCTGGCGGTGCTCACCTTCATCGGCATGTGCTGGGTCGGCTTCGCGGTGTGGGTGTTGTCGTTTCGCCGCGTCCTGCTCGCCTATCAGGATATTGTCGCGGCGCGCATGGCGCTCGCGTTTTGCGCCGTCGCGCTGGCCGGCGCATTGTTTCTCGCGCTGGGGGAGGGCAGCGAAGCGGCCGCTGCCGCGGCACCGGTGTTCGGCGCCATGCTGGTGCTCGCCGTCGCCTTGCTGGTGCGCGCCAGGCGCCGATTGAAGGCCTTGCTGGCCCGGCGCGCCGAACTTGAACGTCGCCTGGGCGGCTAGTGTGCCTGCGCCACGCGTCGACCCTCTGCTGTCCGGGATAATTCTCTCGATATCGCAAATGGACAGAATTCTTGTTTCGTATGCCAGAAATTGCGACATGACGGGCCCGTATAACTTAAACCAACATCGTCCTCACATGCGAGGCTGTCGCAAAACGCAAAGTGAGCCGATTGATATGCCAGAAATCGCGACATGACGAGCCCCGGATAACTTAAACCAACATCGTCCTCGGCGGTGGCGCATGCGCCACCCCCATAGAACGTTTGCGCTCTATGGGTCCCCGCCTCCGCGAGGACGATGTTGGTTTTTGATAATTAATATTTTTGCGACACGGTTTCTGATGCGTCTTAAATGCCAATTGAGCGCGCCGCGCCCTTTCGCGACACCCTCACGCGCGCGGACGATGTTGGTTTCTTAAAGTGCGCCGCCGGATTTCGGCTTGGCGTCCTCGGGTGGTTTCAACCCGGCTTGGCGCAGGATCCACGCTTCGATGCTGCTTTGCTGGGCGGCCGAAGCGGTGTGCGCCTGGCCCGGCGCGATCTGCAGCGACTTGGGCGCGCCGATCACATTGTAGGCGGCAAATGTGGAAGTCGGCGGGGTCACCTGGTCGTTATAGCCCCACGAATACAGGCCCGGCACCCGCAGGCGGCGCGCGAAATTGACCGTGTCGTAGTAGCGCGTGGTGGCCAGCTTGGGCGCCACCGGCTGGTCGGCCACGCTGCCGTCGGCGCCGCTGCGAAACAGGCCCGGCCAGCCGCCGGTGCTGCCGTGCAGGTAGCCCGAAACATCGCTGTAGGCCGGATAGCTCGCCACCAGCGCGGTGACGCGCTTATCCATTGCGGCCGTCATGATGGCCAACTGGCCGCCCTGGCTGCCGCCGCTTGCGATGAGCTGCTTGCCGTTCCATTTCGGATGGCTGGCCAGATAGTCGCTGGCGCGCATCGCCCCCAGATACACCCGCCGATAGTAGTAGCGCTCACGGTCGTCGAGCTGGAAGCGGTTGTAGTCGAGCAGGGCCCCGCGGTTGAGCCCCTCGTAGACCGCCAGCGGCAGGTCGAGCGGCACGCCATGGATCCCCATTTGCAGGGTGATCATGCCCTGTTCGGCCATCTTGCGCGCGCCCTTGTACATGCGCACGCCGGCGCCGGGCAATTCGAGCAGCGCAGGGAAGGGGCCGGCTCCGCGCGGCACCGCCAGCACGCCGTAGAAACGGCTCGGTCCCGGCCAGGCCCCCACATTCTGGAAACTCAGGTACGACACCTCGACCTGCTCGTTCGAGAGCGCCGGCGCGGGGGTCAGCACATAGTCGGGCGCGACCGCCGCCAGATCCGCTTTTTGCCGATCCCAGAAGCTGTTGAAGTCCTCCGGGTCGAGCTGTGTCGCGACGATGGCGCCCGGGTTGAAACCGAGCGTCGCGACCGCCCTGTGCTTCTTTCCGTCGAGCTCGGCGTCAACGATGGCGCGCACAAAACCGGGGGCGGCGGGGGCTGGCACGTCCAGCACCAGACCTGCCGCCGGAACCATGGCCGCCACTTCGCGTCCTTCGCGCATGTCGGGTCCGAGGCGGTAGCGGATCGGTATGCCGGCCGCCGGATACGGTTCGCGCGCGATGCGGATGCGCACTTGCGCGCTCTGCCCGGGGCCGTAGGTCCAGTCGGCGCGGTCGGGCTGCACCGACAGCGGGGACGGGGCGCTGTCGGCCGCGAGATAGACCGGGGCGGCCGCGTTGGCTGCAGCTCCCGCAAGGCAGCACAGTAACAACAAGGCGCAGGCTTGGCGTGGCTTCATAAGTCTCCTAATAGGTGGTTTTTGCCATTCTCGGTTCAAATTCCAGCAACGACGATTATGTTTTTTGCTTAATCGACCCTGTATTTTTCAACGCGAAAAAACAATAGCGTGTTTTTGAAGCCTCAGGTTATCATATAACTTAACAGTTGTGCTTCAAATCGTTTTGCCAATCACAAGCAAGGGAAACACCGATGAAAAAATACTGGATCTGGCTGCCTGTCGCGCTAGCGCTTAGCGGCCCCTTGCTGGCCAAGGACTGGCACGTGTCCCCCAAAGGCGATGACGCCAACAGCGGCGCCACGCCGGCCCAGCCGTTCCGCACCTTGCAGAAGGCCGAATCGGTGGTCCAGCCGGGTGATACGGTCTTGCTTGGAGGCGGCATCTATGCAAGCGCGCCCGACGCCGACAAGAGCCATAACTCGGCCCTGCTCAAGGTGCGCACCTCCGGCCGCGCCGACGCCTGGATCACCTGGAAGGCGCGCAAGGGCGAAAAGCCCGAGCTGCACTCGCGCCAGTGGTCGGCGATCGAAATCAACGGCTCGTACCATGTCTTCGACGGCATCACGGTCACGGGCCAGAACGACGAAGTGGTGCTGCTCAAGGCGATCGAGGCGTCCAAGAAAACCGTCAAGGACGCGTTCTACAACACCAACGGGATTTTCATCGAGGGCCGCAACAACCCGCCCGAGAGCAAGCCGCATCACATCATCGTGCGCAACTGCGTCGTCTCAAAAATGCCGGGCGGCGGCATCGTCGCGATCGAAGCCGATTACGTCACCGTCGAAGACAACAAGGTGTTCGAGAACGCCTGGTTCATGGAATACGGCGGCTCGGGCATCACCTTCCTGAACAACTGGGCCTTCGACGACAAGCCGGGCTACCATATCGTGGTCCAACGCAACATGTCATGGAATAACAAGACGATGGTGGCGTGGGAAAAGATCGGCAAGCTCAGTGATGGCAACGGCATCCTGCTCGACGTCTCCGACCAGGACGAAGGCGGCGCGACCAATCCAAACGCCGACGCCTCGGTGACCCAGGGCGCCACCAATCCAAACGGCGACCCGGTCGTCAAGCAGGAGAAAAAGGAGGCGCGTCCCAAGCGGCCGATCTGGCGCAACCGCGCGCTGATCGCCAACAACCTGAGCGCCTTCAACGGCGGTTCGGGCATCCACACCTTCCGCACCTCGCACGTCGACATCATCAACAACACCACCTACTGGAACGGCGCCGTGGTCGGCTACGAGGAACTGTTCCCGAACCGCTCAAACGACATCGTCATCTTGAACAACATCATCGTTCCGCGCCCGGGCGGCAAGGTCACTTCGAACAACCGCAACACCAGGATCACCTGGGACTACAACGTCTATCCGGTCGACCAGACGATCTGGAAAGGTCCGAACGACATCGTGGCCGATCCGAAGTTCATCGATCCCTACCGCGACCTGCTGCGCGCCGACTTCCGCCTGGCCAAGGGCAGCGTGGCGCTCGGCTCGGGCGGCGGCAGCTTGCCCCAGGCCGTCGACCTGGCCGGCCGCAAGCGGCCAACAGGCAAGGGGCGCGACCGTGGCGCCTACGAGCAGTAAGGCCTGCGTAAAAAACGCAAAAATGTAAAAGCATACGAGAAACCGTAAAATTCACTGTTAAGATATGTGATATGATTCTTTGTAATGCGGGTTGAAACATTGCGGCTAAAAATCACGGGAACCACATGAAGATCACAAAAATAAAAACCTTTCTGATGCAGGCGGCCAGTCCGGCGGAGACCGCGTGGTCGGCCGGCGGCAGCGAGGGCGGCATGAGCAGCGCCGGCGCGCGCAACTGGCTGTTCCTGAAGGTCTATACCGATGCCGGCGTGACCGGCGTGGGCGAGTGCAGCGGCTGGCCGCGCGTGGTTCAAACCGCCGTGCAGGACCTCGAGCACATCCTGGTCGGTGAAGACCCACGCCACATCGAACGCCTGTGGCAGCGCATGAATGTGGCGATGATGGGGCACGGCCAAAGCGGCGTGCTGGCCTACGGCGCCATGGCCGGCATCGACATGGCGCTGTGGGACATCAAGGGCAAGGTGCTGGACACCCCCGTGTGGAATCTGTTGGGCGGCAAGGTGCGCGACCGCATCCGCGCCTATTCGCACGCCAGCACGGTCGCCAGCGCGCAGAGCCTGGTCGCGCGCGGCTACACCGCGATCAAGACCGGTGGCGTGGCCGACCCGCTGGGCAAGGTCGCCGACCTGCGCGCCGCGCTCGGCGACGAGATCGACCTGATGGTCGACCTGCATGGCCCGCCGTGGCTGACCGCGGCCGACGCCATCGCCATGTGCCGCGAACTCGAACCGTTCAACCTGCTGTTTGTCGAGGAGCCGGTCGCGCCCGAGGCGATCGACGCGCTGCGCCGGGTGCGCGAGCACACCAGCGTGCCGCTGGCGTCGGGCGAGCGGCTGGCCGGCCTGTTCGGCCAGCGCCAACTGATCGAAGAGGGACTGGTCGACGTGATCCAGCCCGACACCGGCCGCTCCGGCGGCCTGACCCAGATGCGCAAGATCGCGGCGCTGGCCGAAGCCCACTTCATCAGCGTGGCGCCGCACGCCGGCACCCTCGGCCCGATCGCCGAAGTGGCCGCGGTCCACTTCCTGGCCTCGATCCCGAACGCGCTGATCCTCGAACGCTTCGAGGACGACTGGCCCGGCAAACAGGCAGTGGTGCGTCCCGCGCTCGAGTGCCGCAACGGCTACCTGACGGTGCCGGACGGCCCGGGCCTCGGGGTCGACATCGACGAGGACTTCATCGCCGCCCACCCGAGCGAGCGCAACTGCAGGTTGCCGATCAAGGAGGGCGGTGGCGCATATGCACCCGGAACCGAACAGGAAGCGGTATATTTCCAGGCTAGGCAGGCGCGCCAGCAGTATTTCAAGCGGAGCCGTCCATGACCACCGCCACCACTGGAGCTCCGATGGCAACGACTGACAAGGCCCTCGCCAGTGGCACCCCGGCGCCCGATGCGGTGCCGTTCAAAGCCTGGCTGATCCTGGCGCTGCTCACGCTCGAGAGCATCATCGGCATCATCGACCGCCAGTCGATCTCGGCCCTCAAAAGCACGCTCAAGGCCGAATTCGCCATGGGCGACCCCGGCTACGCGCTGCTGGTCAGCGCCTTCCTGATCCCCTACGCGATCTTCTATCCGATCTGCGGCTACCTGGTCGACCGCTTCGGCACCCGCCGCACCCTGTCCGGGTTCGTGATCATCTGGTCGGCCGCCACGCTCGCCTGCGGCGCGGCGCGCTCGCTCGAAGAGATGATCGTCTACCGCGCCATCATCGGCGCGGCCGAGGCGGGACTGCTGCCCGCGTCGCTGATGGCGCTCGTGATCTGGTTCCCAAAGGCGAAGATCGCCACCGCTGGATCGTGGCGCAGCGCCTTCCAGTCGCTCGGGCCGATCATCTGCACCCCGCTGGTCGTGTTCATCACGCTGACCGTGGGCTGGCGCTACGCCTTCATCCTGCCGGGCGTGATCGGCATCGTGTTCGGCGTGCTGTGGTTCATCGCCGACCGCAATCCGCCCCAGTACAGCGACAAGGCCGAAGCGCCCGCGTCCAAATTCCGGCTCAAGGACATCCTGGCCAGCAAAACGCTGTGGGGCGTGCTGATCGCGCGCGTGGTGTCGGACCCGCTCTGGTTCTTCCTGTCGTACTGGCAGGCCGGCTACCTCCAAGAAAAAATGGGCCTGAGCCTCAAGGACCTCGGCTACGTGTTGTGGATTCCACCGCTGGTCGCATCGGTGCTCATGGTCTTTGTCGGCATCTACTCCGACCGCCTGGTGCGCAAGGGCTGGTCGCCGGTGCGCAGCCGGATCCGCATCCTGCAGGTGGCGGCGGTGCTGGCGCCGGTGATCTTCCTGGTGCCGCACACGAGCAGCCTGCCGCTGGTGATGGTCCTGCTCACGGGCGCCTATTTCATCGCCTACCTGTGGCTGGTGCTCAGTAACATCCTGATCACCGACTTGTTCCGCAACCGCGGCGTCGGCGTGGCGATCGGCTTGGTGAGCGCCTGCGGCACCATGGCGGCATCGGCCTTCAACACCTTCGTCGGCGCTTCGCTCGAATCGCTCGGCTACGTGCCGGTGTTCCTGGCCTTGGCGTGCATGCACCCGCTGGCGGCGCTGGTCCTGCAGGTCGGCTATGGCAAGGGCATCAAGGCCGATGCCGTCGCCGCCAGCACATCTGCCCCCAAAGTGACCACTTCGGCCTAGTTCACGAGAGCCCCCGGCCCAATCTGATTTTTACTAATACATCGAAAGCGAGTACAGCATGGAGATTTCGGGCCAAGTCCTGATCGGCGGCGTCGCCACGCCCGGCAAGGGCAAGACGTTCTTTGCCACCAATCCCGCCAACGGCGAGCAGCTAGCCCCGGCCTTCGAAATGGCCGACGCCGCCCAGGTCGATGCCGCCTGCCGCCTGGCGCAGGCCGCCTTCGACCCGTTCCGCGCCATGGGCGACGTGCGCCGCGCCGACTTTTTGGAGCGGATTGGCGTCGAGATCATGGCGATCGGCGACACCCTGGTTGAGCGCGTAATGGCCGAGACCGGGTTGCCGCAGGCGCGCGTGGTCGGCGAGCGTGGCCGCACCATCGGCCAGCTTAAGTTGTTCGCAGACCTGCTGCGCGAAGGCTCGTGGACCGATGCGCGCATCGATCCGGCGCTGCCCGAGCGCCAGCCATTGCCGCGCCCGGACCTGCGCCTGCGCCGCATCGGCCTGGGCCCGGTCGTGGTGTTTGCGGCCAGTAATTTCCCGCTCGCGTTTTCGGCGGCCGGCGGCGACACCGCGTCGGCTTTTGCCGCCGGTTGCCCGGTGATCCTCAAAGCGCATTCGGCCCACCCCGGCACCTCGGCCCTGGTCGGCGCGGCCATCGCGCGCGCGGCAGCGGCCTGCGAACTGCCGGCCGGCGTGTTCTCGCTGCTGTTCGGTGGCGGTAGCGATATCGGCACCGCGCTGGTGGCCCATCCGGCCATCAAGGCGGTCGGCTTCACGGGCTCGCGCCAGGGTGGCCAGGCGTTGATGGCGGTGGCCGCGGCGCGCAAGGAGCCGATTCCCGTGTACGCCGAAATGAGCAGCGTGAACCCGGTCTTTATGCTGCCGCATGCCCTGTCGGCGCGGGCGGACGCCCTGGCCGAAGGTTTCGCGGCCTCGCTGACCCAGGGCGTCGGCCAGTTCTGCACCAACCCGGGCATGGTCGTCGGCCTGGCCGGACCGGACTTCGAGCGCTTCGCCGGTGCCGCCGCGAAGGCCTTGGGCGGGGCGCCGTGCGCGACCATGCTCACCGCCGGGATCGCGGCGAGCTATCAGCGCGGTATCGAACAAATTGCGGGGGAGCCGGCGGTATCGACCCTGATGCACGCCGTCCAGCAGTGCGGCAAAGGCGCGCCGGCGCTGTTCCAGACCAGCGCCGACGACTGGATGGGCAATCCGGCGCTGCACCAGGAGGTTTTCGGCCCGGCCGCCTTGCTGGTCGCCTGCCGCGACGCCGACCAGATGCACGAGCTGGCCGAGCTGCTCGAAGGCCAGTTGACGGTCACACTGCAAATGGACGACGCCGACCTCGCGCTGGCGGCGCGCCTGCTGCCGATACTCGAGCGCAAAGCCGGCCGCATCCTGGCCAACGGCTTTCCCACCGGGGTCGAGGTGGCCGGGGCCATGGTGCACGGCGGCCCGTTCCCGGCGACCTCGGACGGGCGCAGCAGCTCGGTCGGAACGGCCGCGATCGACCGATTCCTGCGGCCGGTGTCGTACCAGAACCTGCCGGCGGCATTGCTGCCGCAGGCGCTAAAGCCGGGCAATCCATCGGAGATCTGGCGCCGCACCGAAGGGCGCATCGGGCGCGAATAATAGACGGTAACGGATGCATCGGGAGTGAAGGAAGCTGCCATGCGCCGCAGGCCCACGGCAGGCTCTGCTGATCTGACCGTTACATTCCACTATGCGTAGGGCCTCGGGACGGCGCGTGCGCGCCGCCCCGGGTTAGCGCTTGGCCGCGGCCGCCAAGACCTTGTCGACCGCAGCGAAGTGCGCCTCGATGGCCGCTTGCGCGCGCGCCTGGTCGTGGTCGCGTATGGCTTCGAACAGCGCCATATGGAAGGCGAAGGTGGTCTTCGGGTTGCGCTTGGGGTTGAGGCCGAGGATTTCGCGGTTAGTGCGCTCGATGGTCTCGCGCAGCGCCTCCTGCAGGAAGCTGTAAAAACGGTTGTGCGCGGCCCGCACCAGCGCCGCGTGGAACTCGACGTGCAGGGGCACCCATTTTTCGAGATCGGCCTTGGCGTCGTCGAGCAGCTTGATCAGGCGTGCGAGGTCGGCGATGTCTTCGGGCGTCGCGCGCTCGGCTGCCAGCACCACGCTCTGGATCTCGAGGCCCTTGCGCAGTTCGATCGCCTCTTGCAGGCCGCCCGATTCCGCCGTCACGGCGAGATGGAAGAAATTCACCAGCGGGACGGACGTCATGGCACGCACTGCGGCCGGACGGCCGTGGGAGATTTCGACCGCGCCGATCGCGTGCAGGTGCTTGAGCGACTCGCGCACGCTCGGCTTGCTGACGTTGAAGTGGCGCGCCAGGTCGCCCTCGGCGGGCAGGTAGTCGCCCGGCTTGTACTTGCCCGTCGCGATCCACGAGGTGATTTCCTCGGTGATGGTGTGGGTCAGGGAACGGCGCGGCTCGACCGCAGCGGGTGGGGGCATCATGACCAGCTCCTTGCTTGGGCGAAAACAGTAAATCTCATATCAACCCGATTTCGGCGAAATGTCCATTATATACGCCACGCGCGTGTTTCAATCTATAGCAAGGATGGTAAGCAATATTGCCTGTTTGTTGGGTGCGAACTCGCGTCAGAATTCGTATTGGAGAGAATATTCAAGGTCCAAACCAACATCGTCCTCGCGAATGCGGGGACCCATAGAACGTTAGCACATAGCAACTGTTCTATGGGTCCCCGCATGCGCGAGGACGATGTATTTAAATTTTCGAATATTCCTAGCGCTTAACGTCCGGCGAATTCGAGCGGATTTTCCTTTTTGTACACCTCGTACATCGCCAGCGTCTCCTCGTTGGCCGGATACGTCCCGATCACCGGACGCCCGCCGCGCACCAGCTTTGTGACGAACAACTCGAAGTGCTCCATGTTCAGCCCTTCCTCGATCACTTCATCGAGCAGCGACAGCGGAATCACCATCACGCCATCGCCGTCGCCGAGCATCACGTCGCCCGGATAGACCACCACGCCGCCACAAGTGACCGGCACGTTGATGTCGATCGCGTGGTGGCGCGTCAGGTTGGTCGGCGCCGAGCGCGACGCCGTGTACACCGGCAGGTCGAGTTCCGAAATGTAGTCGCTGTCGCGCACCCCCGCGTCCGACACCACGCCGGCACATCCGCGCACGTCGAGCCGCGTGGCCAGGATGCCGCCCATCGAGGCGGCGCTCTTGTCGCCGCGGCAGTCCATCACCATCACATCGCCCTCGGGCACCGTTTCGACCGCGACGCGTTGCGGATGGTCGATTTCACGGAAAATGGCGGCGACATCGATGTCCTCGCGCGCGGCCACATGGCGCAGCGTGAAAGCCTGGCCCACCATCGGACGGCTATGCTTGGTCAGGCGCGACACGTTCTGCACGAACTGGTTGCGCAGGCCGCGCTTGAACAAAATCGTCGCCATCGTGGCCGTCGAAATGGTGCGCAGCTTGGCGCGGGTGAGGCCGTCGATACGGCGAACGATGGTACTGGATGGCGAGGTCATGAGAGGTCCTTTGGTTTTATCACGGGAAGCATCACCCATTGTATTAAGATATCTGATAAGTTGCAAGAACTTCCCACTGGATTCCTGGCGCTAGTGATTGTGGCGCGCGGGCTTGTCGACCACCGCGCGGTAGTCGAGCGCGAGCTCCATGCAGGCGCCGGTCGAGAGTTGCCCGACCGTGGAGCGGTAGATCTGCTGCCACGGGGTCTGGCTGGCCGGCACCGCCGGAATGCCGTCCTTTTTGCGCTCCTCGAGCAGCTCCGGCGCGACCAGCACGTCGCAGCTGCCGGCGTTGAGGTCGACCCGCACCATGTCGCCCGTGCGCAGCCAGGCCAGGCCGCCGCCGACCGCGCTTTCGGGCGAGGCGTTGAGGATCGACGGGCTGTCCGAGGTGCCCGACTGGCGCCCGTCGCCGAGCGTCGGCAAGGCCAGCACGCCGCGCCGTATCAGCGCGTCGGGCGGCTGCATGTTGACCACTTCGGCCGACCCGGGCCAGCCGAACGGACCGGCGCCGCGGATCACGAGCATGCAACGTTCGTCGATTTCGAGCGCCGGATCGTTGATGCGCGCATGGTAGTCGTCGGAACCGTCGAACACGATCGCGCGGCATTCGAACACGCCTTCGCGTCCGGGCTCGCTGAGGTATTGCGCGCGGAACGCATCGGAGATCACGCTGGTCTTCATGATGGCGAAGTCGAACAAATTGCCCTTGAGGACCATGAAGCCGGCCTGCTGCATCAGCGGCGCCGCGTACGGGTAGATGACTTCGCGGTCCGCGCTTTCGTGTCCCGCGAGGTTGAGCGCCATGCTGCGTCCGGTGACGGTGCCGCGCTCGGCGTTCAGGCGCCCGGCCTGCAGCAGCTCCCACATCACGGCCGGCACGCCGCCGGCGCGGTGGAAGCGCTCGCCGAGGAATTTGCCCGCCGGTTGCATATTGAGCAGCAGCGGCACGTCGTGCCCGTACTTCATCCAGTCGCCGGGCTCGAGCTCGACGCCCGCGTGGCGGGCCATGGCCATGATGTGCGGCTGCGCATTGGTCGAGCCGCCGATCGCGGCGTTGACCACAATGGCGTCGATAAACGCTTCGCGTGTCAGGATCGCCGACGGGCGCAGGTCTTCGATGGCCATCGCGACGATGCGCCTGCCGGTCTCGTAGGCCATCTGGCCGCGCTCGCGGTACGGCGCGGGAATCGCCGAACACCCGGTCAGCGACATGCCGAGCGCCTCGGCCAGCGCGTTCATCGTCGATGCCGTGCCCATGGTGTTGCAATGGCCGGCCGACGGCGCCGAGGCGGCCGCGATCTGCAGGAATTTCTCGTTGTCGATCTGGCCCGCGGCCAGCTGCCGGCGGCCCTTCCAGATCGCCGCGCCCGAGCCGGCCAGCTCGCCCTCGAACCAGCCGTCGAGCATCGGGCCGCCCGACAGCACGATCGCCGGAATGTCGACCGTGGACGCGGCCATGATCTGGGCCGGTGTGGTCTTGTCGCAGCCGGTGGTCAGCACCACGGCGTCGATCGGGTAGCCGTGCAGGATCTCGACCAGGCCGAGATAGGCCAGGTTGCGGTCGATCGCCGCGGTGGGGCGGCGGCAGTTTTCAAAGATCGGGTGCAGCGGGAATTCCATCGGAATGCCGCCCGCATCGCGGATGCCGTCGCGCACGCGCTTGGCCAGCTCGAGGTGGATCCGGTTGCACGGGCTGATGTCGCTGCCGCTTTGGGCGATGCCGATGATCGGCCGGCCCGAGCGCAGTTCGTCGGGCGTGATCCCGTAATTCATAAAGCGCTCGAGATAGAGCGCCGTCATGTCGATGTGGTCGGGATTGTCGAACCAATCCTGGGAGCGGTATCTGCGGTTTGTGCTCAAAGCGATACTCCTGTGGTGAGAAGGTGCTGGGGCAGGCCTGGGACCGGCGCCCGGAATGTGAACAAGGCACCGGCCAGCGGTTCCTCCGCACGCTGTGCGGGCGAGAGTCCCTTCCAGGCGGTGGTCACCAACACCGTGCGCAGGTCGGCGCCGCCGAAAGCGATTTTGGTGATGTTCGAACACGGGAAGTAGATCGTGTCGAGCAGCTCGCCGGCGGGGGAGTAGCGCTCCACGCGCCGGCCGCCAAAGAGCGCGACCCAGACGCAGCCTTCGGCATCGACCGTGCTGCCGTCCGGCCAGCCATTGCCAATGGTGGCGAAATGGCGTTTGCGCGACAAGGACCCGCTATTGTCAAGATCGTAGGCGTGTACCGTTTTGCCGAGCGTGTCGGTATGGTAGAAGGTGCGTCCATCGGGGCTGCACGCCGGCCCGTTGGTGATGATGATGCCCGACTCCTGGCTCAGCGCGCGTCCGTCCGCGCCGAGCCGGTACAGCGAGCCGCTCGGCGCGGTTTCGTGGTTGTCCATGCTGCCAAACCAGAGGCGCCCGCGGGCGTCGACATGGGCATCGTTGAGGCGGTTGCCGGGCAGGGCGCCCTCGACCTCGCAGAGGTGGGTAAATGTCTCGCTAGCCGGGATGAACAGATACAGGGCGCGCCCGATCCCGCACACGAACCTGCCGTGGCCGGCGGGTACGATGAAACCAGGCTGTCCCGGTACGGACCAGCTGGCCTGGTTCCCGCCCTCGGGGTCGCAGCGGTGGATCTTGCGCCCCTTGATGTCGACGAAGTAGAACGCCTGTTCGGGCGCATGCCACATCGGCCCTTCGCCCAGTTCGGTTTTCGGATTGAAAAGACAGACGGGATGCGGGGCTATCATGCGCCGTACCAGCCCGCGTCGACAAAGTAGTCGCGTCCGGTGCAGCGTGCGGCGTTGCTCGACGCGAGGAACAGCGCCAACGCCGCCACATCGGCCATTTCAACGCGCTGCTTGAGGCACTGGCCCGAGAGAATGCGTGTCTCCTCCTCCGGCGTATGCCACAACATGGTTTGGCGCGGCGTGCGCACGGCGCCGGGAATGATGCTGTTGACACGGATCTGGGCCGGGCCAAGGTCGCGCGCCATGCCGCGGGTCATGCCTTCGATGGCCGCCTTGGCAGTCATGTACAGCGTCAGTTCGGGCAGCGCCAGGTGCCACGAGATGGATCCGAGGTTCAAAATCACACCGCCGCCGGCCTCCCGCATCGCCGGCGCCACGGCCTGCGCGCAAAAAAACTGGTGGCGCAGGTTGACCGCGATGCTGGTGTCCCACGAGGTCGGGCTGACGTCGTCGATGGTATGGCGCGTGTCGTTGGCCGCGTTGTTGATCAGGATGTCGACCGGACCGCTACCTTGCGCGATGGTGTCGAAGGTCGCCTTTAGCGCGTCCAGGTCGGTCAGGTCACAGCGGTAAAACACCGCTGGGTGGCGCATGGCCGACAGCTGCGCTTCGAGTTCGCGCCCGGATTGGTCGGCGATGTCGATAAAACTGACCTGTGCGCCCTGCAGGGCGAAGGCCTCGACGATCGTCGCCCCGATGCCCGAGCCGCCTCCCGTGATCACCACCCGCTTGTTCTCGAGGCAGGGGTAGTTTGCGTATGTCAGTGGTGCGATCAGCGGTGCGTTCATAGCGGCGCTCCAGTCAAGCCGCGCGCGGCCAGGTTGCGGTACAAGGCGCGCACGCCGAAGGTCCAGGGCGCGACCTCGTCGCAGCGCTGCACCGTGTTGAACAGCGCACCGAGCGAGGCACTGGCGATGGTCACGCGGTCGCCCATCTGGTGGGTGAAGCCGGCGCCGGGCGCGGCCCGGTCCTGCACCGGCGAGAACATGGTGCCGAGGAAAAGCATGAACCCGTCGGGGTACTGGTGGTGGCGGCCCCAGACCTGCTTGACCAGGTCGAGCGGGTCGCGGCTGATCTCGCGCATGCGGCTCACGGCGTCGAGTTTGAAGCCGTCGCTGCGGCCTTCGATCACCAGCCGCACCTCGGCCTGGCGGATCGTGTCGAGCGTAAAATCGCCCTCGAACAAGCGGATGAAAGGGCCGATCGAGCACGAAGCGTTGTTGTCCTTGGCCTTGCCGAGCAGGAGCGCGCTGCGGCCTTCGATATCGCGCAGGTTCACGTCGTTGCCCAGGCTGGCGCCTTGCACCTGGCCGCGGCCGTTCACGGCCAGGACCACCTCGGGTTCCGGATTGTTCCATTGGGAGTCGGCATGGACGCCGACATCGCGCCCGTAGCCGACCGCCGACATCGGCTGCGACTTGGAGAACACTTCGGCGTCGGGGCCGATGCCCACCTCCATGTACGGCGACCAGACGCCGCGCGCGACCAGGTCTTGCTTGAGCCTTGCCGCACTCTCGGAACCGGGCACGATGCCCGACAGGTCGCTGCCGATCGTTTCGAGGATCGCGCCTCGCAGCGCGTCGGCGCGGGCGGCGTCGCCGCCGGCCTGTTCCTCGATCACGCGCTCGAGCAGGCTGACGGCGAAGGTCACGCCGCAGGCCTTGATCGCTTGCAAGTCGCACGGCGCCAGCAGGTGGGTGCCGCGCGGCGCGGCCTCGCGCGATTTCTCGAGCAGTTCCTCGACGCGTCCGAGCGGCTCGCCCTGCACCTGGCGCGCAAAGTTGGCGACATCGTCGCGATCGAGCAGGTCGCTCATGGTGGGCGCATGCCTGCTGATATCAAAAACTTGTTCGTTGCGGACCACGATCACGCATGGCCCATTGATATCGCCGGCGCGCCAGACACGGCCAACGAGCAGCGCGTCGGCTGGGTCAAAGGGCAAATGGGAAAGGGTGGCTGAAGTGGACATCGGATTCTCTACATAGGGGACTGGTGAGCCGTATTCTGGGTTTGGCGCGCCGCTTACACAATTACGAAAAACGCCAACGCGGCTAATGAAAAACCGGGGACGGGTGCGGCGCCGGGCCGACCCGAACCCCGGGGCGTGGATCAGGGAACCGGAACCGACGGCAGGTTCGGCATATTGCCGGTCACGGCGATCATGCAGACCATCATCACCGTATCGGAGTAGTACGCCGGCGTGAGCGTCACGCCCGAGTTGGCGTACGACGCCCCTGGCACCTGCACCCGCATCCATTCATAGGCCCGGTTGAGCCACGCCTGGTTGACCGGATCGGTCATTGCGCCGACCGCCATCGCCCCCACCATGCTGCGCTGGCCCTGGTTGACCGCGCCCGGCGATACGCCGCCGTGCAGCTCGTAGCTGGTTTTGGCCAACTGTGGATTGCCGGTCGTGACGCCCAGGCTGCCACCGGTCGCCACGTCGAACCACTGCACATTCCGGACCGGCATGTCGTGCGCCAGGTTGGGGTTGAGGCCGGGGTAGATGGTTTGCGCGTAAGCCGAGTTGTCGTTGCCGTGCCAGAGGTAGTCGAGGCCCACGCGCCAAGGCAAGCGGCTCGCATCGTAGCCGTAGTTGTAGCCGCGCGTGGTTTGCTGGTACTGGTTGGGCCCGGGCTGGGTGTAGGAGGTGAACGGCGTCAGCGCGGTGCCGGGATTGAGTTTGTAAAAGTAGTCGTAGAGCTTGTAGCCGGCGCCCATCACGCCCAGCCAGCGACCGGCGGCGGCCGCATCGGAGGCGTTGGCGAACTGCTTGAAGTAGCTGACGATCTGGTACGAGCTCATGGTGTAGTCGACCGAGGTTTCGAGCCTCGTCAGGTTGGCCATGTCGCCCTTGTTGATCAGCTTGGAGTCGCTCGGGGCGCGATCGAGAACGGTCCAGGCCAGCAGCGCATTGAGGATCTTGACCGCCTCGAGCTTGTAGTTGATGGCGCCCGCGCTACCCCATTTTTTGTCGGCCACGAGCAGCGCAAAGGCCACGTCGATGTCGCCGTCGGGCGCCACGTAGGGATCGATGATGCTGCCATCGGCGGCGACGCGCCAGTTCATCAGGCCGTAATTGATGCCGTTGACCCGCTTCTCCTTCGCCTTGTAGTAGGTGAGCATGCCGTCGAAATCGCCCTTGCTCGGGTCGCCGGCGGCGTTGGTGGCCATGTACACCGAGATCAGCATGCCGAAGCCCATGCCCTCGGACACCGTGTCGCCACCTTCGGTCGGTTTGTAGACCCGAACGCCGCCGGTGCCGGCGCCGCTGGTCGTCACGTACTTGGCGCGCCATGCGCTGTACATTGCGCGCGTGTCGGCGTTTTGCTGGGCCTGGGTGTAGTTGGTGGGGCCGATGCCGCGGCCATAGCCGACCGCGTACGGAAAGTTGAGCGCCGTGGTGGCGGTGGTCGCGCTGGCATAGCCTTCGGCTGGGCCGCCCGGGCGGTAGGCCTTGACGCGGTATTCGTAGCGCGTCAGCGGGGCCAGGCCGGGGTCGAGGTGGCTGCGGGCAGGCTCGCCCAGATAGGCGACCTGGGACCATTCCAGTTTGCCGACCGGACGCCGCTCGACGCCGAAGCCGGTGGCGAGGGGGGCGTCCGCGCGCCAGCTCACCGTGGCGTTATTGAGGGTGGCGTTGTAGGCGACAGCCACGCCATATGGATAGAGGCTGGGATTTTTAACGGGCGGTGCCGCAAAGCTCATGCAGGCCGCCATGGTGGCCGCCGCCACAAGGGTGGTACGCATCACACTAAATGTTCGAATCATTGTCATCCTCTTCTCATTTTTATTGATCGAGGTGGCGCAGCCGCGCCACCGGACTGACCTACACCTCCGGCTTTGGTCGCCATCGGTGATTGATAGTGCGGTGCGCGCGATTGACGTGCAATTATCGAAACAGAGCTATTTAATTATGTTTTTTGCTTAAGCCGTCAGCCCACGCTGAGCTGGGTCGATTTCAGGTTCACGCTGTCGGGGCCCGAGAACAAAGTGAAGGTGCCGGGCTCGACCACACGGCGCATACCAGCGTTGTAGAACGACAACTGATCGGGCCCGATGCGGAACGATACCGTGCGTGACTGGCCCGGTTCGAGCGTCACGCGTTCGAAGGCCTTGAGCGAGAGGACCGGGCGGGTGACCGAGCTGACGTCGTCGCGCACGTAGAGTTGCACCACTTCGTCGCCGGCCACGCTGCCGGTGTTGCGCACCTCGACATCGACCCGTAGCGACTCCCCGATCCCGATCGAGCCGCGCTCCAGTTTTGGTGCCGAGACTGCGAACGTGGTGTAACTCAGGCCGAAGCCGAACGGGTAGAGCGGTTTTGTCGTGCCGGCCAGGTAGCCGCGCCGCGCGCTCGGTTTGTGGTTGTAAAAAATCGGCAGTTGGCCCACATGGCGCGCGACCGAGACGGGCAGCTTGCCACCCGGGTTGACACGTCCGAACAGCAGGTCGGCCGCGGCGTGCCCGGTCTCCTGGCCGAGGTACCAGCCTTCGATGATGGCGCCGGCCTGCTGCGCGACCATGTTGGCCGAGAGCGGACGGCCATTAAGGAAGAACACCACGGTCGGCTTGCCGAGCTTGAAGATCGCCTCGGCCAGCGCGTTCTGCTCGCCGATCAGGTCGAGGTTGTCGCGGTCGCCGAGATGGTTGTCGGCCCAGGCCTCGCGACTGGTTTGCTCGTTGTCGCCCAGGACCATGAGGATGGTGTCGGCATGGTGCGCCGCCGCCAGCGCCTCGGCGCGCAGGCGCGCATTGACCTCGGGTTTGCTGAAATTTACCGCGTCTTGGCCCCAGATGCGCTCCTCGGTAATGCGCACGCCCTCGGCGTAGGCGACCGCGAAACCGGCGCGTTTGCCCTCGGCCTGCAGGCCGTCCAGGATCGACACCACATGGCGCGGGATATCCGAGTAACCGCCCAGCGGGCAATCGCGGGCATGCGTGCCGAGCACCAGAAGCCGTCCGACTTTTTTCGGGTCGAGCGGCAGCAAGCCCTTGTCGTTCTTGAGTAAAACGGCGCAGCGCCCGGCCGCGCGGCGCGCCAGCGCCACCGCCGCCGCATCGGCGGTGCGTGCCTCGGCCAGTTCGGGGTCGGCATGCGGCGCTTCGAACAAGCCCGCTTCGAACTTCACGGTCAGCACCCGCCGCACCGCTTCGTCGATCTCCTGGCGCGACACGGCGCCCGCGCTCACCAGCTTTCCCAGAGCGGCGTAGGCATTGCTATCTGGGGTTTCGATATCGACTCCAGCCTTGAGCGCCAGCACGGCGGCGCCGGGGATGTCGCGCGCCAGCTTGTGGCGCGCGGCCAGCGAAGAAATGCCCGCGTAGTCCGACACCGTCACGCCCTTGAAGCCCCATTCCTTGCGCATCACGTCGGTCAGCATCCAGCGGTTGGCGTGCGAGGGCAGGCCGTCGACTTCGTTATACGACGGCATGACGGCATTGACGCGCGTCTCGCGGATGATGCGCTCGAACGGCGGGAAAAAATCTTCGCGCAGCTGGCGCTCGCCCATGCTGGCCGGCCCCACGTTGGTGCCGTTCTCGGGTTGGCCGTGGCCGGTCAGGTGCTTAAGCGTGGCCATCACTTTGCCGGGCGCGAGGGGGAGGGCGTCGCCCATCAGGCCCAGCACGGCGGCCTTGCCCATCTCGCCGCACACGAAGGCGTCTTCGCCGAAGGTTTCTTCGATGCGGCCCCAGCGCGGGTCGCGCGCGACGTCGACCACCGGCGCCAGCGCCAGGTTGGCGCCGCGGGCATGCATCTCGCGCGCGGCCACCGCATACACCTGCGTGATCATGGCCGGGTCGAACGACGAGGCCATGGCGATCGCCTGAGGGAAGCAGGTGGCGTCGCGCGCGGCGTAACCGTGCAGCGCCTCCTCGTGCAGGATCAGGGGGATGCCGAGGCGTGTCTGTTCGCGCGCCCACTGCTGCGCCGCCTTGCAGTATTCGGCCGTCTCGCGGGCGCCGCGGTTGGCGCGGGCGCCGCTATCGCCGACGCCGTCACCGCCCGTGCTGCCGTGGCGGTCCGATGGGCGCGCCAGCATGCCGAGGCCGTGCGGATAGCGCTGCGACGCTTTGGGCGCCGAAAACGCCATGGCGCTGTCCTGGATCAGGTCCTTGTACTTCCAGACGCACTGCAGCTGCATCAGCTTTTCTTCGAGCGTCATGCGCGCCAGCAGGTCGCGCACGCGTGCCGCGACCGGCGCGCCGGCGTTCTTGTACAGCGGCTGAGCTGCGGCCGACGCCAAAGGGGGGAGGGCGGCAAGCCCGGCCAGCGCGCCGGCCGAGGCCAGGAATTGTCTGCGTTTGAATGTCATGGTGATCCTCGGTGGGGAGTTACTACTGTCGAGGACATTGTCGGTCCGCTTGCACGGCAGCGGCAATTGCGAAATCCGTGCTCGGGGCGCATGTTTTTCGGAGGCGACCGCCGAAAACATAAGCCGGAATGCGGAATTTAAGAATTGATGCGGCAAGCATCTAGCTGGCATGATCGGGTCAGGTTCACCGGCCGTGTCAGTCGTCCCCTGGCCCGGTTGGCACTAAGGCTGTCTCTTGGGCCGGCGCTATGCGGCAGCACTGCGCCGGCTATTTTTTAGCCCTTTAAAGGCACAAACGGAATGTGTTGCAGACCAAATTGATGAGGTCGGTACCGAGTCGCGATGACTGGAACAGCTTGTGATCTGATTGTGGGCGCACGGGCGACGACAACCACGTCGCCAACATGCCATTAAATCACGCACTTCCGTCGCAAAAAAGCCCGCACATTTGCGGGCTTTTCTGTCCAGCACGAAGGCCTATTCGTCGGTGAGCTCTGGAAAAAACCGGCGATCTGTCGGCTGCCTGGCCGCTACTTCCAATAGTGCTTTTTTCTTGGCATCTAGTCGCGGCAGCAATTTTGCTGAAACTCCATAGACGCGACCAGCCACCACCTTAGCTGGCGATTTCACTGTTTTGATGTCTTTGGTTGAAGTCATTTTGGCTCCTCGGAAAGCACCGAATCGAGCACATAGGGTATCATTTTTGCCCACGACGCGCTATGCGGACGCAGGTCGAAGTGCAAGGTTAAGCCGGTCGAAATGGCGACACTGACCCTGTCGCCGCGCTGGGTTCAACTACGCGACGGCACTTGCTTCTGCCGCACTTGCTTTGCATCCGACTGCATCGATTTTTCTCATTGAAGGACGTTGGGCCTGAATCGATAGCGCCTGCCCGGCCACCGGAGATGTGCGTCAACATCACATATCGAATTCAATGCTCGCGCCAATTAACTATTGAGGTTCGCCAGACGGATCAGCGGTGAAATCCCGCGGAATCGCAGCGATTGCCGTGCGTCCCGGGTGCGGGCGTGCAGTTTGAAATTATCCGCCGTCCTGGGCTCCCGAATCTCCGACACGCAGCGAGCAGGGCGCGCCAGCCCCCTTTTTAGCGCATAGTTCGCTTAAGTAATTGACTTCGAATGCAAAACTGGTTTATTGTCGAGTAAGACTATGCGCAGTCGCTGCGCTGCTTCCTGATGGCGCGGGCAAGCGGCCATCATGGATGTCAGTGCAGCTGCGTTTGGGCTTGTCCCTGCAATGGCGTGACGGGCGGATCGAACCGGTCAGAATCAGCAGCGACTCTTATCAATATCTTAGCCAACACAATGTGGCATCGAAACTCATGAACAATTCCGCCGTCAATCAATTCTCCACCACCGCAATGCGCTACCTGAGCGTCCGGGAATTCGCACTGGTCGTAAGCAAAGTCGGACGCGGGTTCTCGCTGAAACGCATCGCCGCCAATATCCGCGCAGACTTTTCGCGCTGGTCGGATGTTGACAAATCGGCGCGCGTCGCCAAGCACTCCGAGCTAGGCGTGATTGAGCCGATGTCGGTCTCAGACGATCACCGCTACGCGCTCAACGCCACAGGGCCAAGCCCTTGCGCTGACGCCAGCGTGACGCCGCATCACTCCACGAGCCGACGTTGGCTTGCCGCATGGGGGGCTGGGACGATGGCGCGGTGGTCTGCCCTAGTTTCCCCTGTCGCGGCGGCGTTCCTGCTCTTCTTCGGCGCGGCGCTGCAAGCGATTGCGGCGCCGCCCGCCGTGCCGGCCGATCGCTGGTTGGAAGTCGACCTCTACTGGTTTGACCCCACCAGCGTCGAACGCTCCGCCGAGTCGTTCTGGACCCGCTACGCCCCCCTTTATCGGGGCGTGTCCGGCCACAAGGGCGTCGTGTTGAGCATTGGGCTCACCGCGAACTTTATCCTGACCTACGGCGGCGATCCTGCGCAGGAAATCTCGCTGCCGAAGACCAGCGGGCAGGAGATCGGGCACTCGTTGCGGGGCCAGCTCGATGGTGACACGGCACAGCGACAGCGTGCCTGGCGTGAGCGCTTTGCCGGCCCCGCCACGGCCGCGCCTTCGGTCGTCTACGGCCGGTGGACCTATGCCGATCTGCGGCGGCTCACCGACGCGCTGCGCGCCCGCGCTCAGCGCGAAGGCATCGCCGACTTCCGGGTGGCCTCGCTGGTGGTCGGGCAGGACGGCACCTACGGCGATCCGATGCCCTTCGCACGGCGCCATCCCGAGGCGTTCACCCGCTGGGGCGAACAGGCGCCCGGGTCCTTGGCCTCCAGCAGCAACTTCGATCCGGCCAATGCCCTGCGCGCCGATCCGCAGCCGCTCGGCGGGCTGCCGCAAGGCATTCCCGAAGGCTTGCCGGTACACGCGCTGTTCGCCGCCCAGTGGGGCGCCGTGTCGAAAGCCTGCGGGCTCGACGGCATCATGCTGCGCGACTCGTTCAGCTTTCCTCGCGCTTACACCCGCTATGGCCCCTGGGGTGCGCATATTCCGAATCCCGCCACGGCCGAACGCAACACCGCTGGGATAGCGGCGCTGCTGCAGGGCGTCAAGCAGGCCAATCCGCGGACCTTGACGATGATGTATTCGAGCGCCGCGACGGCGACCGCGGATTGGCGCGCCAACGGCATCGACCTCGAGCGCATCGCGCGCGCGGGCCATCTCGACATCTTCGTCGACCAGACCTGGGCGGGCGCATGGGGCGAGGTCGGGGTGCGCGAGCAGACCTACTGGAACGCGCCGCTGCTCGGCTGGACCTACCAGCTCGGCTATATGCTGATGCACGCCGCGGTGCTCGCAGACACGCGCGTGCGCCATTACCCACTGATCGAAACCTTCGATGCGTGGGAGAGTTGGGACACGATCCATACCGCGCGGGAGCGCCTGCGCTGGGCGATCTGGGCCTACTCGCACGCCGGTGTCAAAACCCCCCAAGGCTTGCGCATGCCCGCCGGAAGCTACATCTCGTGGGGGCATCACGGCCACGACTTGCTGAGCGCCGAGGATGTGGCCTTCCTCAGCAGTGAATTGAATGCGGCGGCGTCGGATGCCGCGCAAACGGTCGACATAGCCGGGCCGACCATGGTCTATTCGCGCGACGCCGCGGCCGCGCAGCTCGCGCGCCTCGCGCCGGGCTTCGATCCCCGCGATCGCCTCGATGAGCAGGTAGGCACCATCGTCAAATGGCCGCTGCCCGTGCTTTCGGCCACCCGCGCCGAGTGGGTGGGGCAAGTGCAGTCCGATCTGTTCCTGTTTGGCGCGAGTACCGACATGCCGCCAGCTCAGCTGCGCACGATCGAGCAGATGGCCGATCGTGGGCAAGCCATGGCGTTCTTCGGATCGGTCGCCAGCGGCACGCATCCGGCCTTGTCGAAATTGCTCGGCACCTCGAGCAGGCCGCACCGGCCTGCGATCCAGGATCGCATGCTGCGCGCGACAGCGGGCGCCGCCTGGCCGGACAACTTCGTGGACGCGGGCGCGTTCAATGCGCCGCCGCCTGCAACGAAGGTGACGGCGCCGAACGACGCGGTCGTCTACCGCTTAGGCGATAGCGCCGGCCTGGTGCTCGATCAAAGTGGCCGGCGCAATTTGGCCCTGTGGGATCCGGTGCCGCTGTTCGACTACTGGTATCGACCGTTGAAGGATTTGCTGAACGGCGACCCCACCCCGTTCGCCTTGGTCGCGGCGACACTCAATCGCCAACTCGCCAAGGCGGGCGCCTTCGGGGCGGCGCGGGTCGATCCGGCGCAATCGGGCACGGTCGCGGCGTGGATCCGGCGTGACGGCGGCGTGCGTATGCTGGCGGGCAATCTGGAGGAAGGGCTGCGCGACGACCCGGATCGGTCGCGCCGGATGATCCTGAACCTGCCGCCGGCGTGGCAGTCCTGTCGCTGGAAATCAGACTGGGGCGTGCCGCCGCGCGCCGCGGGCGCCGCCCAAGTTATCATCGACTTGCCGCCCCAGGACAGCGCCCTGTTCGCGTGCGAGCGAAAGTGAGCATAACCGCGAGCAAAGGGATTCCGATCCCTGAGGCGCCCTCCGTCAGGGCAGCGCCGCCGCCGGCGTGATCTTGAGTAGCGATTTATCCGCAATCAGAATCGGCCCATCGTACAGAGGTATGTTTTTGAACACGACCTTGGCGCCGGTGGTGCTCCACTGGTCGGCGGGAATGGCATGCACCTTGCCGGTCACCACGTCCACATACACGGGCTCTTTGAAGCGCGCGTTGACCATGCTGACGCGGTAGCCCTTTTTGTCCATGCTGTCGGCAGGTATCGTGTCGGATATCCACAGGGTGTAGACGTCGAGCTGGCGCGCCGGGTTGCGGTAGCCATACACGGCCACCGCACGGTCGGTGCCGGCGTTGTAAATCACATCGTCGGGATTGGCCGGCACCACCTTGTCGTTATGGATCGACTTGACGCTGCGGATGCGCTGCAGCGAGTCGTCGAACACCGAGGTCAGGGTCTGCACCGCGCCATACGCGACTTTGGGGCGCAGGGCCTCCCTGGCCGAGTTGGACTTGATCAGGCCCTTGGTATTGAAGGTGCTGATCGGCCCGTTGGTGTAGGCCATCTCGATGATCGAAAACACGCTCGATTCGATGTCGTGGCCCAGGTCGCCCAGCATGCGGCGGGTGTTCCACTTGGCCTGGGAATTTTCGGTCCACGGATAGTCGTGCAGGGCGCCGCCGCTATGGCCCACCGACGGCGCGCCGTTCTCGCCCTGACGCAGGCGCATGCCGGGCGCATACTTGTGCAAAATCTCGCGCAACTGCACAACCTTCGGATAGTGCATGTCCGGGTTGTACACGTAGTCGTGGTAGGTCATGTTGTCGAACAGGCCGATCTGCCCGCGCGCGTGCAGCATTTTGAAAAAAGACTCCGCGTAATCGAGGTCGATATGGCCCAGCGCCAGGCCGGATATCTTCGCGCCCGGCTGCAGGCGCTTGATGATCGCCGCGCTGCGCCCCGAAAGGTCGGCCACGCCCTCCGGCGTATTGATGGTGTTGTCGCCAAAATTGGGCTCGTTCCAGACTTCCCAGTCGACCACGCGGTTGCGGTAGCGCGTGACCAGCGCCGCCACCCAGCGGTCCCATGCCGCCAGCGCCTCGGGCGAACTCGGAATGCCGGCCGACAGATTGGTGCCGCCACCGCCCGCATAGATGCTGTTGCCATACGAGAGCTGGAGCCAGGGTTTGAGCCCGCGCTTGGTGGCGTCGTCGACGATGTGGTCGAGCCATGCCCAGTCGTACACGCCCTTGGTTTTTTCGGTCTTGGCCCAGCCGGCCTGCAGCCGCAGGCGGGCAATGCCGAGCGGCGCCAGGTAGCCCTTGTAGGCGTCGTAATTGGTGAAGTCGCGGTCCAGCGTCTCGCAGCCAAGCAGCCAGTTGGAGCCTTTGATGGTGGCGGCGTCGCGCGCGGCGATGCTGCCGATCAGGGGCAGCGTTTCGGCCGCTGACGCAGCCGGGGCGGGAGCCGCCTGCGCAAACGCGCAGGCCAAAGCGGCCATGGCCGGGATCAGGGTTCGGTGCAGTTTCATGGATTCTCCGTTTATCAGCCCTTGGACTGGTTCATCCAGGCGGCCGCTTTGTCGCCGCCCAGGTATGGCCACTCCGAAATGGTATTGGTGTCGACGCCGGCCGCCGCCAGTTGCGCAAGCGATCGCTCGGCGTCGTCTTGCGGCTGGTAGCCGATGCGGCGCGCGACCGGGTCGTCGATGCGCAACCGGGTATTGCCCGACACGCCCCACAGCACATTGAAGCCAGGCTCGGTCCAGCGCAGGCAGCGGTCCATCGCGTGCGCGGCGTCGTCGAGGCTGAGCCACAGGCGCAGGTCGCGCGCGCTGACCGGCTCCGGCTTGAAGCAGCAGATGCGCCAGGCAAACGCGATGATGCCGAAGGCGTCGGCCTCGGCCCGCAGTAGCCCTTCGCCAAACACCTTGGAGGCGCCGTACAAGCCGGTCGGGCGCGGCTCGAGCCGGGGCGACAGTTCGGTATCGGCCGGATACAGGCCGCAGTAGTGGTTCGAGCTGGCGTAGACGATGGTGCGGACGCCGGCCCGGCGCGCGGCCTGGTAGGCGTTGTAGGTGCCGGTGTAGTTGCGCGCCTCGATCGTGGGCCAGTCGGTTTCGCGCGGGTGGCCGGCCATATGGAGCAGGGCGCGGCAGCCTTGCATCGCCTCGGCCATCGCGTCCTGGTCGGCCAGGTCGGTTTGCACGAAGCCTTCGGTCTGGCCGTCGGCCGGCGGCACGATGTCGGTGAAGCGGATCTTATAACCGGCCGCCGACAGGCGCTGCCGCAGCGCGGTGCCGATGCGGCCCGAGCCGCCGGTGATGAATATATCGCCTGCGGGCGGGGGAACTTGCTGTGTCATTGGGGTCCTTGTCACTGGTTGGAGGTTCAAGCCGAAGCGCCGCTCAGGGAAGATTTGAGCACGACGTCGACCGCCTCGAAATGGGTCTCGATCGCCGTGCGCGCGCGGCCGGTGTCGCCGCTCTTGATCGCATCGAACAAATCGAGGTGGCGCCGGAACGCCACGTCGGCGTCGCGGCGCGGCTGCGCGGCCAGCAGGTGGCGGTTGGTGCGTTCGATGGTTTCCTGTAGCGCGTCCTGGAGGAAGGTGTAGAAGCGGTTGTGGGCCGCCTTGACCAGCGCCACATGGAACGCGACGTGCGCCGGCACCCACAGGTCGCGCTCGGATTTGTGCTTGTCGAGCAGTGCGATCAGGCGGCCCATTTCGGCGATGTCGTCCTCGGTGCGCCGCTCGGTCGCCAGCAGGGTGCTCTGGATCTCGAGCCCTCGCCGCAGTTCGATGGCTTCGCGCAGGCCGCCCGATTCGTCCGTGACCGCGAGGTGGAAAAACGTCACCAAGGGCTGCGAGCCCATCGCCCGCACCGTGGCCGGGCGCCCGTGCGAGATTTCCACGGCGCCGATGGCGACCAGGTGCTTGAGCGACTCGCGCACGCTCGGCTTGCTGACATTGAAGGCTTTGGCCAGGTCGCCTTCGGACGGCAGATGGTCGCCCGGCTTGAACCGGCCCGACGTAATCCAGCCCGTGATCTCCGCCGTGATGGCGTGGGTGACGGGGCGGCGTGGCTCTTGGGCGGCTACTAAGGGTTCCATGGATGTACCTGCAACTGTTAAGATATGTAATACCCTACCACAACTAAAATGCTTTGGCACCGCTTTTATCCGTGCGTCCCGTTACAAAATTTAATTAACTTATCTTATAAGTTCATGTAAGATATCAGTTAAGTTAGGTTTCAAAGAGAGCCGGCGTTGTGATTAACCGATAAGCGGATTTTTCGCAGGGGACAGTACCATGAAGATGCCACCGTCGTACAAGATTGCCTTGCTGTTCAATGCCAGCAAAGCCTATGACCGCCAGATCATTTCAGGCGTCGCAGCCTATCTGCGCACCACGCGCACCACCTGGAACGTGTTTTTGGAAGAGGATTTCTACTGCCGCCCGGAGCGCATGGCGCAGTGGCAGGGCGACGGCATCATCGCCGACTTCGACGATCCGGCGATTCGCGAGGCCTTGGCCGACAGCCCGCTCAAGGTCGTGGGCGTGGGCGGCTCGTATGCCAATCCGGCCGATTATCCGACCTCGGTGCCGTATGTCGCCACCGATAACGGCGGCCTGATCGAAATGGCCTACAACCGGCTGGTGGAGGTCGGGTTGCCGCGCTTTGCCTTGTTCAGCCTGCCGCAAGGCCCCGGCAAGCGCTGGGCGACGGAGCGCGAAAACGCCTACCTGTCGCTGATGGAGCGCGACATGCTCACGCCGGAGATCTACCGAGGCCACAACACGAGCAGCGACCGCTGGGACGACGCGGTCGAGCATCTGACGGTCTGGCTGCAGAGCCTTCCGAAGCCGATCGGGATCATCGCCGTCACCGACGCCCGCGCGCGCCAGTTGCTGCAGGCTTGCCTGCTGGCGGGAATCTCGGTGCCCGAGGAGGTCGCGCTGGTCGGGATCGACGACGATCCGCTTTCGCGCCTGCTTACCCGCATCCCGCTCACCTCGGTGATCCAGGGCAGCGAGCAGATGGGCGGCACCGCGGCGCACATGCTGTCGCAGATGCTGCACGGGGCGCGCCTGGGAGGAACGCGGGTCGTGGTGCCGCCGGCGGGCATCAACATCAACGCCACGTGCCAGCACCTGCCGGCGCCGCATCCGCGCGTGATGCGGGCGCGCCATTTCATCCGCCAGTACGCCTGCCTCGGCATCAAGGCCGAACAGGTGGCCGACTATGTGGGCGTGTCGCGCTCGTCACTTGAAAAGCACTTCCGCGAGGAGGTCGGCTGCACCGTGCACGATGAGATCCTGCGCTTCAAGCTCAGGGCGGCCACGGCGATCCTCGCAAGCGAGCCTGGCAACATCGCCCAGGTGGCGTTGAGCTGCGGTTTCACCTCGGTGCAATACATGCATACCGTGTTCAAGCGTGAGCTCGGTTGCACGCCGCGCCACTACCAGGACCGCGCCTTTGCCGAGGGGCCGCCGGCGCCCGTAAATAGCAATGCCCATTACCTGATTTGAGAATAGCCGGGCGATCCGCGCCTTGGCATGATGAGCCGGATAATCACCGGAGGAGCCGTATGCGTTTCGAGTATAAATTTGCCTGGATTTTCTGTGCCACCTTGATGCTGGCGCCGCCGACGAGCGCCGCCGCAACCGGGCGTGCCTACTACGTGCATGCCGACGCCGGCTCGGACGAATATGCCGGCTCGCTCGCCAAACCATGGAAATCGGTCGAGCGCGTCAACCGGCAGGCCCTCAGGCCGGGCGACCAGGTCTACTTCGCGCGCGGCACCTCGTACCTGGGGCCGGTGATCATTCGCGACTCCGGCGCCAGCGGTGCGCCGCTGGTCGTGGGCGCCTATGGCCAGGGCCCGGCGCCGCGCCTGTCCAATCCGTATTTTTCGGTGTCGATGGGGCGCATCGTGGAAGTCTCGGGTAGCCACGTGGTGGTCGAAAACCTGTTCTTGCACGACACCCCCACGCCGCCGCCCGACGAACCGCCACTGACGTGGAAGCTGAGCGCGCAGCACAAAAAGGTGTTTGAAATGGGCGCGGTGTTCGTCCACCACAATGCCTCGCATGTGACCATCCGCGGCAATGAGTTCGTCAACGCGGTGATGGGCATCAGGGTGCGTGGCTCGCATTCGCTGGTCAGCCACAATCTCTTGCGCGACGCCGCCAAGATCACCGAGCAGTGGGGCGCAATCGCCATCAATATCGTGGGTCCGCACAACGAAGTGGCGTACAACGTGGTCGAGAACTACGGCTTTTATGGCGGCACCTATGTCAACGATGGCGCGGTCGTCGAACTCGATGGCGAAGATCCGCATTTCAATGCGCACCACATCCGCATCCACCACAATGTGTCGCGCAACGTCAAAGGCGGCTTTGTCGAAATCGCCGGCAAGGCCAACGATGTGCTGATCGACCATAACGTCAGCGACGATGTCGACAAATTCCTCGGCGCGTCGAATGTGAAGGGCATCGAGGTCCGCAACAACACCGTGATCCGCACACGCCTGCCGGCTTTTCCGAAATCCGATTTTTTCCCGCTCGGGACGGTGTTCTGGAGCTTTAATGACAAGGCCGACGACCAGTTCACCTTGTCCAACAACGTGTTTTACCTGGACCGCCTGCAGCGTCTGTACAAGAGCACGGAGCATCCGCTCGGCATCGTGCCGACCACGCGCGAACGCAATCTGTATTTCAGTCCGAACGCCGACGCCGCCGGCATGCTGGGAATGCCTTTGGCCGCGGGCGAGCTGGTTGGCGATCCGCGCTTCGTGAATGCGGCAAAGGGCGACTACCGTGTGCGCCATAAGGCCGGTCCGGGCTGGTATTACGGCGCCTACGCGCCAGGCCGACCCTTATGGCAGGCCGGCCCGCGCGCCTTGACTGCGACCAAGCGTTGAGCGTGCCGATGCCAGCGCTGGTGAGAGCGCTGCTGGCCGTGCTGCCCGCGCATTGCGTCCTGTACCGCGAAGAGGACACGCGCCCCTACGAATGCGACGGCCTGACCGCATTCTGCGAGTTGCCGATGGCGGTCGCGCTGCCGGAAAACGAGGAACAGGTGCTCGCCGTCCTGCGCGTGTGCCGCGACCTTGGCGCGCCGCTGGTGCCACGCGGCGCCGGTACCGGCCTGTCCGGCGGGGCACGCCCGCTCGCGCAAGGCGTGGTGCTGTCGACGGCCAAACTCAACCGCATCGTCGGCATCGACGCCGACGCCTGCAGGGCGGTGGTGCAGCCGGGCGTGCGCAACCTGGCGATCTCGCAGGCGGCGCTGCCGCATGGCTTGTACTACGCGCCCGATCCCTCGTCGCAGATCGCCTGCACCATAGGCGGCAACATCGCCGAGAACGCCGGCGGCGTGCATTGCCTCAAATACGGCCTGACCGTGCACAATGTGGTGAAGGTGCGCGTTGCGACCATCGAGGGCGATATCATCGAGCTCGGCGGCGACTCCTTCGACGCGCCCGGGCTCGACCTGCTTGCGGTGTTCGTCGGCTCCGAAGGCATGCTCGGCATCGTCACCGAGGCGACCGTCCGGCTGATTCCGAAGCCCCAGCTGGCCCGCGTGATCATCGCCTCGTTCGATTCGGTGGTGGCGGCGGGGGAGGCCGTGGCGCAGGTGATCGCCGCGGGCATCACGCCCGCAGGCCTGGAGATGATGGACAAGGTCTCGGTCGCCATGGTGGAGCCTTTTGTGCGCGCCGGCTATGACACCGACGCCGAAGCGATCCTGCTGTGCGAGTCCGACGGCAGCGCCGAGGAGGTCGCCGACGAGATCGCCCGCATGACGGCGGTTTTTTCGGCCTCGGGCGCGACCGGGATCGCCGTGTCGGGCTCGGAGGCCGAGCGCATGCGCTTTTGGTCCGGCCGCAAAAACGCGTTTCCCGCAGCCGGCCGCATATCGCCCGACTACTACTGCATGGATGGCACCATTCCGCGCAAAGAGCTCGCGCGCGTGCTCACCGCGATCGCGGAAATGGCGCTGCGCCACCGATTGCGCTGCGCAAACGTGTTCCACGCCGGCGACGGCAACCTGCATCCGATGATCCTGTTCGACGCCAATGTGCCCGGCGAGTTCGAGCGGGCGGAATTGTTCGGCAGCGAGATCCTCGAGCTGTGCGTGGCGGTTGGGGGCACGATCACCGGCGAGCACGGGGTCGGCATCGAGAAGATCAATTCAATGTGCGTGCAGTTCTCGCGCGCCGAGCTGGATGCGTTTTTTGGCCTCAAGCGGGCCTTTGACCCGCCGGCGCTACTCAATCCGGACAAGGCCATACCGACGCTGCAGCGCTGTGCCGAATACGGAAAAATGCATGTGCACGCAGGGCAGCTCAAGTTCGCCGAGCTGCCGCGCTACTGATGGAACGCTTACAAATGGACGCTGTGCTCGAACAGTTCAAGGCGCGGATCGCCGCCGCCACGGCAGCGGAAGCGCCACTGTGCCTGCGTGGCGGGGGTACGCGCAGCTGGTATGGCCAGGCAGAGGGCGGGGATCCGCTCGACACCTCGGCCTATAGCGGCGTCGTCGCCTATGAGCCGAGCGAGCTGTATATCAGCGCGCGTTGCGGCACGCTGGTGAGCGAGATCGAGCGCGTGTTGGACCAGCGTGGCCAGATGCTGGCGTTCGAGCCGCCGCGGTTTGGCCCGGGTTCGACAGTGGGCGGCATGCTGGCATGCGGGATGGGCGGTCCGCGCCGTGCCAGCGCCGGTGCCATGCGCGACTTCGTGCTCGGGGCGAGCTTGCTCGACGGCCGTGGTCAAGAACTGCATTTCGGCGGACGCGTGATGAAGAACGTCGCCGGCTACGATGTTTCGCGCATGCTGGCGGGCTCCTTGGGCACACTCGGGATCATCCTCGACGCGACCTTCAAGGTCGTGCCCAAACCCCTGTGCGAGGTAAGCCTTGAATTTTCCGTGGACCAGCAAGAGGCACTGGCCATTTGCCTCGGCCTTGCGCGCAACGCCGTTCCCGTCTCCGCATCGTGCTGGTTCGACGGCAAGCTGACCTTGCGCGTGTCCGGCGCCGAACCCGCCGTTCGGCTGGCGCTGTCGACGCTCGGTGGCGCCGCAGTTGTCGATGCCGATGCCTTCTGGCGTTCGCTGCGCGACCAGCGCCACGCGTTTTTCGACCAGGCTGCGCCGCTGTGGAGGTTGTCGCTGCCGCCCGCCACGCCCGTGCTCGATCTTGAGGGCGTCCAGTTGGTCGAGTGGGGCGGTGCGCAGCGCTGGGTCCACGCTGCCGACGACGGCGCGCATATGCGCGAGTGCGCCGCCCGCGCCGGAGGCCATGCCACCCTGTTCCGGGGTGGAGACAAGCGTGTTGGCGTGTTCCAGCCGCTGCCGCCGGCACTATCGCGAATCCATGGCCGCCTAAAGCAGGTGTTCGATCCACACGCCATTTTCAATCCCGGCCGCATGTATAAAGAAACCTGACTATGCAAACCAATCTCGCGCAGCACATCCGCGATACCGCCGACGGCCAAGAAGCCGACGCCATCTTGCGCAGCTGCGTCCATTGCGGCTTTTGCACCGCCACATGCCCGACCTACCAGCTATTGGGCGATGAACTCGACGGCCCGCGCGGACGCATCTATCTGATCAAACAGGTATTGGAGGGCAAGCCGGCCACGGCAAGCACCCAAACCCACCTTGACCGCTGCCTGACCTGCCTCAGTTGCGAGACCACGTGTCCGTCCGGGGTGCGTTACGGCCGCCTGCTCGACATCGGGCGGCGCGAAGTCGATCGCCAAGTCACGCGGCCGATCGGCCAGCGCCTCGTGCGCGCGACCTTGCGCGAACTGCTGCCGCGTGCAAATCTGTTTGGCGCTGCCTACAAATCGGGCCGCTTGTTCAAGGCCTTGCTGCCACGGGCTTTGCAGGCCAAACTGCCCGACGCGGCCCCCGGCGGCGCGTGGCCGACCAACGTCCACGCCAGGAAGATGCTGTTGTTGCAGGGTTGCGTGCAGCCGGCGATGGCTCCGAACATCAACGCTTCGGCGGCTCGCGTGCTTGACCGGTTCGGCGTCCAGCTGGTGTCGACGCCGAAGGCGGGTTGCTGCGGCGCCGTGCGCCACCACCTTGACGACCATGGGGGCGCGTTGGCCGACGTGCGACGCAATATAGACGCCTGGTGGCCGTACGCCGATCCTGCCTCAGAGTCGCCGGTCGAAGCGATCGTGAGCACGGCATCCGGTTGTGGCGTCATGGTCAAAGAATATGGACATATACTGCGCGACGATCCGGCCTATGCCGCCAGGGCGGCGCACGTGGCCGGCTTGGCGCGCGACCTTTGCGAGGTGCTGCAGCCGTTCGAGCGCGCGCTGGCAGGTTGGGTGCCGCCGCGCGAGCGGCCAAAGGTGGCTTATCATCCGCCGTGCACTCTGCAGCACGGGCAGCAAATCAAGGGCACGGTCGAATCGCTGCTGCGCAGCGCCGGCATCGAAGTGAGCCTGTGCGAAGACAGTCACATTTGCTGCGGCTCGGCGGGCACTTATTCGGTGCTGCAAGCGGAGCTGGCGACGGCGCTACGCGACCGCAAACTGGCCGCGCTGGCCGCAACCGAGGCCCCCGTGATCGCCTCGGCCAACATCGGATGCCTCACGCACCTGCAGTCCGGAACCGCGACCCCGGTAAGGCACTGGATCGAACTGCTCGACGATGCGACCGCGCCAGGGTTAACCTAGACGTCCCGGTTAAAGTTGCTGCTCGAGCTTGCGCAATCCGTCCAGGTTGCGCTGCAAAACCTGCTGCACGTCTTCCTCTTCGATATGGCCCAATACGCCGATGGTGCCCTTGAAACCGCTGTCCTGCACAAGGCGCATCATGTCGAGCTCACGATCGCCACTGCCTAGCGGCATGATCTTCGGACCGCCTTTACGCAAGCCGCTCAGATTGACGGTCCAGAGCCAGGGGCGCATTTGTGCGAGCATGGCGGGAAAACGGTCTAGTTGTTCATGGGCGTGATGGAAGTTGTAGACCAGGCCGACGCGACGGTCCTTTAGCACTTTCAGAATTTTTATCTGATTCTCGGGCTCGCCAAACCAGTCGCCGTGGTTGTATAAACCCAGGCCGGTCACATTGGCGGGCACTTTCTGGCGCAGAAAGCGCAGCATCGCGACGCCCTTGTCGATCTTCGCGTTTTCGTCCAGATTCTCAAAAAAATTGCCATTGAATCCCACCCAGATCCGCGTGCGCATGCCCGACGCTTTCAGTATGTCGAGCATGCGCTGATTATTTGCGCTCAACTTTCCCAACTTGTCGTATTGCTGGTCTATCCAGATCCAGACCGCGGCGACGGCAATGCCGTTTTCCTTCGCCAGGCGCAGTTCTTCGCCGAACGAGTCGAGGTGTTTTGGGCGCCAGTCATAGGCATACTGGGAAAAGCCCAGCGTCTTTAACATGGCGATGCGCTGTGCCGGTGTGCGCTGCTGGCTATCGTAGGGAACGATGCACCACGCCATTGCATTTTCTTGCGAAAAGAGTGACGGAGCGGCGGGGCGCTTCTGGGCCGCGGCCGGGCCGATCGATCCGGCCACGACGGCCAATGCCACAAGGAATCTGGCGACGAAGCCGACTTTGGATGCATATCTCATTTACGTGGTCCTGGTGATACTTGGCTTGCCGGACAATCCGCCAAGCCAAGCTTGCTACGTTTTAATGACTTTCGATCGCGCCGACGTCGGCGCGGACGCCTTGGACCCGCGGGGCCAGGAAAAAGTCGGTCTCGGGCAGCGTCAGGCCGGTCGTGACCGACGCGTTGGCGGCCACGCTCGCGGCGCCGAGCCGATAGCCGTCGATGCCGGTGCCGGCGCCGAACAGGCCGGCGGACTCCGCATCGGTGAGCCTGCGGTTGGCGTCGATGGTGCCGGCAAAGCGGTTTCCGCCATACACCATGTTGTTACTGAACGTGATGTTGGTCGAATCGGACGAGATCGTATTTAGTGGCCGGTCGGCGCGCGCCGACATGATGTTGTTCATCACGCGCACATTGTGGGCGTCGACCAGGGTGATCTCGCCCTCGCCGGTGACCGCGATCGTCGAATTTTTGACGACGGTGTTGAACACGATATCGATCGACGCGTTCTTGGAGTTGTGGAACAAGTGGATGCCGCGTCCGCCATTATTGAAAATGAGATTGTTCGCCACGAGCGCCCGGCCGGTGTAGTTGTTGTTTTTCCACAGGTCGAGGATGATGCCGTTGCCGTCGGTCGGCGCCTGATAGCTGTAGCAGCCGCAGGGCACGAGGTTGCTGTTGTCGGCGCTGAGATTGCCGCGAATAATCATCTTGTAGTCTGCGACGTTGGCGTCGAGCGGGCGCGGGGTCAGCAGCGAGATGCCCGAGCCGCCGTAGGACGAGGTCGCGCCGACGTTGTAGATGCGGTTGTTCTCGACCGTGATGTAGTCGCCGCCCATGCCCGCAAAACCGCCCAGGCCGTGGTCGTGCATATAGTTGTTGCGCACGATGATGTGATGTGCGATCGGCTTGGCCAGGTCGCGGTTTTCGAAGGCGATCGCATTTCCGCTCGCGTACGGGCCAGGGGTGCGCATATCGGCGAGCGCGATGGCCAGGTCGACTTCCTTGACATGGCCCTCGATCTCGAAACCATCGATGATGATGTAGGACGCGTGGTAGATCTCGAAACCGTTCCAGTTTTTGCTGATGGTCGTTTTGAGCTTCGGCATCTCTCCCGGAAAGTTGCGGTAGGTGATCCAGTTGCCTTCCGTGCCAGAGGTCGCGATCCGCACCAGCGACGAGGCGGTGTTCGAATAAGTGCCTGCGCGCACCAGCACGGTCTGCCCCGGCTTGAGGCTGTTGGCCGCCTTTTGGATCGTCTTCCATGGCTTCGCTTCGGTGCCGGCGTCGCTGTCGAGGCCAATGTTGGCGTCGACGTAGAACACGGACTGGACCGCCGCCACCGGCGTCTTGGCAACCGGCGCGGCCACGGTGACGGGTGTGCGCAGTGGGCGCAGCGCCGAGATACGGTATTCGTAGCTGGTGTCGGCGCTCAGGCCGGCGTCGCGGAACAGCGTGGCGTTGGCGGGCGCCACCGCGAGCGCGGCCCAGGTCCCGCCGGCGCTGCGGCGTTCAAGCTGGAAGCCGGTTTCGTCGCTGCTGCTGTCGGTCCATTGCAGCATCGCTTCGTTCGCATTGAGGGGCTGCACGCTGAAAGCGCGCGGGGCCGCCACCTGGTCTGCCGTGGTAACCGGCGGCGGAGTGACCGGTGCAGGCGTGACGGGAGCGGGTGGGACCGGGGCCGGGGCCGGGGTGCCGCCACCGCCGCCGCCACCGCAGCCTTGCAAGGCGACCAAGGCGAGCGCGATAGCGCCTGAGGCGTAGTTGGTTTTCAAATGTGTCTCCAATGTAGTTATGTGGATGGACAGGCGGCACGCGAGCAGCCCGAAGCCGTGCCCAGCATAGGTGTCCGATTTGACGCGGACAATTCTGTTTTCGTTGTGTGTTAGTTACGATAATGCGTGCTGTGTATCGGGCGCCACGGCCTTGCGCTTATCAGCGCATGAAGCGCTCGACCTGTTCCAGCGTGGGGATCGAGGATTGGGCGCCGGCCTGCGTGACGGCCAGCGCGGCAGCGTACTGGGCGCGCTCTGCCGCCTCAAGGCCGCCCAGGCCCTGGCCGATGCCCACCGCGAGCGCGCCGGCAAAGGTGTCGCCGGCGGCCGTGGTGTCGCGCACCTCGACCTTCAAGCCCTCGATCAGGCGTGCCGGGCAGGCGCCCGCGACCAGCACGCCGCGCGCGCCCATCGTCAGCAGCACGCAGCCGGGCCCCAGCGCCAGAATCGCGGCGGCGGCTTGCTTGGCGCCGTCGATGCCGTCGACCACCACGCCGCTCAATTGTTCGGCCTCGGTCTCGTTGACGACCAGGTAGTCGACCATGCGCAGCAGTTCGCCGTCGAGCGGCGCCATCGGCGACGGATTGAACACCACCGCGACCCCGGCCCGATGCGCCAACGAAATCGCGCGGCGCACTGCGGCCATGGGAACTTCGAGCTGGCATACCAGCACGTCGGCCCCCGCGATGAGTGCGGCCGCGGCGTCGATGTGGGCCTCGGCCAGCGCCAGGTTGGCGCCGCTGGCGAGGACGATGCTGTTGCGGCCCTCGTCGTCGACCATGATGGCGGCGATCCCCGTGGCCAATTGCGCATCGCGAGCGAGGTGCGCGAGGTCGATATGATCGGCCGCCAGGCCGGCGCGCAGCACGGCGCCATGCTCGTCGTCGCCGGTGCAGCCGATCAAACTGGTTCGCGCCTGCATGCGCGTGGCCGCTACCGCCTGATTGGCCCCTTTGCCGCCCGGGTGGCGCGCAAAACCGGAGCCGACCAGCGTTTCGCCCACCAGCGGCATGCGCGGGGTGCGGAACACGAGGTCCATATTGACGCTGCCGACCACCACCACGCGCGGCGCCCGCATCAGCGCCCCCCGGCGCCGACGCGGTGGCGCACCGTGTCGACGATCACCGCGATCACGATCACCAGTCCGGTGATGATGCGCTTGGCCGGATCGCTGGCGCCAATCTGGGCCAGTCCCGCCTCGAGCACCGAGATGATCAGCACGCCGATAAAGGTGTTGACGACCGAGCCGCGCCCGCCCATCAGGCTGGTGCCGCCGATGACGACGGCGGCGATGACCTGCAGTTCCATGCCGGCGGCGGCGTTTGGGTCGGCCGCCTCAAGCTGCGCCACCTGGAACCCGGCGGCGACCGCCGCCAGCAGGCCAAGCAGCGCGAACACGGCGACCTTGACCGGGCCGGTACGGATGCCGGCCAGGCGCATCGCTTCCTCGTTGGTGCCGATGCCGACCATGTAGCGCCCGAACACCGAGTACGTCAGCACCAGTTGGCCGGCGACGACGATCAGGATCGCGATCAGGAAGGCGGTGGAAATCCCGCCCAGTACCGGGTCGTTCAAAAAGGCGACCGAGCTGCCGATGTATTTGGTGCGCGAGTCGGTCGCCATATAGGCGGCGCCGCGTGCGACTTCGAGCATGCCGAGGGTGACGATGAAGGACGGCACCCGCCAGGCCACCGAAACCAGGCCGTTGACGGCGCCGCACAGGAGGCCGACGCCGAGCGCGAGCACAGCGGCTTGCGCGAAGCCCCATTGCCAGTCCATCATCGCCAGGCTCAGGATGCCGCCGCACAGCGCCAGCACCGAGCCGACCGACAGGTCGATGCCGCCGACCACCATCACATAGGTCATGCCGACCGCCATCACGGTCAGGGCGGGGATCTGGTTGGCGATCGTGCTGAAGGTCTTCATGCTCAGGAAGTATTCGCTGCGGAAGCCGAAGAAGGCGATGATGCCGATCAGGACCACGGTCAGGCCGAGGTATTCGCGCGCGTGGCGCAGCAATTGGGCGCCGGGGCGGAGGGGCAGGGTGAGGCTGGTCATTGCGGGCTTTCTGCTAAGGGGGAGGCGGCTTGTGAGGGGGCGACATGGGCGCTGAAGGCCGCTTCGAGGATCGCCTCCTGGGTGGCGTCGGCGCGCTCGAAGATGCGCACCATGCCGCCGCCGCTCATGACGGCGATGCGGTCGCACAGCAGGCGCAGTTCGATCAGGTCGCTCGAGACGACGATCAGCACGCGGCCCTGGCGGGCCAGTTCGGCCATCAGGGCGTAGATGTCGAACTTGGCGCCGACGTCGATGCCGCGGGTCGGCTCGTCGAACAGCATGACGTCGCACTGGCGGTGCAGCCAGCGGCCGATCGCGACCTTCTGCTGGTTGCCGCCCGAGAGCTGGCCGACCGGCTGCGCGACCGAATCGGCGCGCAACGCCATCGAGGCGCCGATCTTGCGCGCGACGTCGCTTTCTAGGCTGCGCTTGATCCAGCCGCCGCGGGCGACCTGGCCGATGCCGCTCAGGGTCGTGTTGACGCTGATCGGCAGCGGCAGCAGCAAGCCTTGTTCCTTGCGGTCTTCGGACACCATGGCGATGCCGTGCCGGACCGCGTCGTGCGGCGAATCGATCGCGCAGACCGTGCCCGAGACGAGGATCTGGCCGCCGTCGCGGCGGTCGGCGCCGTAGATCAGGCGCAGCAGTTCGCTGCGGCCGGCCCCGACCAGGCCGGCGATGCCGAGGATCTCGCCGCCGCGCGCGCTGAAGCTGACGTCGCGCACCGCCGCGCCGCGGCTGAGGTTGCGCACCTCGAGCGAGAGGGCGCTCGGCGCCGGCGCCGGCCGCTCGAGGCGATCGCCGACCTCGCGCCCGACCATCAGGCGCACCACCTCGGGGATGCTGATGTCGGCGCTGTCGCGCGTGGCCACCAGCGCGCCGTCGCGCAGCACCGAGATGGTGTCGGCGATGCGCCGCGTTTCGTCGAGCCGGTGCGAGATGTAGATGATGCCGACGCCGCGCGCCTTGAGTTTGGCGACCTGCGCGAACAGCAGGTCGACCTCGCGGTCGCTCAGCGAGGCGGTCGGCTCGTCGAGCACCAGCACCTTGCATTCGGCGCTGATATGGGCGGCGATTTCGACCATCTGGCGCTGGCCCACGCCCAGCTGCGACACCGGGGTGGCCGGATCTAGCGCGCCGAGGCCGACCTGTTCCATCATCTGCGCGGCGCGCGCGTTCAGACTGCGGTAGTCGACCCAGCCGGCGCGCCTGGGCAGCTTGCGCAGCAACAGGTTCTCGGCGACGGTGAGGGTGTTGATCAGGCTGAGCTCCTGCAGCACCATGCGCACGCCGAGCTGCTCGGCCGCCGCGCGCGAAGCGGGCGCGTAGGGCTGGCCATCGAGCCGCATGCTGCCGGAGAGCGGCGTGGTCATGCCGCAGATGATCTTCGACAGCGTGCTTTTGCCGGCGCCGTTTTCGCCGGCCAGCACGCGCACCTCGCCGTGCGCCAGCGCGAAGTCGACATCCCGAAGCACCGGCGTGGCGTAGCGCATGCACACGCCGCCCAGCGTCAACAAAGGGGCGGGGGAGGGAGAAGTGGAGGCTTGCTGCATTTATTTGGTGGCGACGATGAGCTGGACCGGCGTTTCGACCGAGCTGCCCTGGGCGCCCGCGGCGGCCTTGCCGGAGGCCAGCTGCTTGAGCGCGGCCTCGATGCCGAACACCGCGAGCTGCCCGGCGTGCTGGTCGGCGGTGGCGGTGACCCGGCCGTCCTTGAGCATCGGCGCGACCGCCGAGATATTGTCGAAGCCGCCGACCAGCACCTTGCCGGTGCGCCCTGCCGATTTGATCGCCGCGACCGCGCCGATCGCCATGCTGTCGTTGGCGCACAGCAGGGCGCGCAGGTCCGGATGCTCGCTGAGCATGGCGGCGGCCACGCGGTTGGCCTTGGCGATCTCCCATTCACCGTTCTGGATGCTGACCACCTTGGCGCGCGCGGTGCGCATGGCGGACTGGAAGCCGGCGCTGCGCAGGCGCGAGTTGTGGGCGGTGGGCAGGCCCTCGATGATGCCGACCTTATCGCCCGGCTTCATCGAGCGCGCCAGTTCGAGGCCGACCTGTTCGGCGCCTTTCATGTCCTGCGGGCCGACAAACGGCACCGTGATGCCTTTGTCCCCGAGGGCGGCCGGGTCGAATTTGTTGTCGATGTTGATCACCACGATGCCGGCGTCGAGGGCGCGCTTGACGACCGCGACCAGCGCCCGCGAATCGGCCGGCGCGATGACGATCGCATCGACTTGGGCGACGATCATCTGTTCGACCAGCTTGATCTGGCCGGCGGTGTCGTTCTCGCCCTTGATGCCGTTGGTGAGCAACTGGTAACGCGCCATGTTCTGTTTTTGATGGGCTTTGGCGCCGGTCTCCATGGTCAGGAAAAACTCGTTGGCGAGCGACTTCATGACCAGCGCGACGCGCGGCGGCTTCGCCTGCGCGAACGCCGCGTTGCTGCCGGCGACCAGCAGGAGGGCGGTGGCGGCTAGCTTGATGAACAGGGCGGATTTTTTCACAGGTGTTCCTTTTTGACTGCTGTTGGGGTATGCATCGGTCGCTGGTCGCGCTGCGCTGCTGAAGCCGATAATGGCGGACCTGGCGCGTAGCGCATTTCCGCCGTCAAAGAATGCAATCTTTGGCGCGCGCGCGCAATTCTGATTTTTCGTAGCAGGCACACATTTATTCCCAATCGCGCCGTAGAGGGGCTGCGGGATGCGGCTCGGCCTGGAAGCAAAAATGTTTGGTGATCGCGAAGCTTCGCAAAATGAAAACCTAAACCAACATCGTCCTCGCGAAGGCGGGGACCCATAGAACAGTTGCTATGTGCAAACGTTCTATGGGTCCCCGCCTTCGCGAGGACGATGTAGGTTTTTGGTATTTGATTTTCAATCGACACGAATTCTGGAGCGCCAAGTACAGCAATCGCGTCGTGAAGTGCTCAGAATTGAAATCAGGCGAGCGTCTGACGCAACATTATTTCTTACTGATGGCTTGCTTGATTTCCGACTCCGCGCTACGCGGCCATCCATAGCGCCACTCGGGTTGTGGCGCCAATATCAGCGCGAGCCAGCCATTCACGGTGCTTATCCTGAAGTTACCTATGGGTGCATCTTGCCCAGTTTTTGTAGTAATCGCAGCGCTGTAATCAGTGGCGCAGTGCTGGGGGATTATTCCCAATGTAACAACATACAGCATGGGTTCGAAACAATGCAGACCGCCGGTACGCGCGCCATTGGTCGTGATTTTGATTGTCGCGTCGTCGTCGATATTGGAGACTTTATTGCCTACGACCGAGGTCTGTTCAACCTTGTAAGTTGCGCATCCGCTCAGAATTATGGCGAGTGTGGCGATTAGTAATTTGTTCATCTATTTTCTTCCGGTGGCGGCCCAAAATATTCCCGCGTATAGATGGTTCAAGAAAGCGGGCTCGTTGAAGCTGGCGGGCAGATGTCCGAGCGCGGTATAAAACGAACGCCCGCCGTCGTAGTGGTGGAACCATGAAAGCGCATGCGATCTGCCCATGCCAGCCGCCTTTGCCCGCGTTTCCCAACCAGGCTTCGGATTGAAGGATCCTTCATCGACTCCTAAAATGTAGGTCAGTCCGGGCACCTTTTCGGGGCCGAATTCATACCATTCGTCCGTCCACAATGCGCCATCCGGAAAACCCTGCAAACCAGGGAAACCATCGCCGAGTATCCGCAATCTGGCTGTTTGCACAGGCGGGTGTGTGTGGAACATCCTCCCAACCAGCTTGGTGTACCAGTCCCACCCATGCTCGGTGTCCGAGGCACTATGCACACCGATAAATCCTTTGCCGGACCGGATGAACCGCTCCATCACACCTTGCTCTTCGGTAGTGAAGATGTCGCCCGTGGTATTCAAAAACAAGATGGCATGGAATTGCTCCACATACTTGTCGGTAAATCCCTTCGGGTCTTGTAACAAAACGAGGTCGAAAGAATTTCGTTCAGCTAGTTTTTGTACGGCCAGGACGCCCATATGGATGGATTCGTGGTGCCAGCCCCTGGTCGTCGTCACCATGAGTACTTTGAACTGCTTTTGGGCGTACGAATCTGCGCAGACAAGCACCTGAAACAGCAGGAATAAAGCGGCAAATTTCAAACGCTTCATAGCGTTCTCCCAATTAGTGAAGGCCGTCCGATTATATTTTCGGACAACCCGTTTCACAATTGTGAAAATGACCGAAAGCGAAAGAATTTCTGCGCAGGCGAAGCGGCGTGGACCGCCCGCCTGCTGCGCAAGGCGCCGCCCCCCGTCAGAGTTTGCCGCGCACGCTCAAGGCCAGCACACGGCCGGCCATGTAGCCGGTGTCGATGCGGCTATGTTCGTTGCCGTGCTTGCCCTCAAAGTGGCGCAGGAACTCATAGGTCTTGCTGTCGCCCATGTTGGTCGCATCAAGGCGGAGTTCGAGCTTGTCGTTGAACTTGTAGGACGCGGACATGTCAAGCGAGCCGCGCGCGTTGTACCAACGTTGCAGGCCCAGCGTATTGGCCCCCGTCGAATTGACGTTGGCGAACTCGGACTTGTGGTTGTACGAGGTGCGCAGGGACAGCGGCCCGTTCTCGTAATACAGGGTGAACGCATAGGTGTTGCCGGGCACGATGGGCAATTCGTAGGACTTGCCGTTGTAGGTCCGGTTGATGCCGGCGGTCTTGATCTTGGTGTAGCTGCCGATCGCGCCCATATTGTTGAACGGGGCCGGCAGGAACTTGAAGGTCTGCTGGTATGCCAGTTCCGTTCCACGCACCTTGTAGGCCTCGGCATTCTGGTACTTGCGCACCTCCACCGGCTCGAGCGGATTGCCCACCACGAGGGCCTGGATGTTGGTGAACCACAGCTCTTTGGCCAGGCCCAGCGTATTGAACGGCACGTAGGTCGATATTGGTGCCGCGCGTCCGCTGATCTCTTTCTGAAAACCGTTCAGCGCGAGGATGCTGCCCTTGCTGAAATACCATTCGAGACCGGTGTCGAGGTTGCGCGAGAGCTCCGGCTTGAGCTCGGGATTGCCTTGGTTGACGATCAGGTCGCCCTGGCTCGGCACCTGGTAGGCGCGCGCCAACAAAGAAATCGAACTGCGCGTGAGGGTCTTGCCCCAGGACGCGCGCCACACCAGATCTTCGCCCAGGTCGTAGGCGGCGCTGAACGAGGGCAGGGCGTTGTGGTACTTGCTCACCTTGCTGACCGGCGTATAGGCGCCGTTCAACAGAAAGTAGTTGTCGATCGCTGTTTGGGTCTGGACGTAGCGTACCCCGGCATTGGCGCGCAGGCCGCGGCCCAACAGCTTGGTGTCGAAATCGGACTGGACGAATAAGCTATTGACGGTCTCGACGGCATCGAAGGTGCCGCCAAGGTCCTGCGGCACATTGGTGTACTGGCCCAGCGCGTTGATGCTGCCGTAGACGTAGTTGCGGTCGAAGGTAAGCCAGTCCCTGGGGTAGCCGTTGCCCGCGTCCGGCGCGAAATTTTTCAGGTCATTGGGTACCAGCAATCCCTGCATGAAAGCCTTGCGCTGTTCGGCGCTGGCAGCGCTGTAGAGGCCGACACCGGGAATCATCTGGCTGCCGAGCAGGTTGCTTGCGACCTGGGCGCGCGCGAGCTTGGTGCTCTTGACCGATCCCACGCCCACCTTCAGGCGCGCCTCAACATCGCCGAAGCCCCAGTCGTAGTCACCGACCAGTTTGAACGTCCTTTGCTTGTCGGTTTCGCTGCGGTCGAATCCCTGGCCGCTGAACGAGGTGTAGATTTTTGGATCGAGCAAGTTGCGGTTGCTCGATATCGATGGGAACAGGGCGTCGGTGGTGTCGAAGCTGACCTCGTGGCGCGAGGCCGCGTCGAGTCCCTCGGCGGTGATCGTGGTCTGGTTGCGCCAGGCCACGCTGTTGCTCGCCGAAATCTGCCCGCTCAGCTTGAGCTTGTCCGTCACCTTGTACTTGCCGTTGATCGCGTTGTACTTGAATTCGGTTTCCGATTTTGCGGCAAGCGCGTTGGTCGCCATGGTCAGGTTGCCCAGTTTGCCTTGCAACTGGTCGTTGCCGTCGATCCGAAGTCCCATCGGCACCAGCGCCAGGGCACCGGTGGCGCCCCGCGTCATGAAATTGAAATAGTTGGTCTTGACGTCGTCTTGCAGCTTGGAGTAGAGCGTGTCCCAGCTGAGGTCTAGGGCGCCGGTCTTGTACTGCAACGAGGTGCTGAAGCCGACGCGCTCGCGGATGTTGTCTTGGCCCGCGATCCGGAAGAAGCGCGGCAACTGGCCTTCCTCGAGCTGGGCCTGCGTCACCGAACCGAGGCTGGCGCGCGGGTCGCCCAGGTTGTACTGGAAATTGGAGGCGTTGGGAATCAGCCTTTCCTTGGTGTTGTTATAGATGCCGGTCGTATGGTAGCCGGCGTTCGCGTTGCGCGCCTTGTTGGTGGCGATCGAGGCGAGGAAGCCAACGTTGCCCCAAGTATTGCTCAACAGGATGTGCGCACGCGGACTGACATAGCCGCTTTGTGCGTTGCGCGCGGCTGCGGCCGAATAGCGGATCACCTTGCCTTTTTTGTCGAACGGGCGCGGGGTTTGCAGGTCGACCACGCCGGCCACCCCGCCTTCCTCGAGCTCGGCCAGCGGCGCCTTGTAAACGTCGACCCGGCCGAACAGCTCCGAGGCGAACACGTCGTAGTTGAAGTCGCGCGTCGAGGCGCCGACGTTGCCGGCGGAGGTTGCGCGCACCGGGGCGCCGTTGAAGGTGGTCACGGTGTATTCGGAACTGAGTCCGCGCAGCTGGATGCGTTGCCCTTCGTTGCTATTGCCCTCCTTGACGACTTCGACGCCGGGCAGGCGGATCAGCGAATCGGCGATGTTTTGCTCCGGGAATTTGCCGATGTCTTCGGCGACGATCGATTCGCGCGTGGTGATGGCGGCGCGTTTCAGGTTAAGAGCTTTCTCAAGGCTGGATCGAAAGCCTGTTACGGTCACCTGGATGACTTCTCCTGTGGCGGGGGCGGGTGCCGCTTCGGCGACCTGGGCGCCGGCCGGAAGTGCTAGCAGGCAGCAGGCGCTGGCAACAGACAAACTGATGATGGTGCGTTTTTGGGGTGGGTAGAACATGTGGGTCTCCTGCTGTAGTTATATTTTTAAATTCCGGAAAATTTTCAAGCACGCTATTAATATATCGGTTATCTTATAAGTGCAAGAGAATTTCGAAATTAACACGGAAATCGGCTCCGCCATGTCGAGACTGTGGCCTATTTGCGGCGCCAGGCGGTGCGCCGCCCCGCGCTTCGGCGAGCGCACGTTGTCAGGGCGGACGGCTTGTACATCCCGTGCAAGACTTGAAATGCTTTCAGCAAAAAAATGGAGTCGCTCATGCCTAATTTCCTGGCCAATCAAACCATCCGCGGTCGCATGTTGCTCGTGCTCGGCGCCGCGCTCTTGATCTCGTTCGCCGGTTCCGGCTTCGGTTACTGGTCGCTGACCAAGGTTGCGCACCGCACCGAGGACATGCGGGTCAACTTCATGGCCAAAGAACGGCTCGCGTCCGACTGGTATCGCAACATCATGAATGGCGTAACCCGCACCCAGGCCATCGCGATCAGCGTCGAGCCGGCAATCGCCGAATTCTTCCTGCCGCAGGCCGCGCGCCAGACGCTCGAATCGGACCGGCTGCGCAGCGCCCTCGAGGCGCGCCTGTCGGAAACCGACGAACACGCCTTGTTCCTGCAGGTGGCCGATTTGCGCAAGCGCTTCCTGGCGGTGCGCAACGCCATCCTGGCGGCCAAACAGGCCAACGACAACGAGAAGGCCAAGTTGCTGGCGCGGACCGATTTCGTCGCCGCCGCCGACGCGCTGCTGCACGGCGTCGAGGCGATCGTGCAGATGCAGCGCTCCCGTATGGACACGGCGGCCGGCGACATCGACGCGGCAAACCAGGGCGCGCGGGTCGGACTGGTGGCGTTCTCGCTGTGCGCGGTGGCCATAGGACTTGCCATGATCATCTGGCTGGGCCGCTCGATCACCGTGCCGCTCGGCCAGGCATCGGCGCTGGCGCAAGCGATATCGCGATTCGACCTGAGCCGGCCGCTGAAAAGGGCATCGCGCGACGAAACCGGGGTCCTGATCGGCGGGCTCGACGCGATGCAGATAGCCCTGCGCCGGCTGATTGGCGACCTGCGCGATTCGGCCGAAAGCATCCATGTTGCAAGCGCCGAAATCGCCGCCGGCAACGTCGACCTGTCGCACCGGACCGAGCGCACGGCTGCCAACCTGCAAGAGGCGGCGGCGGCCTTGTCCCAGTTGTCCTGCTCATCGGGCGAGGCGGCGAAGGCGGCCGAGGCCGCAGATCAACGGGTCGGCGAGGCGGCCGAGGTGGCCCAGCGCGGCGGCGCGGTGGTGCGGCAGGTGGTGGCCACGATGGAGCAGATCGACGACAGTTCGAAGCGCATCGTCGACATCATCGGCACCATCAACGCGATTGCTTTCCAGACCAATATTCTCGCGCTTAATGCCGCCGTGGAAGCGGCGCGTGCCGGCGAGCAGGGCCGCGGCTTTGCCGTGGTCGCCGCCGAAGTGCGCTCGCTGGCCCAGCGTTCGGCCACTGCGGCGCAGGAGATCAAGGAGTTGATCAATACCAGCGTGACGCGGGTCAGCGCCGGCGCGCTGTTGGTGCGCCAGGCGGGCGCGACCATGCACGATGTCGTCGACAGCGTCGGCGACGTGTCACGCATCATCAAGCAGATCAGCGAGGCGGCGCAAGCGCAAAGCCAGGCCATTGGCGAACTCAATATCAGCGTGTCGGCCATCGAGGAGGCGACCCAGCAGAACGGCGTGCTGGTGGAGGAGGCGACTGCGGCGTCGAGCAGCCTGAACGAACAGTCGGCTTTGATGAGCGAGTCGATCAGCGTTTTTGTGCTGCCGGGCCGGGCAGGGCCGGAGCACGCGCAGCGTTTGGCGCGGGGGCAGGCCGAGGTGCAAGCGAATCGGGCCAGGCGCTTTCCGGAGCAACGGCAAATCCGGCGACTTACGGCCGCTTTGCATTAGGCGCCTCGGCCGGTCGCCTTGCGTCACGCCATCCGGTCAATTTATTTCGCTTGAGCGCTCCGCCGGTCGGCATCGGTATTGGACTGGCGAAGCGTCGCACGGGGAAACTTGATGTGGCGGGCCGCCTGAGAAATCCGAATTTCGGATGCGCGTTGCTACTCAGTTACAGCGCCAATTGCATCGCTCTGACAGCATCGTTTCGAGCAATGTCTTGCGAATCTTCGGGCTCACTTTCTCGCACCGACGGCGCCAATGTACAGAGCGATTAGTTGTTGCGTTGGAGGCCGGAAGCTCGCGGGCCCATACAAGGATAGCGAGCGCTTCGAGCTTTTGCGCGCTTGAATATGCGTCGAGGATATAGCGAGGGCCACTGTACATTTTCCGGGCCAGCTCGGGCGCGTGCGATGAAAGAAGCGGTCCGGAATCCTCAAGGAGTATGAAATGGTCGAACTTGATTACGCTGCCACGGCGCCCGGCGCCAGGCGAACGACTTTTCCTTGGCCCAATGCCGACCCAATTGATCTTGCCGTCGATTCCATAGCTGCGTGCCTCGGAACCCATGCCACCGACGCCGATCACGGCATCGTAGCGGAAATCACGAACCTTGCCCATACAGTCGTTGACCCCGAATCGCCCGAAGGCATCCGGGTCGCCTATGTGGGTCCGCTTGTAAGTCAGAATACGCATTGATTCCTTATAGCACCTTTATTGTGATTTCCCGCCCTACACCGCCTGTCCCCGTGCGTCAGTTACATCCGTATAGTTTGCGCCATAAACGAAGGTCTCGAATTCGTCGCGCCCCGCCAAGGCGCTGTCGATGACCCGCTTGGTGGAATTGTACTGGTACGTGCTGTAGCGTTGCCGAAATTTCGCACATGAGTTTGTCGACCTTTCACCAGCAATTCAAGATGCTCGTATCGTTTTCGCCGCTGTAGTTTCAGAGGCGGCTCCGTCTTCTGGAAGCGCATCGACCTATCATCGAAGATGAGCTGAATGTCCAGACGCCTGCCAAAGTGGGCTATGTGAGTGCGTCCCGATTCAGTCGAGACTACTTGCGAGGCCTTGCGGTAAGCCCCAACTTCGACATGCTTAGTAACCTGACCTCTGTAGCTAAGCCGATTAGATAAATCGCTCATTCAGCTACCGAGCTGTGACAGTGTGTGTTTTTTTTGACAAAAACCAGCACCACTGTGATGATCATCAGCAGCACATTCGCCAACGAACTTCAGCTCTCTCAAGGCGCGCGCCTCGCCGTAGTCAGCAGGTACATACCGAGCCAGATAAACCAGACGATCTGCGCTAGCCCGAACAGCGCACCGAGGTCCTTTAATGCCGGAATGATGGTCAGAATCCCGGCCGCACCGATTATTAGGCCAAGGTAGTTGAGCCGCCGGGGTAAAATCTTCTGGCGCAAGGCCGCAATGCTTAGCAAGATGATCCATAGTCCTCCCACCAACTCCACGCCCCCGCCCAGCCCATCCTGCACCGCCCCCAAGGTTTGCCATGCCACCGTTGCCTGCTGGGGATCGAGCGCATGCATTCTTGCGACAGTGTCCAGGCCGACATTGGCAATCATCCCGCTTGCGATTACCAACCCAGCCCAGATTAGGCCGAACGCACTGGCCACCGTCATCAGCGGCGGCGTGCCGGCCGCCAGTTTTTCGTGCAGCGCGGTCACCAGGACCACGAGTACGGCGCCGAACATCACGTAGATCAGGACATGCCAAGCCTTGAATAGCCCTACCATCCCAAGGACGTGTGCTAGCTGCACCGCTGGCGCGGGCGATGTCCCGGGCGCCGGCTGCAGCACTGTTAGCATGAAAGCGAAGCCCGCCAGATAAGCAAATGCTTCGAATAGCGCCGCCCATCCTCCAATTTTTTGCCAGTTCGAGTTCACTCATGTTCCTTCGCAATGGTGAGCAAGCACATTAGCATCGGCAACAAGCGAAGTTTGCGGGAAGGCGACAGACGCACGATTTGTCAGTACAGGCTGCAAAAAGTGGATGCTGGCCTGCGAGACTTGATGATTATCGCAAGAGAGATGCTTTCGATCACATCATATCGCCCCCGACAGTCCGCTCTGGGGCGATAGCGGCCTGATCGCTAGGAGGAGTTCACCGTCGAGTACGACCGGCACGAGGGCCACGCGTTGGGCTACCTTCGCCAGAATGGCTTTTGTTGCACTGTCAGGCTGCCGGGCACGTTAAGCGTCCTGCGGCGTCGCGAACAATATCGTCGCCAGTGTTTTTCAGCCGATGTCAAAGCGCCGTCGTCCCCAGCGCTAGTGCCAAGCGTTTTGCCTTCCTACACGAATTAATTGCACTCCGCGTTCGGCTCGCCAACCGCAACCTGCGAAATCAGCGCGTCGAGCCTTATCCCCGACTTCACGTTCCGCCACGACCCGTTCGGGTAATAAACCCGCCCGTTCCTGATCACGCCTGCGCCTTCGATCAACTTGAAATGCCTATCCTTCCGGTACAACATGATCACGAACTGCTCGCCTTGCTTAAACTCGGGGTAATCGGGCGCGGCGATTTTCACGACCTTTCCTTCGATCTCGAGCTCGCCACGGTTTAGATAGACCCGCAAGCTGGCAGGCGGCATTTCCATCCTGTCGCGCTTGCTCAACACCCGGTTAACATCGAAAGTGGTACGCGTGACGATGTTGGTTTCGTCCAGGGATAAGAACGTCCGCGATACCCTTGCGGTCGCAATCACGGTCAAGTCCGCGTTGCAGCTTGCCGCTTTCGCAGTCGTGCCGGTAAATGTGGGACTGACAGAAAGTCTCGGCGGCCCCCAGCCGATGTCCCAGCCATACTTCCCGTCCTTGCGCCTGTCATTGTCATCGAGCCGCGAAAGCGGTTCGGATCGCTCGGGGAATAAGTCCCTGGTTTCCAGTTTTTCGTTTTCATCGACCTTGGTGGCGCCATCGAGCGATTGCGCTTCGGCGTGCCAGGCAAAACAGGTAAAGCCGAGTAGAAAAAGCCGCGCATAGGATTGCCGAATACTGGTTTTTGTCATGCAAGCTCCCAATGAGGATGAGGAAACGATGCAGCCATGGCCGCGCCCGCAGGAAACACGGCTGTCAACGCGGCGGTCGCGCCTGCACGCGGTAGGTCTGCAACTGCTGGCGCGCAAACTGCATGTCGATGCTGCCGTCGGCGCGCGGCGCGAGCGTTTCAAGGTCGGTTTCGATATGCGTGGTGCGCTGGGCCGAGCCTGCGCCCATGGCCAGCGCGAGTTGGGCGCTTGCGGGCGCGTCGGACACGTTCCACAGGCGCGCCACGATGCCCTTGCCGATGCCTTCCTCGGCCGGCTTAAGCGCCCACAGCAGCACGTTCGGATTGTCCACCCGCAGCAGGCTGAAACTGCGTTCGTCAAACGCCCCCCCGACCTTGCTGATGACCGCACCCGCGACCAGTGGATTCTGGTGCTCGAGCGCGAAGCGCATGGCCGCCACTTGGTCGTAGGCGCCGTGCGCGCGCAGCGCGAAGCGTTGCAGGAATTGGGTCGCGCCGTTCTGGCCGCGGATACCCAGCGCCGGTCCGTCCACCTGGCCGCCGGCCAGCACGTTGAGCTGTGGCGTGGCGGTGTCGAGATGGGTCAGCGTGCTCTTGCCCATGCGGGCAAAGGCCAGGTCCGGGTTCGACAGGGTCACGCCGCGCTTGCCGTCGCCGTCGCTCATGTCGGCGAAGTGATTAAGCGTGATGTGGTCGTAGCGCGCGTGGCTGTTGGCGTAGTGGCCGCCTTCCGACTGCAGTTTGTTGAGGTTGATCGCCCCGACTTCTTCGCTGCGCAGCGCCGGTGCTTTCAGTTTGAAGCCGAATGACCAGTAGCGCTGGTTGCCGAAGTTGGCCGTGATGTCGTTGACGATGTCGACCCGGTCCGAGCCGCGGTACAGCGTGACCGCACTGGTGTGGGGCAGGCCGGCATTGCTGCGCGCACGCAGCGTGACCGACACCGGGCCGGCGTTTTCGACTTCGAGCGCGTCGCCCTGGTCCGATCCGGGCGCGATGTCGTTGAGCGACAGGCCGCCGATGTTGGCCGCCAGTTCGCCGTGGGCGCTGTCTTCGAGGCTGACGATGGCGCCGTCGCGCGCCAGCCTTAGGCGTACTTTGCCGTTGTCGAGCACGTCGCCGCGCACCGTGGCGGCCGGCTCGAGCGTGGCGCTGCCCGGCCCGGGCACGATCTCGAACACCTTGTAACCGGCCGACGGCACCTCGGACGCGAGAATGCGCAGCGCACGTACGCCCTTGTTGTCGACCATCTGGTGCGGCACGTCGCGTCCGCTGGCGAGGTCGCGCACATGGATGTCGGCCGCGCCGTTGTAGGCGAAGTCGGCGAACTCGGTGCGCGCCCAGCCGAGCGGGTTGAGCACGAAGAAGCGGTTGGCCTTGGCCGGCCGCGGGATCATGCCGCCAAGGCGCAGCGAGGCTTCGGCGTGGATCGAATTGACGTAGTACTCGATGCTCGCGGCCAGCTTGTCCTGCCAGGCGGCGCGCTGGCCGCGCGAGACCGGGCCGTCGGCGGTCCAGTCATGCTCCCAGTACAGGCCAAGGTCGGTGAAGGCCTGGTCGCGCGCGCCGGTGTGCTGGTCCATGAATTTGGGGTAGTGCAGGCTGACCAGGGTGGCCAGCAATTCGGCCGCGCGCAGCTTTTCGACCGCGCGCTTGACGCGCGCCGAGGTCTCGGCCATCGAGGCCGAATACAGGTCCCACTCATTGCCGTAGGTGACACTGTGCGAGGGCAGCGTGGCGCCGTGGGTTTTTTCGAAGTCGCCGAAATAGTCGACGATGTTCGACACCGTCACCTGGCGCTGCTTGGTGCTGCGCCGTTCCGCGATCGTGTGGAAGTGGTCGGTGTAGGCGTTCGAGGGTACGCCCTGCATGCCCGGCACCTCCGCGATCGGCGGCGGCGGCGCGGTGCCGGTCTTGCGCGCGAGGTCGTCGCCGCCATAGCCGAACAGCCCCACCACCTGGTAGGGCTTGCGCGTGCCCGGCTCCACATGGCGGCGTCGGAACCCCGGGTCGTTGTCGGCCCAGTCGATGGCCTTGTCCGGGAATCCCGCCTCCCAGTAGCCGCCGATATTGTAGGGGCCGAGCGAATACCATTTCATCAACTGGCGTTGGCCGTCGTGGCCGGTGTACCAGTAAACCTCGCTAGGGCGTTCGGCCAGCACCTTGTTGCTGATGTGGCTCGCGCAGCCGCACACGCCGCGCCAGCTGTAGCGGCTGCCCGCGCCCGCGAACAGCGAGGCCAGGCCCAGCGGCAGGGTCTGGTTCTCGGTGGCGGTGGCCAGCTCGAAGCGCAGCCCGTAGCGCCGCTCCAGCCGGCCCGCGTAGTACATGCCGCGCAAGACCGCTTCGGCCGGCTGGGCGCCGTAGGCCGAAACCAGCGTGTTGAGCGGCGAACTGATGGTGCCGTCCTTGACGCGTGCCATCAGGCGCGCGAATTCGGTCGGGCTCTTCTTGCGCTCATAGGCCCACAGCCAGTAGTTGCCGTCGGTGTTGAAGCGGTTGCGGTAGGGCGCCGGGTTGGCCGCGGTGCGGTCGGCCAGGTCCAGGTGGAAGTCGAGCAGGTCGACGAAGATTTTGTCGTAGCTGTCGGCGTCGGTGCTCCACATGTAATCGGTATGGTCGTCGTTGGCGAGGTACAGGCGCGGTGCCGGTGCCGGTGCCGGCGCGGGCACGGCTTGCGCCGCGGCGGCGTGGGCGAAGGCGGCGGCGAGGGCGGCGGCGGCAAGGCGCAGCTTGGGCTGGAAAAACATGCGGACTCCGGATCATGGCGGGTTGGGCGGGTCGCTGATGTTGACCCGGCCGGCGCCTTGGCGCAATGACGAATCCGCGTTTTTGGAATGACGTTTTTTGCTGCGTGCCTAAGCAGAAAATGTAATCGGGGTGCGCCGAAATCGGAAAAAACCGCCTTCGCTTTGCTGGTATCTTCCTGCCACTAAAGTACCGTTGACAAAATATTTTCCGATGGTCGCCTTGACTGTTAAGATATGTGATAAGGTCCTGTGCATGTTGTATCGCGACTATATTAAGGAGGTCCAATGGTTGGGATGATCGCTGTCGGGCGCGCCGAGTGCGTGCTCGACGCCCAGGCCCAAGTGGGCGAGGGCGCCGTCTGGTGTGCCGACTCGCAGCGCCTGCTATGGGTCGATGTTTGGCAACAGCGCGTGCACCGCTACGACCCCGCCACCGGGCACGACGAGCACTGGGTCATGCCGCAGCGCGCCGGCTGCGTGGCCCCGGCCGGCCCCGACCAGATCCTGGTCGGGCTGGTGGGCGGTTTTTCGATGCTGACCTGCTCGAGCGGGGCGCTGGCGCCGTACGTGGCGCTCGATCACGCGGGCGCGAACCGCTGCAACGACAGCGTGGTCGATCCCGCCGGTCGCCTCTGGTGCGGCACCATGCCGCTCGCGGGCCTCAAGGGCGAGGCCAGCGGCCAGTTGTTTTCACTCGACGGCACACGCATGCCGCGCGCCCACATGGACGGGCTGACCCTGTCCAATGGACTCGCCTGTGCGCCCGATGGGCGCCTGTTGTATCTGTCCGACTCGCACCCCGCCGTCAACCGGGTCTGGGTGTTCGACCTCGATCCGGCCAGCGGCGAACTTGGGGGCCAGCGCCTGTTCCTCGACGGCGCCGCGCTGCCGGGCCGTCCCGACGGCGCCACGGTCGACGCCGACGGCTGCTACTGGATCTGCGCGGTCGACGGCTGGTCGGTGTTGCGCATCACGCCGCAAGGGCGGATCGACCGCCGCATCGCGCTGCCGGTGTCCAAGCCGAGCAAGGTCGCCATTGGCGGCGCGCGCCTCGACACCCTGTTCATCACCTCGATTTCTTCCACGCTCGACGCCGCCGGCCGGAGCGCCGAGCCGCTAGCGGGCGGCCTGTTCGCGCTGCATGTCGGCCCGATCGGCGTGGCCAGCCCCGTATTCAAAACCGCTCCTTCCATTTGATTTGTTAACCTCACGCGAGACCACCATGGCCAGCATTCCCCAAGCAAGCATGACGAGCATAACCGGCGCCGACGCCGGCCACGCCACGCAGAACCACACCGTACCGCTGGTGATCATCACCATCCTGTTCTTCATGTGGGGGGTGCTCACCTCCCTCAACGACGTGCTGATCCCGCACCTGAAGGCGCTCTACACGCTCACCTATGTGCAGGCGATGCTGGTGCAGTTCTGCTTCTTCGGCGCCTACGCGATCGTGGCGCTGCCGGCCGGTATGCTGATCCGGAAAATCGGCTACCAGAACGGCGCGGTGGCCGGCCTGGTGGTCGCGGCGCTCGGTTGCGCCATGTTTTATCCGGCCGCCACCAGCGGCTATGTGCTGTTCCTGGTCGCCTTTTTCGTGCTGGCGGCCGGCATCACCATCTTGCAGGTGGCGGCCAACCCATACGTGACGGTGCTGGGCGACCCGAAGGGCGCATCGAGCCGGCTCAACCTGACACAGGCCTTCAACTCGCTCGGCACCACCATCGCGCCAACGGTCGGCGGCATGCTGATCTTGTCGGGCGTGGCGCTGTCGGCGGACGAACTGGCGCGCATGCCGGCGGCCGAATTGGCCGCGCACCGCGCCGCCGAAGCGGCGCTCGTGCAGGGCCCTTATCTGGCGCTTGGCGCGGCCTTGCTGTTGCTCGGCGTGTTTTTCGCTCTGGCGCGCCTGCCGCGCATTTCGCACAACGAGCAGGCAGCCAACGATGACGCCACGCTCGACTCGGTGCTCAAGCAACCGCACCTGCTGCTGGGCGCGATCGGCATTTTCTTGTACGTGGGCGCCGAGGTCAGCATCGGCAGCTTCCTGATCAACTTTTTGGGCGAAAAAACCGTGGTCGGCATGGCCCAGGCCCAGGCCTACCACTACGTGAGCTTCTATTGGGGCGGCGCGATGGTGGGACGCTTCATCGGCTTTGCCGTCATGCGCCACGTGAGCCCGGGAAAGGCGCTGGCCTTCAATTCGGCCTGCGTGGTGGCCTTGCTGCTCGTCGCCATCCTCGGCCAGGGCGCGCCGGCCATGTGGGCCGTGATTTTGGTTGGGCTGTTCAATTCGATCATGTTCCCGACCATCTTCAGCATGGCGCTCAATAAACTGGGGCCGCAAACGGGGAAGGGCTCGGGCATTCTGTGCATGGCCATCGTGGGCGGCGCCATCGTGCCGTTCGCGCAGGGCGCCATCGCCGACGCCATGGGCTTGCACCTGTCGTTCATCGTGCCGGCCGCGTGCTATCTGTTCATCCTGTTCTACGGCGTACGCTTCGCCAATATGTACAAGGAAGGGCAGCAATAATGGCGCCTGACTTCACCGCGCGCGCGACGCTGCTCGGCCACATTCGCCACACGCTGGCCTTTTACGCGCCGCACTGCGTCGACCCGAGCGGCGGCTTCCACCATTTCTACCTTGACGACGGCACGGTGTACGACGCCCACACCCGCCATCTGGTCAGCAGCACGCGCTTCATCTTCAATTACGCGATGGCCCACCGCCAGTTCGGCGACCCGGCCGACCTGGAGCGGGTGCGCCACGGCCTGGCCTTCCTGCGCGGCGCGCACCGCAATGGCGCCACCGGCGGCTACGCCTGGCAGTTGGACTGGCGCGACGGCGCGGCGCGCGTCACCGACGCCACCAACCATTGCTACGGCCTGGCCTTCGTGTTGCTGGCCTACTCGCACGCGCTGCGGGCCGGCGTGGCCGAGGCCCGCGGCTGGATCGACGAGACCTTCGCCCTGATGGAGCAGCGCTTTTGGGAGCCCGCCCACGGCCTGTATGCCGACGAAGCGAGCGGCGACTGGTCGCGGCTGGCCGACTACCGCGGCCAGAACGCCAATATGCATGCCTGCGAGGCGCTGATCGCCGCCTTCGAGGCGAGCGGCGAGCCGGCCTATTTGCGGCGCGCGCGCACCATCGCGTACAACATCACGGTGCGCCAGGCAGCGCTGGCCGACGGCCTCGTGTGGGAACACTACAAGGTCGATTGGTCGGTCGACCCGGACTACAACCGCGACGACAAGACTAATATCTTCCGCCCGTGGGGCTACCAGCCCGGCCACCTGGCCGAATGGTCCAAGCTGCTGCTGATCCTGCTGCGCCATCCGGTAGAGGGCGAAGACGACAGCTGGATGCTGCCGCTGGCGCGCCATTTTTTCGACGTGGCGGTGGAGTGCTCGTGGGACCACGAGCACGGCGGCCTGGCGTACGGCTTCGGGCCGGACGGCGATGTATGCGACGCCGACAAGTACTTCTGGGTGCAGGCCGAAAGCCTGGCCGCCGCCGCGCTGCTGGCCGAGGCCAGCGGCGAGGCGCGCTACTGGGATTGGTACCGGCGCCTGTGGGACTACAGCTGGACCCATTTCGTCGATCACCAACATGGCGCCTGGTACCGCATCCTCGGGCCGGCCAACCAAAAAATCACCGACCAGAAAAGCCCCGCCGGCAAGACCGACTACCACACGATGGGCGCCTGCTACGAAGTGCTGAACGTACTAAAGGACTGAGACCGTGCTTGCAACGACAACTGCAACGACCACTGCACAGAGCAACGCGGTGGGTAATTTCCCCGCCTTCGTGGCGGCCGGCGAAGCGCTGACCGATCTGATCGCGCAAGACGGCGGCACGCAGCAGTGGGCCAGCAAAGTGGGCGGCTCGACCTGGAACGTCGCCCGCGCGATGGCCCGGCTGGGCGTGCCGAGCGCCTTCGCCGGCGCCATCAGCGAAGACGTGTTCGGCGACGCCCTGTGGGACGCCAGCGCAGCCTCCGGCCTCGACCTGCGCTTTTTGCAGCGCAGCGCGCACGCGCCGCTGCTGGCGGTGGTCCACCGGACCAACCCACCGAGCTATTTTTTTGTCGGGGACGACAGCGCCGACCTGCATTTCGACGCCGGCGAGCTGCCGGCCGGCTGGATAGCGCAGGCGCGCTGGGTCCATTTCGGCGGCATCAGCCTGGCGCGCGAGCCGCTGGCAGGCAAGCTGGTGGCGCTGGCCGAGGTGCTGCGCGCCGACGGCGTGCGCATCAGCTTCGACCCGAATTTCCGCGCGCTGATGGACCAGCGCTACGACGCCACGCTGCGCCGCATGACCGAACTGGCGCATGTGGTCAAGGTGTCCGACGAAGACCTGGCCGGCTTGTTCAGAAGCGCCGACCTGGCCGCCTCGTTCGCCACGCTGCGCAGCTGGAACCCGGGCGCGGCCTACCTGTACACCAAAGGCGCCGCGGGCGCCTCGCTGCACATCGGCGCGGCCGAGTGGCATGCCGCCGTGCCGCGCGTGACGGTCATCGACAGCGTCGGCGCCGGCGACGCCAGCATGGCCGCGCTGGCCTACAGCATGATGCAGCGCCCGCATCACGCGCCGGCCGCGCACCTGCGCTTCGCGGTCGCCGCCGGTGCCGCGGCCTGCACCGCCGCCGGCGCCAGTCCGCCATCGCTCGCGGCCATCGACGCGCTTGTATAACACCTTCCAACACGGAGACAACATGACCAATAAAAATGAGCGCGAAACCGGCGCAGACGGCACCCGGCGCGACTTCCTCAGGCTGTCGGCGCTGGCCGCCGGCGCCGCCATGACCGGCATGCACGCCGATGCGCTGGCCGCGCCGCGCCTGGCGCCAGCCAATAAAAGCGTGCTGCACCACCGCTTCGGCCTGAACTACGTGCCATCGAAGAACTGGTACTACTGCTACAACGACTGGGACCTGGCGCCGATCCGGGCCGACATGGAGCGCATGGCCGGCCTCGGCATCGACCATCTGCGCGTGATGGTGGTCTGGCCGTTTTTCCAGACCAATCCGCGCACCGTCAGCAACGCCCACTTGGACCGCCTCGACCAGTTGATGCAGGCCGCCGCCGCGGTCGGCCTCGACGTAATGCCCTGCATTTACACGGGCTGGCTCAGCGGCTTCCATTTCAACCCGCATTTTTACCACGACGAGCCGTTCTACACCTCGCCCAAGTGGGCTGCGGCCCAGGCGCTGTACCTGAAGGCGCTCTCGGGCCGCATGGCGCGCCACGCGAACTTCATGGGCTTTGACATCGGCAACGAGATCGGCTGCAACTGGACCACCAAGAACCTGGCCGAGGGCGACGCCTGGATGGCCGAGGTGCTGCGCCAGATGCACGCGCAGGCGCCGGGCAAGGTCCACGTTAACGGGGTCGACCACACCCCTTGGTTCCAGGAGCACACCTTCAGCCCGCAGGGCATCCTGGCCACGCACGAGATCGTCCCGCTCCATTGCTGGCCTTATTGGACCGGCGCGGCAAAGCTCGGCGGCACGCTCGACAAGCCCTACACGCATATGGGCGCCTCGATGGCGCAGCTGGTGCGCAGCCATGCGCGCAACCCGGCCAAGCCGGTATGGATGCAGGAGTTCGGCGCCGGCGAACTGGACATGCCGGCCAAGGACTTGCCGCGCTATGTCGACATGGCGATCGAGGCCGCCGTCGAGAAGGGCGTGAGCTGGATCACCTGGTGGGCCAGCCACGACGTCGGCCGCCAATACGATTTCCACGAGTTCGAGTACACGCTCGGCCTGTTCGACGTGAACAACAAGCCCAAGCCGCACGCCAAGGTCTTCCAGCGCCATGCCGAACGACTGCGCGGCAAACCGGTGGCTTTGCCGACGGCCACGCCGCTGCCGCCGCCGCCCAAGCGCAACGACGAAGAAACCTGGAAGTGGCTGATGAACGACATGCAGTACAAGGCCAAGGCATGAGCGCCGGCGTCGACCTGGGACGGCGCGCCGTCTCGCTGGCCGGCGCGGCGCTGCTGATTGCGCCCGCAGCGAGTGCGGACGCGGGCGTGGGCGCGCAGCCGCCGGCAGCCGGCCGCTTCGCCAGCTGGGATGCGCAGCACTTGGTGCTCAGCAACGGCGTGAGCACGCGCACGCTGCGCCTGCCCGGCGGCGCCAAGCCTTGGCTGGCCACGGTCGGCTATAAGCATGGCGCCGTCGACTCCAAGTTCTTCACCGGCCACGATGGCAAGCACCCGACCGAGACCGACGAATTCCGCTTGCTCGCCAATGGCGTGCTGTTCGACGCGGCCAAGGGCTGGCGCCTGAGCTCGATCTCCGCCGCCTCCGATGCGCTGCGGGGCGACGGCGCGGCCGTCGTGCTGACCAGCCTTGACGGGCAGATCGAGGTGACGCTGCAGTACCTGCTGTATCCGGGCCTGCCGGTGGTAAGGAAGCGCCTGTCGCTGCGCAACCTGGGCGCGCGCGAGGTGGCGCTCGAATCGATCGAGATCGAGTGCTTCAACTTCGAGTCCTACTGGCCCAGCACCATGTGCTGGATCTACAGCGACTACGGTCGGCGCAAGTCGCTCGCCCCGTTCATGGGCGGCAAGCAGGACAGCCTGGTGGCGCTGCACAACCCCGACTGGGGCCAGGGCATCGTGCTCGGCAACGAGGCCGCCGGAGTCAACAAGTTCACCTCGGCTTTCTCCGGCACCGACAGCTTCAAGACCGGGCTCTCGCCGAAGGAGTCGCCTTTTCCGTTCCGGCGCCATCTGGCGCCGGGGGCGAGCTTCCAGACACCGCAGGTGTTCACCATCGTCTACGCCGGCGTTGCGCGCTTCGACGACATCCTCAACACGGCGGTGCCCGACTTCGTGCGCAAGCACATGGGCATCCGCCTGTCGCTGACCGAACACAAGCCGCATTTCGTCTACAACACCTGGGAGCCGTTCACGACCGACATCAATGACGCCCTGGTACGCGAACTGGCGCGCGCGGCGGCCGCCGCCGGCATCAAGGAATTCATCATCGACGACGGCTGGCAGGACGTCTACGGCGACTGGGGCGTGGACCGCGTCAAGTTCCCGAACGGTTTGAAACCGGTCATGGATTACATCAAGTCTCTCGGCATGAAGCCGGGCCTGTGGGTCAGCATCGGCTCGGCGGACCCCAAGAGCCGGGTGTTCCAGCAGCACCCGGAATGGTTCGCCATCAACAGCCACGGCAAGCGGTTTTCGGTACACCAGGACGGTGACGAGAGCCGCTACACCGCCTGCTTCTCGACCGGCTGGAAAGAGTATATCGAAGGCGTGCTGCTGCGCCTGACCGGCGAACTCGGGCTCGAGTACCTGAAGCTCGATTTTTCGGTGGTCACCAGCCCCTACCGCCACGACACCGTCGAGGTCGGCTGTTACGGCAAAGACCACCCCGGCCACCGCGACCAGCCCGAGGCGATGTCGGTCAGCTACGACGTGATGTGGCGCGTGTTCGACGCCATCCACGCGCGCCATCCGGAGGTGTTCATCGACTGCACCTTCGAGACCATGGGCGGGCTGCAACTGGTCGATTATGCGATGCTCCAGCATGCCGAAGGCAACTGGATGTCCAACTTTAACGAGCCGAACGAAACCAACGACCTGCGCGTGCGCAATATGGCGTGGTGGCGCTCTCCCGCGATCCCGGCCACCGCGTTGGTGCTGGGCAATTCAAAGCTCAACGATCCGGGCTTCCTGCTGCACTTGCGTTCGCTTGCCGGGGCGCTGCCGATCCTGTTGGGCGACCCGCGCAAGATGACGGCGGGCCAGCGCAACCGCTGCCGTGCGTTTGCCGACTGGATGGCGCGCATGGCCAGACGCCACGATGCGTTAAGTTTCCGGCAGGACCTCGACGGCTTCGGCGAGCCGGAGCTGGGCCGCTGGGACGGGTTTCAGCGTATCAACACCGATACGCGCTCGGGCGGCATCGTCGGCGTGTTCCGCCACGGCGCGGGCGACGCCGAGCGCATGGTGCGGGTGCGCTACCTCGACGCGCGCGCCGTGTACCTGGTGCGCGACGAGGAGGGCAGGGAGGTCGCGCGCCAGAGCGGGCAGCGGCTGGCCACGGCGGGTTTCGCCTGCCGTTTGCCGGCGACCTTCGACGGTCGATTATTTGAAGTCACCAAATTCACGTGAAATGAGAGAACCATGAAAAAACTTTATATAACAGCGGCCTGCCTGATGGCATTGTCCGCCTCGGCCCAGGCGCAGGACGCGGCGATCCAGAAAAAGGTCAACGCCCTGCTGGCCAAAATGACGATCGAGGAAAAAGTCGGGCAGCTGCACCAGATCGCCGGCGCCGACCTGACCGGCCCGGCCAGCGCCGAGGCGAAGAACCGCGACCGCCTGACCGACATCCGCAACGGCAGGATCGGTTCGCTGCTGACGGTGACCGGGGCGGCGCAGACGCGCAGCTTCCAGGAGATGGCAATGCAGTCGCGCCTGAAGATCCCGCTGCTGTTCGCGCTCGACGTGATCCATGGCCAGCACGTGGTGTTCCCGATGCCGCTCGCCGAAGCGGCCTCGTGGGACCTGGGCGCGATGGAATTGTCGGCCCGTATCTCCGCGACCGAGGCGGCCGCTTCGGGCGTGCACTGGACCTTCGCGCCGATGGTCGACGTGGCGCGCGACCCGCGCTGGGGCCGGGTGATGGAGGGGGCGGGCGAAGACACCTTCCTCGGTTCGAAAATCGCGACCGCGCGCGTGCGCGGCTTCCAGGGCAAGCGCCTCGGCGACCTCGACGCGGTGATGGCCACGGCAAAACACTTCGCCGCCTACGGCGCGGCCCAGGCCGGGCGCGACTACAACACGGTCGACATGAGCTACCAGCAGTTGCACGAGGTGTACCTGCCGCCATTCAAGGCGGCGGTGGACGCGGGCGTGGCCACATTCATGAATTCGTTCAACAGCCTGAACGGGATTCCGGCCACCGGCAGCAGCATGCTGCAGCGCGACATCCTGCGCAATCAATGGAAGTTCAAGGGCATCGTCATCAGCGACTGGAAGTCGGTCGAGGAGATGGTGCCGCACGGCTTTGCGAGCGACCTGAACGACGCGGCCGTCAAGGCCATCCGCGCCGGCAACGACATCGACATGGAAGGTTATGCCTACACCACCCACCTGGCCGCCGCCGTCAAGGCCGGCAAGGTGCCGATTGCGCGGGTCGACAACGCGGTTGGCAACGTCTTGTACCGCAAGTTCGAGCTCGGCCTGTTCGACGACCCGTTCCGTTTCTCAGACCCAGAGCGCGAGCGCCGCGTGCTGGCCGATCCGGCGCACCGCGCAGCCACGCGCGAGGTGGCACGCAAGACCATGGTGCTGCTCAAGAACGATAAAAAGGTGCTGCCGCTGGCGGCGGGCGCGACCAGGATCGCGCTGATCGGTCCGCTTGCCGAGTCGCGCCGCGACCTCGAGGGCGCATGGATCGTCAATACCAAGCGCGCGCCGGTGGTCAACCTGGCCGAGGGCATCCGCAACGCCGTCCCGGGCGCGGCCTTGACGGTGGTGGCCGGCTGCGACGTCGCCTGCACCAGCAATAGCGGTTTCGACGCGGCCGTGGCGGCCGCGCGTGACGCCGACGTGGTGGTGATGGCGCTCGGCGAGAGTTACGACCAGAGCGGCGAGGCGCGCTCGCGCTCCGAGATCGGCCTGCCGGGCCTGCAGTCCGAGCTGTTCGCCGCGGTCCGCAAGGCGACCGGCAAACCGGTGGTGGTGGTCATGCTGGCCGGCCGGCCGATGGTGTTCAACAGCGTGGCCGACCAGGCCGACGCCATCCTTTACGCCTGGTTCCCGGGCACCGAGGGCGGCAATGCGGTGGCCGACGTGCTGTTCGGCCGCTACAACCCGTCGGGCAAACTGCCGATCACGTTCCCGCGCAACGTCGGCCAGATTCCGCTCAGCTACGCGAGCTATTCGACCGGGCGCCCGCAAAGCGATCCGCCGAATCCGTACTCCTCGTATTACATCGACGTCGCCAACACCCCGCGCTATGCCTTCGGCCACGGCCTGAGCTATACCGAGTTCGGCTATGGTGCGCTCAAACTGGACCGGGCCACGATGCGCGCGGCCGACACGCTGACGGTCTCGTTCGATCTGACCAACAAGGGCAAGGTCGCCGGCGAGGAGGTGGTGCAGCTGTACCTGCGCGACCTCGTGTCGTCGGTGGTGCGGCCGGTCAAGGAGCTCAAGGGCTTCCAGAAGATCATGCTGCAGCCGGGCGAGACGCGCCGCGTGTCGTTTGCGATCGACCGCAGCTTGCTGACGTTTTTCGATCACAGCCTCAAGCAGGTTGCCGAGCCGGGGAAATTCAGCGTCATGATCGGCAGCGCGTCGGATGACATCCGGGCGCAGGGGGGCTTTGAGCTGCTTGCAAACTGACGGGGCCGCAGCGTTGCTCTAGCAGAATCGGAGCATAGGCCGACTCAGAAATCGCGTCTGCAATAATCTAAGTAACATAAACCAACATCGTCCTCGCGAAGGCGGGGACCCATAGAACGTTAGCTTTGAGCAACTGTTCTATGGGTCCCCGCATGCGCGAGGACGATGTTGTTTTGTTTTTTTGGATGTATCAGCGTCGCGGTCCCTTTCACGTTGGATACAGATTTCTCACGGTACGATGGGGCAATTGCGCGACGCCGCTCTGCCAGCCAGCCAAAAAATGAAAACAAGCGCCCGCCATTATGTTTTTGCAGCGCCGCCGTGGCGGCGCCAGCCTTGCGCGCCTGAACTGCTGCTTTGCCCCTCTGTGGCAGCGACAAAACCAGCCCATGTTGCCGAATCGCCACAGCAAATTTCAACACTATTCGCAATTAAGATATCTGATATCATTTGAGGTGAAGGCACACAACAAGAACATGCCCCGGCCAGACGACCATTGCGGACCCGGGCATTCCACACAGATCACTCAGGAGATGATATGCATCACCCACTACATCAACGAACCCTCGTCAGCTTGGCCGTCGCCAGCGCCTGCGCGATGCTCGGCGGCCAAGCCTACGCGCAGCAAACGCCTGCGCCGCTCGAGGAAGTCCAGACCGTCACGGTCACGGGCTTTCGCACCAGCTTGCAAAAATCGATAGACCTGAAGCGCGCCGCGATCGTCACGCGCGACTCGATCGTGGCCGAAGACATCGGTAAATTCCCCGAGCAGAACATCGCGGACGCGCTTGTGCGCCTGCCCGGCGTCGAAGTCGAAAAAGACGGCGCCAGCAACGAAGGCCAGCGCATCCGCCTGCGCGGCCTCGGTGCCGAATACACCGTCACCACCTTCAACGGCGCGCCGGTGCGCGCGACCTCGGCCGGCGCCATCGGCGTCGCCTCGCGCGAATTTAACTACGACATCTTCCCGTCCGAACTGTTCGGCCGGGTCGACGTCTACAAGTCGCCACTGGCCGAGCTCGAAGAGGGCGGCGTGGCCGGCGCGGTCGACCTGCAGAGCCCGCGTCCGTTCGACAAGAAGGGCCGCGTGATCCGCTATTCGGGCGCGATGACCAACAACTCCAAGAGCGGCAGCAACGATCCGCGCGCGCACGTCTTGCTGAGCAACACCTGGGGCAATTGGGGCGTGCTGGTGTCCGCCGCCGCGAGCAAGGCCAACAATGCCAATGCCGGCTTCCAGTCGACCGGCACCTACAACAGTTTCAACCAGCGCTTCACCGCAGGCAATTTCCCCTTCACGTGGAACCTGCAAGATCCGCGCGCCAACCTCAATGGCATGAGCCTGTCGCAACTGCACGACGGCATCCTGCCGCGCTTCATCCGCATCACCAGCACCGACACCAAGCGCGAGCGGATCGGCTTCACCACCTCGGTGCAGTACAAGACGAATGCGCTCGATGTCAGCTGGGACACCCTGGCGTCGAACCTGAAGGACGATCTCAAGAACAATTACCTGAATTTCCCGATCAACGGCTCGACCCAGGCGCTGGCGCTGATTCCACTCAATTTGCGCGTCGACGCCAACAATAACCTGCAGGGCACGATGGGCAACGTGCGGATGTCGACCAATGCGTTGACCGGTTTGACCGAGACCGATTTCAAGTACAACGCACTCAACGCCAAGTACAAGCTCACCGACAAGCTGCGTCTGACCGGCCAATTGGCGGTCAATAGTAGTTTTGCCTGGAGGAACAGCGCGACGACGACGGCCGAAGCGTTCGACGCCGACAAACGCCACGACCTGACGCTCGACACCAGCGATCCGCTGTTCCCGAACCTGTCGTCCAACCGCGACCTGCTCGACCGCAACCTGTACACCAATTTCGTCTACAGCGGCCAGTATTTGACCGAAAAAGACAAGCAGAAGATTATCAAACTGGCGGCCGACTACGATTATGGTTTTTGGGATGTCGAAGGGCGCGTCAAGGTCGGCCTGAGCCAGGTCGAAAGCGGCAAGCAGGCGCGTGGATTTGCCAGCGGCAACTTGTTGAATGGTTTGACGATCCCCGGCGTCGGCCTGTTCGGCTCCGCCACGGCGGCGCAGAAGGCCGCGTTCGGCCAGACCCAGCTCGTGCCCAACGATCAAAACAACATCCATGTCGGCGGCAACGTGCCGCAATCGTGGATGACGTTCAACCGGCCGTTCATCTACGAGACGCTCGACGCGCTGAACCAGAACCGCAATGCGCCGGCCAACCTGGGCGGCACCTTCGACGCGGTCGAAACCATCAGCGCGCTGTACTTGCAGACCGACCTTGAGAAGAAGGTGTTCAACCGCAGCCTGCGCACCAACTTCGGCGTGCGCTACGTCGAGACCAAATCCGACGTGGACAACTACGTGCTCGTGGCCGGCGCGCACGTGCCGACCAACCGCAAGAGCAAGTACACCAACACGCTGCCGTCGGCCACCTTCGCCTATGACCTGACCGAAGATCTGGTTTGGCGCGGTTCGTGGGGCAAGACCATCAAGCGCAGCTCGATTTCGGCGATCGCGCGCTCGTTCAACGTGGCCAATGGCGGCGACTTGATCATCACCGCCGGCAACCCGGGCCTGATGCCGGAAGCGTCGACCAATCTTGACACCAGCCTCGAGTGGTACTTCGAGAAGGGTGCGTTGCTGGGCTTGTCGCTCTACAAGAAGGACATCAAGGGCCGTCCCGTCACGATGTCGGCCATGGTGCCGTTCTCGGCCCTCGGCTTGCCAAAGGAGCTGTTCACAGCCAACAACCAGACGGTGCTGACCAACGATCCGGACACCCCGGTCGAACTGCGCCAGGTGCGCAACGGCGAAGACTTCACGATCAAGGGTATCGAACTGGCTTACCAGCAGACATACAAAACGCTGCCGTGGATCTTCAAGCACATGGGCTCGATCGTCAGCGTGACCAAAGTGCAGACGGCCGGCACCACGCGCATCTACGACACGCTGAGCTACGACGTGCCGATCATTCCGGAAAACACCTACGCGCTGACCCTGTACTACGAGAACGGCCCGCTGTCGCTGCGCACCTCGTACAACCACAAGTCGGGCTTCGCGGACTTCAACAACAACGTGACGAACCCACTCGGCTACCAGCGCTGGAACAACAAGCGCGGTTACCTCGATGCGTCGGTCGGCTACAAGATCAACGATTACGTCGAAGTGCGTCTCGATGGCGCCAACCTGACCAATACCAAGACCTACCAGTACCTCGATCACTTCCAGGGCCGCAACGGCGATCCGGAATCGCGCATCGAGAACGGGAACCAAGCTGGCCGCAACATCACGCTGAGCTTGCGCGGCAAGTTCTAAGGCAACGACAAACATTTAAGGAATGATCATGCAAAACACATTCAAACACGGCCTGTTGGCCATGGCGGCGGCCAGCCTGGCTGCCTGCGGCGGTGGCGGCGGCTACGAGGGCGACTCCAACAACCCGTTCAACGGCAAGGAAGTGACGATCCGCGGCACGGTGGCGAGCAGCTACCCGACCACCGCGCCCACCCCGCTGGGCAATGGCACGGCGATCGGCAAGGCCGCCATCCTCGCCAATTGCCGCGTCGGCTACGGCGTGGCCGACAGCGCCGACGACGGCAGCTACACCGTCAAGGTCACGTCGCCGGCGTCCGGCCCGTGCGTGGTCACCGCCACCACGCTGCAAGGCACCGCGCTCGGCGTGCCGACCACGATCCTGCGCACTGTCGCCCTCGGCGACGGCAGCATCGCCAACATCACGCCGCTGACCGAGATGCTGGTCGTGTATATGGCGAGCCAGATCACGACCCCGGCGCTGCCGGTGCTGACGACCACCAGCACGGCTGGCTCGGTGATGGCCACCAATGCGGCATTCAACAAGCTGATGACCACGCCGGCGCTGTTCGACGCGTCGGTGGCGTCGGTGGCGGCGGTGGTCAAGACCGCGTCCGGCACGGCCAGCCCGCTGACCGTGCCGGCCAACTACCTGACCGGGGCCATCGTGCCGCGCTCGACCAGCGGGAACGCCGCCGGCAACGAGCAGAGCATGGCGCTCGATCAGTTGCGCACTCGCAACCTGACCAACGCCACGGGCTATCCGCAGACGAGCTTGTTGAATTTGCTGATCGCCGACGCCATCACCAAGAAGGTCGCGGCGCCGTAAGCTTGGTGCCCGTAGCCTTGCGGGCGCTGAACATCGTGCGGGAAGCATGATGAGGATGGCAAGGCCGGCCCCACGGCCGGCCTTGTGCGTCCTGCATCGTGATGCCCGTGCCGCATCCATCCCTTTCCCCCTCGCCATCATGCCTATTCTTAAACGCTCCCTGCTTGCCTTGCTGTTGGCTGCGGCTTCGGTCGCGCCGCCCCTGCTTGTTGCGAGCCCGCTGCCGCCGCTCGCGCAAGAGCTGGCAAGCGCGCGGCCCGCGAGCGTGATGCCGGCCGACCTCGCCACGAGCTTCCGCTTCGAAGACAGCATCAACGCCGCGGACAAGCGCGGCAGCTTTGGCGTCACCGGCATGAGCGCCGGCGCGCCGGTGTTCCGCGCCGACAATCCCAAGGGTTCGTCGAACTACAACAATATCAATGCGCGCTGGTTCAACAGCGCGCCCATCAAGAAGGGCGACGTGCTGCTCGCGCGTTTCGCCGCGCGCGCGCTCAAGGCGCGCCAGGAATCGGGCGAAGCCGAAGGCATGTTCTATTTCCAGCGCCAGAAGGCGTCGTCCGACCGCGCCGTGCAGGCCTTCAGCGTTGGTCCGGACTGGACCACGATCAGCGTGCCCTTCGTGGCCGCCGACGACGCGGCGCCCGGCGAATCGGCCGCGATGATCAGCTTCGGCAACATCGAGCAGACGCTCGAGATCGCAGGCCTTGAAGTGCTCAACTTCGAGGACCGCATCAAGATGGCGGCCTTGCCCGTGACCCGCTTCACGTACGCCGGGCGCGAGCCGGACGCCGCGTGGCGCCGCGCCGCGCTCGCGCGCATCGAACTGATCCGCACCGCGCCGCTGACGGTCAAGGTGCGCGACGCCGGCGGCCGTCCGCTCGAGGGTGCAAGCGTCGAGGTCGCGATGACGCGCTCGGCCTTCTTGTGGGGCTCCGAGGTCGACGCCGAAATCATCCTCAGAAAAGGGGCGGAGGCGGACCGCTACCGCCAGGAGATCCGCGAGCTGTTCGACGTGACCGTGCTCGGCAACGGCCTCAAGTGGCCGCGCTGGCGCACCCCTGGCGGTCCGGCGACGGCGCTCGGCGCGATCGACTGGCTCCGGGCCGAGGGCAAGCTGGTCAAGGGCCACGCGCTGGTCTGGCCGGCCTGGAAGTTCTCGCCCAAGGACGTCGCGGCCGACCCAGCGCGCGGCAGCAAGATCGCCGGACTCGTCGACGCCCACATCGCCGACATCACGGCCGCCACCCGCGGCAAGCTGACCGGCTGGGACGTGGTCAACGAACCTATCCACGAGACCGAGTACCTGCAGCACATGCCGCGCGAACAGGTTGCGAGGTGGTTCAAGCTGGCCCAGCAGAGCGACCCGAAGCTGCAATTGTCGATCAACGAGTACTCGATGCTCAACCGCAGTTCGAGCCCGCTGTTCATCGAAAAGTACCTGGAGTTCGTGGCCATGCTGCGCAAGGAAGGCGCGCGCGTCGATGTGCTCGGCGTGCAGGGCCATGTCGGCCAGACCCCGCGCGCCCCGGTGGCGGTGCTGAGCGACCTCGATTTGCTGGCCGACGGCGGGGTCAACAATATCCAGATCACCGAGTATGATTTCAACACGCCGGACGAGCAGTTGCAGGCCGATTACAACCGCGACTTCATGATCGCGCTGTACAGCCACAAGAATGTGTCGGGCTTCCTGCAATGGGGCTTCTGGCAGGGCGCCCACTGGAAGCCGGACGCGGCCATGTACCGGCGCGACTGGAGCGCCAAACCGAGTCTGGCGCCTTGGAAAGAACTGGTGCGCAGCGCCTGGCGCACCCGCAACAACGGCGTCACCGGGGCCGACGGCGCCTACAGCTCGCGCGGCCACCATGGCCAGTACGAGGTCAGCGTCAGCTACAAGGGCAAGACCGTGCGCCAGCCGGTGGTGCTGGGCGGCGCCGGCGAAACGCTCACTTTGACTGTGAAGTAATGGTAGGCAGGCAGGTTCGTATTCAACCATAACGGGTATTTATGATCAAACGACTCACATTGGCTGTTTTTGGCGCGTGCGGCATGCTCGCCGCCGCGGCCCAGGCCACCACCTTGACCTCGCCCAACGGCCTGCTCGAAGCGCGCTTCGGCGCGCCGTTCACCAAGGCCGAAGGCACGCCCGAGGGCATCGCCAGCTACGCGCTGGACTACCGCGGCAAGCCGCTGATCGCGCCCTCACTGCTGAGCCTGAAGCTCGACCTGCCTGGGTTCGGCAGCAAGAGCTTCAAGCTGCTGTCGGCGTCCGGGGCGCGCGAGGTGCGCGAGACCTACACCCCCTTGATGGGCAAGTTCGCGAGCGTGCCGGTGCACTACCGCGAGATGACGCTGAGCTACGAAGACCTGGCCCTGGCCGGCCGCAAGGTCGACGTCGTGGTGCGCCTGTACGACCAGGGCGCCGCCTTGCGCTATGTGATCCATGGCCGCACCGGCGAACGGATCGCGGTCAAGAAGGAAGTGACGACCTTCGGCTTTGCGCGCGACCACGACTGTTGGGGCTATAACCAGGGCCAATGGGTGGGCGGCCACGAGGGCGAGTACGACCCCGTGAAGGCGTCGCGCCTGCGTGACGCCGCGCTGTACGTGCTGCCGCTGGTGTGCAAGACGGGCGACGGCCAGACCAGCTTCGCGCTGGCCGAATCGGACGTGCGCGGCTATCCGGCCAGTTTCGTGTCGGGCCGCGACAACGGCAGCCTCGGCGCCGAACTCAAGCATGCGACGCGCCACGACACCGCGCCCGGCGTGCGCCAGTCCGGCACCATCGCGCAGATCACGCTGCCCGAGGGCGGCTTCAAGACGCCTTGGCGCGTCGTCATGGTGGGCGACACCCCCGGCGCGCTGGTCGAGTCGCAGCTGGTGCAGATGCTCGCCACCCCGACCAGCCTGAAGGACACGAGCTGGATCAAGCCCGGCAAGGTGGCCTGGGATTGGTGGAACGGCTCGCAGGTGGCAATTGCGGAGCCGGGCATGAACAGCGCGACCTACAAGGCCTTCGTCGACTTTGCCGCCGAGATGGGACTGCCTTACATCATGGTCGACGAGGGCTGGTCGATGGGCAGTTCGACCGAGGCCAATCCGAAGGCCGACGCCACGCGTTCCAAGGCGTCGATGGACATGCCGGCGATCGTCGCCTACGCGCGGCAGAAGGGCGTCGGCGTCTGGGTCTGGCTGCAGTGGCAGCAGCTCGAGCGCCAGCTGGAACCGGCGCTTGCGCGCTACCGCGAGTGGGGCATCAAGGGCATCAAGGTCGACTTCATGTCGCGCACCGACCAGGAGATGATGGCGTACTACGAGCGCCTGGTGAGCCGCGCGGCGGCCAACCGGCTGATGGTCGACCTGCATTCGAGCGTGCCGTCGAACGGCTTGGAGCGCACCTGGCCGAACCTGCTGACCCAGGAGGCGGTCATGGGCGCCGAGTTTAACAAGTGGAGTGCGCGCATCACCGCCACGCATAATGTGACGGTGCCTTTCACGCGCATGATCCTTGGGCCGATGGACTACACCCCGGGCGCGTTCCGCCATGTTTCGGCGGCCGACTTCCCGTCCAGGATGACCTGGAATAATCCCGTGGTCAAGACCACGCGCGGCCATACGCTGGGCATGTATGTGGTCTATGACAGTCCGCTGCAGATGGTCTCCGACAGCCCGCCGAGCTACAAGAAGGCCGACGGCAGCTGGGAGGACGGGGCCGACTTCATCCGGATGGTGCCGACCACCTGGGACGAAACGCGCGTGCTGCAGGGCGACATCGGCCAGTTCATCGTGACCGCGCGGCGCAAGGGCGGCGACTGGTACCTCGGCGCGATGGGCAACGAGCAGGCGCGCGAGCTGCGCGTGCCGCTCGACTTCCTCGGCGCCGGCGGCTACGAGGCGCGCAGCTGGCAGGATGGCGCGGCCATGAACACGCTGGTGACCGGCAGCAGCCGGGCAAGGCGCGGCGATACCTTGACGCTCAAGCTGGCGCCATCGGGTGGCGCGGTCGTGCGCTTGACGGCGGCGAAGCCATGACTGGGAGCAAAGGCGTGATCCAATTGACGCGGGCCGCCATGGCGCTGGCCGCGGCGGCGGCGCTGTGCGCGCCGGCGCAGGCGCAGGAGCTAAAATTCGCCGGCAAGTTCAAGACCGAACAGCTGATCACGGGGCCGGACTGCCTGGCCCTGCTTTGGTCGCAAAAACCGGGCGACAGCTACGGCTGCACGCCGGCCCAGGTGAATGCCTGGCGCGAGGCGCTGGTCGCGTGGCGCGTCAAGCGGCTGCAAGAAATCAAGTACGACGACCGGCGCTACGCCGACCCGGCGCTGGCCTGGGCCAGGTCGAGCTTCGTGCAGCCGCAGTTGATGGTGCACGACCGCTTTTTTTACGATCCCGTGTCCGGCAAGTACACGGTGGACCGCTATCTCGACGACCTCGTCAAGCGCTATGGCGGCATCGATTCGGTGCTGGTGTGGTCGATCTACCCGAACATCGGGATCGACAACCGCAACCAGCTCGAGATGATCGAGCAGCTGCCCGGCGGTCGGGACGGGGTGCGGCGCATGGTGGCCGACTTCCACCGGCGCGGCGTCAAGGTGCTGTTCCCGATCATGCCCTGGGATACCGGCACCAACGCGCCTGCCAAGGAGATGCCGGAGGCGATCGCGGAGCTCATGAAGGACCTCGGCGCCGACGGCGTCAACGGCGACACCATGACCGGCGTGCCCGAGAAGTACTCGCTGGCGGCCGAAAAAATCGCTCATCCACTCGCGTTCGAGCCCGAAATCGCGCCCAAGGAAAACCAGCTGGGCTGGAACGTGATGAGCTGGGGCTACTTCGAGTACCCGTATGCGATCGTGACCCCGGCCGTCCATGTGGCCAAGTTCAAGTGGCTCGAACCGCGCCACATGGTGCATGTGAACGACCGTTGGAACCGCAACCGCGAAGAGATGCTGCAGTTCGCCTTTTTCAACGGCACCGGCTTCGAAAGCTGGGAAAACGTCTGGGGCATCTGGAACGGCCTGACCGAGCGCGACGCCGAGGCGCTGCGCCGCATCGCCACGATCGAGCGGGCGATGGCGCCGTACCTGGTCAGCCCAGGTTGGGAGCCGATGGCGCCGACGCTGCAGTACGGCGTGCTCGCGAGCCGCTGGCCGCTGGGCGCAAGCACGCTCTGGACCATCGTCAACCGCAACGAATACACGGCCGCCGGCGAACAGCTGGCCGTGGCAGCGCAAGCGGGCATGCGTTACTTCGACCTGTACCACGGCACCGAGCTGACGCCGCGCCGCGGCGCCGACGGCACGCTCACGCTCAGCTTTGCGATGGAGCCGAAAGGCTTTGGCGCGGTGCTGGCGACGCCGGCCGCGCCGGACGCCAAGTTGGGCGCGCTGTTGGCAAGCATGAAGGGCATGACGCGCCGCCCCTTGAAAGACTTCAACAGCAAGTGGGAGGCGCTGCGCCAGACCATGCGCGCCCCGGGCGGCAGTGTGGCGGTGGCCACCGCGCCGCCGGGGATGACGACGATTCCGGCCGCCGACTTCGATTTTAAGGTGCACGGCATCGAAGTCGAGGGCGTGAACATGGCCGGGGTCGACGTGCAGTACCCGTGGGAGGACGCGCCGCGCCGTTTTCATCACAAGCGCATGGCGCTGGCCGCCTACCATATCGACACCACGCCGGTGACGAATGCGCAATACAAGCGTTTTGTCGACGCCTCCGGCTACCGTCCGCGCGATGGCCAGAACTACCTGCGCCATTGGCAGGGCGGCAGTTATGCGGCCGGCAGCGCGGAGCATCCCGTGACCTGGGTCTCGCCCGACGACGCGCGCGCCTACGCGCGCTGGGCCGGAAAACGCCTGCCCACATCGTGGGAATGGCAGCATGCGGCCCAGGGCACGGACGGTCGCCTTTACCCATGGGGCAACGAATGGGACGCGGGCGCGGTGCCGACGCCCGACACCTCGCGCAATCCGGCCGGCCCGGCGCCGGTGGCCGCGCATCCGAGGGGCGCCAGCCCCTACGGCGTGCTCGATATGGTGGGCAATGTGTGGCAATGGACCGATGAATTCGAGGATGCGCACACGCGCTCGGCCATCTTGCGTGGCGGAAGCAATTACAAGCCGCAGGGCTCGCATTGGTATTTCCCGCAAGCGCTGCGGCTGGACACGCACGGGAAGTTCCTGCTGATGGCGCCTGGGATGGACCGCAATGCGACGACCGGGTTCCGCTGCGTGCGCGATGCCGTAAAGGGGACGAAGCGCTAGGTTCGAATTGGCGCCTGGGCCGCTGCGGAAATCGTGTCGAATTAAGCTTCAAACAGAAGAAACCAACATCGTCCTCGCGTATGCGGCTGTCGCGAAAGGGCAGCAGCGCGCTCAATTGGCGTTTAAGACGCATCAGAAACCGTGTCGCAAAAATTTTAAACATCAAAAACCAACATCGTCCTCGCGGAGGCGGGG
>JAZKIN010000009.1:0-107429 GCA_040384885.1 Pseudomonadota bacterium | reverse complement strand
CCTCCCCGCCTCCGCGAGGACGATGTTGGTTTAGGTTGTTAGAGGCTCGTCATGTCGAGATTTCTGCTTACATAAAGCCGCTCAATTTGCGTTTTGCGACTCCCTCGTGTGCGGGGACGATGTTGGTTTGGTTTTTTTGCTGAGATATCAGCCTGCTCGATTTCTGATGCGGCTACCTCGCCAGTTTCACGCTCTGCGGTTTGCCCGCATACAGACCGCTCGGAAACACGAACCGGGTGGCGACTCCACCCAGCCTGACCGTCATCGGCCCGGCCGCGTGGGTCGGGTTGCCGGCCGATAGAACCGCGCCTTTGCCGGCGTCGCGCCGCAGTTGCACCATGCCCGCACGGTCGACCGACAGGCGGCGCCCATCGGCCAGCGTGATCGCCCCCGCCTTCCAGAACACCGCCTGCAACAAGCCGTCGCGCGCGACCGCCTGCACGTCTTCGGTATTGGCGACGATCGTCGGCGCCGCAGCGGCCGTGAACGCGGGGATGGCCGCCGGCGCCAGCCCCGGCGCAACGATGTAGGCGTAGGTCGCGGGCACATGGATCCCGGTGCCATGGTCGATCCAGAGGCTGAACACATCGCCCGCCGCAACGATTTCGCTAAGCGGCTTGGTGCGGAACATCGAACCGTGCACGGCGCTGTTGATGACCGACCAAGGCGCGCTCTTGTGCTCATAGCGGATGCGCAGCGCGGCGCCGGCGGGGAACAGGTAGCTGACGCCTGCGTGGTGGACCCAGCCCGGCCCGCTCTGGGAATGGGTGGCGCCCGGCGCCAGCGCCGCGGGCGACGCGCTCGAGCTGACCGCGCCGCCGCCCCAGCGCTGGTCGATGCTGGTCACCACCGGCAGCGCCGGATCGTCGGGCTGGATGCCTGCGCCCAGGCAGACCACGACGTCGTCGTGGAAGAACCAGGCCTTGCGCGCGCGCAGGCCGCCGCGCTGCAGTTCCATCGCCGCCGCACCGGCGACGCCGTCCGAGACGCCTCCCGCGAAATCGCTGCCGCCGTATGAGCCCTTGCCCCAGGTGTGGCGCGGGAACGGCACTGCCGGGTTGTACACGGCAGTCACGCCGGGCACGCGGCGCCAGTCCCACAGCGGGAAGATGTCGCGGTATTCCTCGCCGCTGACCATCAGGCCCATGGCGCCGTCGCCCAGGTGGTAGCCCTGTTCGTTCTGGCCGCTGCCCGATTCGGTGCCGTAGACGCGGCGCGAGGACATCCGGGCCGAGGCGAAAAAGCCCGAGCGCTGGTGCGACACATAGTCCGACGCCCAGAACACACGGTTGCCCTGTGGCGCGCTGGCGGCGGCGGCATGGCCCTGCTTGCGTTCGGCCAGCGCACGCAGCTCCGCGCGCCGGGCCGGGGGCAGGGCGGGCAGCGCGGCCAGCTTGGCGGCCGCATCGGCGACGCCGAATTCGCCCTCCGGCTCCACCGCCTTGAAGTCCGGCCAGCTCACCGTACGCCCGGCGCTCAGGTAGTCGAAGGAGCGCCCGCGCATCATCCATTGCTGGCCGTCGGCCACATAACGGACCAGCGAGTCGACGGTGCCGGCGCCGAACGCGAACGGCGTGCCTTGCAGCGCCCAGGCCAGCTTGGCGGCGTCGCGCGCGAAGCCGTTGCCATACAGGCCGCCCGAATACAGCTGCGGGCCGTGCTGGTGGAAGCTCCAGTCGGCTTTGAGTCCCTCTGCGGTGCGGATGGCGATTTCGGTTTCGATCAGCCTGGCGTGGTGGGCGATGGTGGCGCCGCTGCGTTCGAGCGTGCCGGCGGCGATCAGCAGTTCGGCCTCGTGCTGGAGATTCTGGCCGGTGGCGGGGCCGCCGGCGTACATCAACACGCCGTCGGCGCGCACGCAGGTGCGCAGAATTGCGATGATGGCCTGGCGCTGGCGGTCGGTGATCTGGCCATCCATGATGACGGCGGCGCGCGCCAAGGCCTGCGGTGAGCCGATCAGGTAGAACCAGGGTATCGATGCCGGGTGCGGTCGGTAGATCCAGAAGTCCAGTGCGCGCATGGCGGCGGCCCGCAACTTCTCGGTGCGGGCCGCGTCGCCGCCGGCCTGCGCGGCGGCGGCCAGCTTCCACACACGCAGAAAATGGACGTAGCGGCTTACCCCGGCGTCGCGCGCGGGTGAATATTTAAGGTCGAGGTCGGGCCAATGGCCATTTTGGTCCAGCGTGGCGAGCAAGGTGTCGACGCCGATCTCGCTGGCGCCGTCGCCCGATTCGACAAAACTCTCGGCCAGCCGCCGTCGCACGAGGCCGACGTCGGCCCGGGCGGCCTTGGCGGCTTGCGCCGGCGCTGCGGCCAGCGCCGGCATTGCGGGCGCGGGAAGCATTGCCGTCCCCAGGCAGCCGGCCAGGATCAGCGCCATTGGGCTGCGGCTGCGGTAAATATCGGTTCTCTTAACGCTCATCGCAGCAGCTCCTATTTATCAACAAGCATTATTGGGGAATCGCGGCGCGACCGCCAGTGCGAAAAAAGTGTATTCGGTGTGCGATTTCTTGCGGAAGGCGGCGCGCACCGAAATATCGCAATGCCGTTGAGGAGATTGCACTATTGCCCGCGCTGGCGCCGCATGCGAGCATTTGCCGATCCTGCCCGCCGCGCGCGCGGGCGCAACCAACCACAGAACTGGACATCTTTTGAATACTCGCCGCCAATTCATCCAGGGCGCTGTCGCGCCGCTCGCTTTGTCCGCCTTCGGTCCCGCGTTCGGGCAGGCGCTTGCGGCGCCGGGCCAGTTCGTGTCAAACCGTCCGCCCGTGGGCCAACGCAAATTCGTCAGCGCAGCGGTGGAGCAGACCATCGTCGCCGCCAAGGCAAAAATAGCCGACCCCGAAACCGCCTGGCTGTTCGAGAACTGCTTTCCGAACACGCTCGACACCACCGTCACCGCCGGGCGAGCGGACGGGCGGCCCGACACCTACGTGATCACCGGCGACATCGACGCCATGTGGCTGCGCGATTCGGCGGCCCAGGTCTGGCCCTACCTGCCGCTGATGAAGCACGACGCCGCACTGCAGTCGATGATCGCCGGCGTCGTCAACCGGCATGCGCGCTGCGTGCTGCTCGACCCGTACGCCAACGCCTTTTATTTCGACGCCGCCAAGGTCTCGTACCACAAGGACGACCTTCCCAAGATGAAGCCCGGTGTCCACGAACGCAAATGGGAAGTCGATTCGCTGTGCTATGTGATCCGGCTGGCGCACGGATTCTGGAAGCAGGGCGGCGACATCAAATGCTTCGATGCCGACTGGCTGGCGGCCATGAAGCTGATCGTGGCGACCTTCCGCAACCAGCAGCGCAAGACCGGCGACGGCGACTACACCTTCAAGCGCAAGACCATGTGGCCGCACGATACCGCGGCGGGCAACGGCTCGGGGCAACCGGTCGCGCCGGTCGGGCTGATCGCGTCGGTGTTCCGGCCTTCCGACGATGCCACGGTGTTCCCGTTCCTGGTCCCGTCGAACTATTTCGCCGCCAATTCGTTGCGCCAGCTCGGCGCCATGGTGCGCGTGCTTTACCGGGACCCGGCCTTTGCCGCGGAGTGCGTGTCGATGGCGGCCGAGGTCGAGCAAGCATTGCGCAAGCACGCGGTCATCGAGCACAAGACCCATGGCAAGATCCTCGCCTACGAGGTCGACGGCTACGGCGCGCACTATTTGATCGACGACTCGAACGTGCCGAGCCTGATTTCGATGGCCTACCTGGGCGCGATCGGCGTGAACGATCCCCTGTACCAATCCACGCGCAAATTCCTGTTCAACGCCGCCAACCATCCGTACTACGTGAAGGGGCGGGCGGCCGAAGGCACCTCCGGCCCGCACGCCGGGCGCGACATGATCTGGCCGATGGGGATCATCATCCGCATCATGACGACCGCCGACGATGCGGAGATACGGCGCTGCCTCAAGATGCTGACGACGACGCACGCCGGCAGCGGCTTCATGCACGAAGCTTTCCACAAGGACGACCCGGCCAAGTTCACACGCAAATGGTTCGCGTGGGCCAACACCCTGTATGGCGAAATGATTTTGCGCCTGCTCGAGACCAAGCCGCACCTGCTGCGCTGATCGTCCGTGGCGCCCTTGGCGCGATCGGTGTCGGACCGTTCGCCCGGTCAAAAGCGCGTTCCGAAAACTAAGGCTTGCACCGAGAGGTGTGGGCCTTTTTTGTTTTGATCTGGAGGTCTAGTTTCACCATGAATGGCACCGCTTGCCGGCGGCCGCGATCGACATTTGCCCACTTCCCGTGCGGCTTTTTCATGGCATGATGCGCTTGCATTACTGCGAGGGCCTAGTGGCGCAATAGAGCGAGTTCGGGTGCGTTTGGGCGAGTTGAGTAATCGCTCTGAAATTCGCCGAGACGCTTCCCGCACATCCCAGCGACTTAAATTCAAAGGAACCCTAATGAAATATCCGCTTCAGCATGCCTTGCCCTCGCTCGCCCTTGCGTCGACAGTTCTGTTTGCGATGCCGGCGGCATGTGCGCAGCAATCGATGGACGCGCCGGCCGCGCAGGCAGCGCGGGCACCGCAGGCCGCTGGCTCCCAGTGGGGCATCGGCATCGGCGTTTTCGCCGAACGCAAACCTTACCGCGACTACGATAACGAGCTGCGCGGCTTGCCGCTGCTTATGTATATGAACAAGTACGTCAGCATCATCGGGCCCGGCATCGATGTGCACCTGCCCTCCGCGGGACCGGTCGCGCTGCGCCTGCGCGCGCGGTACGCCTCGGATGGATACGAGGCAGAGGATTCGCCTTTCCTGGCCGGCATGGGGGAGCGCAAGGACGGGTTCTGGCTGGGCGGCGCGGCGATCTGGCGCTCCGGCTTTGGCAATCTGTCGGCCGAGGTCCTCACCGATCCATCCGGCAAGAGCGATGGCACCAAGTTCAAGTTGCAGCTCGACAGGCGCCTCGCGTCCGGACGTTTCGCCTTTACGCCGCGGATCTCGGCGCAGCGGGTCGACGACAACTATGTCGACTACTACTACGGCGTGCGGCAAACCGAGGTGCGCGCCGGCCGCGCCCGCTACGAGGGCGTGGCCACGACGAATCTGGAAGTGGGCATCCGCATCGATTACGCGCTCGCGGAAAAGCAAAGCGTGTTCGTCGACCTGGGTACGACAAGGCTTGGCACTGGCATCAAGCGCAGTCCGCTCGTCGACAGTTCGAGCGCGGGCGCGGCGCGGATGGGCTACCTTTATCAATTCTAGGCCAAGGACTGCAGCACCAGAAAGCGGCGCAACGTGCAGCACCGCCCCCGGCGCCGGGCCGGTATACGTTTTTGAATTGATGGCTTCTCGTCTATGCAATTATGTATACTTGGCATTCCGGGCAAGTCCAGCCACCGGACAGCGGCGGTCCTTCTATCGAAGCGCCGTTCACACACTATGAGGATGGCAAGCCGATGCCAACGCTAATTTTCACTCCGCGCCACACCGACGATTCGCAAACCTTGTGGAAAGCCGCGGCGGCACATGGTTGGAGTACCGAGCGCCTGACCGGTTGGCGCGTACCGGAACATCTGCAAGCCCTCAAAGATCCGGTCTTCTACGGTGAGGCATTGTTTGGTCCCGCGCTTGCCGAACAGCTTGGCTTAAGCCTGGTCAATCCGCCCGAGGACTGGCTGGTGCGTCTGCCTTTTGAGTACCGGAAGCGGCACCTCAGCTTGACCACACTCGGCGCAGCACGAAAAAATGCCTCGGCAGCTTTCGTGAAACCCCCTAACGATAAAAGCTTTCCAGCAAGTGTGTATCGGGGCGCCGAACTCCCAAGCGAATATGCGGACGATATGGCGGTGCTCGTGTCCGATGTCGTTCACTGGGAAAAGGAATTTCGCTGTTTCGTACTCGATCGTGAATTGCTGACGTATTCGGTCTATTCCCGTTCCGGCGAACTGCAGCGCGATGCCGAGTTCAGCAGTTCGAGCGAAGAGGATCACGGCGTCGAGGAATTCATGGCCACCTTGCTCGCGGACCCGAGGGTCGATCTGCCAAAGGCCACGGTGGTCGATGTCGGCACCATCGCGGGCCTCGGCTGGGCTTGCGTCGAACAAAATGCCGCATGGGGGGCAGGCATCTACGGCTGCGATCCAAGCGCAGTCCTGCGCGTGTTGCGCCACGCCGCGACCAAATTCTAGAAACCCGCAGTTGCGCCTTGCGCGCGTGAATTGTTCGAGGACCCCGGGCTATGTTTGGCCGGATCCAATCTCCCCCAAGTAGCGCGCCCGCCAGCCTCTTTTTTCGACTGCCCGGATATTGTCGTGGAGCTCAAGGTCCGCGAGGTAGCGCATCAGCAGGAGCAATTCACGGTCCGCGATGTCGCCTTCGAACATCCTGATTTGCACAAGATTGTAGTGTCGGCTCAGCTTGGCTGGCGTGTCATCAAGCATGATGACGTGCTCGAGCTTGAAACCGCGCCGTTTAACCTTGGCCAGATTGATTGCCCATTCATAACTCAGGTTTGTAATTTTCATCGTCGGCGTCGCCGCTTATGCACAGTTGCTTGTGCATACTAATTTTTGCATACTTTATTGTGCAATTTGTTGACTTCACTGTTTTGCACTCTATACTATGCATTAGTCTATTTTGCACAAGGCAATGAGCATGACATCGCTTCACGACATTGGATTCACAATCAAAAGCTATCGTAAACGGCAGGGAATGAGCGTATCGGCGTTGGCGGATCGGAGCGGGATTCATCGGAACACGCTGTCCGCCCTTGAACGCGGAGTGGGCAATGTTGAGCTGAACACCTTGCTTGCTGTTTGTGAACAATTGGGGCTCGATTTGGTCCCAACGCCGCAACGCGTTGCCACGTTCTTGCGCGAGGAGGGATTTCGTCCCGCGCAAGCTGGCGCGCTGAAGGATACGGACCCGCCGCCCGCGTCGCAGGGTGAAGCGATCAAGGCCTTCAATCTGACTGGCTCGCGCTCGGGCGCAAACGGAGAGCCCGCCCCGACCGCGCTGCAAAAACGCATTGCGGCCAGACTCTCCACAGTCCATAAAACCAAGACCCACGGTAAACCATGAGCCAGGTGCGCGCGCTGCGAATAAAGCGGGGGACCAAAGACGTCGGCACCTTGTTCGACCTTGAAGACGGCAGGGTGTATTTCCAGTTTGACGATGCCTACATCGTGGATTCGGCACGTTTGACCCTGTCGGTCGCGCTGCTAGGCGAAACCGAGGCCGAGACGCGCGCGCAATTGGCCAAGCCACCGGACAGTTTCAAGTTCGGTGGCGGCAAGCGCCAGCTTCCGGTGTTCTTTCGCAATTTGCTGCCCGAGGGGGTGCTGCGCAAACAGCTCATCGCCGACGCGGGCATTGGGCTCGATGACGAAATGGCCTTGCTCTCGTATTGCGGCGAGGACCTCCCCGGCGACATTTCCGCATTACCGGAACGGCTCGATGACCGGAAAATGGGCAGGCTGTTGACCGAAGGGCATGACAGCTTCGAATTCAGCTCGCATCAGCTACCGACGCCGCAGGCCGTTTCCCTGTCCGGTGTGCAGCCAAAAGTTGACCTTGTCCATGCGCCTGGCGGCCGCTACGTGATGCGCTCGAAAACGACAGCCGATGGCGCCCATTTCATTGGAAAGCTGCCCGCTTCGGATTACGAGGGTTTGCCGGAGGTCGAATATATCTCGTTGAAACTGGCGCTAGCGGCCGGCGTCAATGCTGCAGAGGCCGAGCTGCTGCCATTGCATGCAATTGCAGACAAGCTGCCCTTCACCCTGCGTGACGACGCGCGTAGTTTCTTGTTGGTGCGGCGCTTCGATCGCGATGCGCCCGTTGCGACCGGTCGGCTGCACATGGAGGATTTCGCCCAGGTACTCGGCTTCAGTCCCGACGACAAGTACCGCGCCGACTACGCTTCGATCGGCATTGCCTTGCTTGCCGCGTCGAGCAAGGGCGAGGATGACGTCTTGGAATTGCTTCGCCGTATCAAGGTCAATGAATTGCTCGGTAATTACGATGCGCATGCAAAGAACTTCAGCCTGCTGTACAACATCGATGGCAAGCCGGCGCTTTCTCCTGCGTACGACGTGGTCGCGTACGGCGCGTATATGGATGGAAGGGGTCACGCATTGCGTTTTTTTCCAGATCAAACGCGCAAACAAATGTTGACACCGATGACCGTGCGGACGCTGGCCAATGTCTGGGAGCTAAACGAGAAGAAAATCACCAAGGTGCTGCGCGACACCGTGGACAATGCCATGCGCAGCTGGCCCGGCCTGCTCGCGCAGGCGGCGCTGAGCGAGGCCCAAAAAAAGCGCTTGCTCGCGCATATCGACAATCACCCGGACGTTATCTCGTGGCGGCGCCGCCAAACTACCCCATGACGCGGGTTTGCGGCGTACCGGGCGGCGTACCGGGCGGCGCGGCCGGGCCGGCGCTGGACATCCAGCTTCAATATAAGTAAAGTCGAAAACAATCGTTCGCCGACAAGGCGCGACGCGGTTTAATCGGGCATAGCCTGTCCCGATGCAAAGGCGCGAGCGGCTTGCAGACAGGCGTCACAATTAACTGGGGAAACCATGCGCGATTACTTTACCAAGAATACCAAGCTGAAACGCAGCCTGATCAAGGGCGTGCTGCTGGCGGTCGTCGCCGGCGGCTTGTCGGCCAGCGCGCAGGCCGACACCGTGCTGCTCAACGTCTCCTACGACGTCACGCGCGAGCTGTTCAAGGAGATCAACCCGGCGTTCGCCGCCCAGTGGAAGAAAACCAGCGGCGAGAACATCACCATCAACCAATCGCATGGCGGATCGAGCAAGCAGGCGCGCGCCGTCGCCGACGGCCTCGAGGCGTCCGTCGTGACCATGAACCAGGCCAACGACATCGACATCCTGGCCACGCGCGGCCTGGTCCCGGCCGACTGGTCCAAGCGCTTCCCGCACGGCGCCGCGCCGTTTTACTCGACCATGGTGTACCTGACCCGCAAGGGCAATCCGAAAAAAATCAAGGACTGGGACGACCTCGCCAAGCCGGGCGTGCAAGTGATCATCCCCAACCCTAAAACTTCGGGCAACGGCCGCTACACGTATCTGGCGGCATGGGGCTCCGTGATCAAAAAGGGCGGCACCGAGGCGCAGGCGCGCGAGCTGGTCGGCCGCCTGTTTAAAAACGTGCCGATCCTCGACGGCGGGGGCAGGGCGGCCACGACCACCTTCACCCAGCGCGCGATCGGCGACGTCCTCGTGACGTTCGAAAACGAGGTCAGCCTGGTGCGCAAGGAATTCGGCGACGACTTCGACGTCGTCTATCCGTCGTCCTCGATCCTGGCCGAATCGCCCGTGTCCGTGGTCGACAAGGTGGTCGACCGCCTCGGCATCCGCAAGCCGGCCACCGCCTACCTGCAATTCCTGTATTCGGAGGCGGGCCAGGACATCATCGCCAAGCACGGCCTGCGTCCGCGCTCGGAAGCGGCCGCCAAAAAATACGCGGCCTCGTTCAAGCCTGTGAAATTGTTCACCGTCGACGAGGTTTTCGGCGGCTGGAAAAACGCGCAGAAAAAACACTTCGACGATGGCGGCGAATTCGACCTGATCTACCAGAAGCGCGACTGATGCACGCAGGCGGGGGGGGCCTCAGAGGCTGAGAGTTTTTCGGACGTGCCCAGGCGGTGCGCCAGAAAGTGGCCGATCGAGGCGCAAAGCACAGCCATAGCTGGCTATGGCGAGCATTTGTAACGACGAGCGGGCGCTTTCCGGCGTGCTGAGCGGGCATGATCGAAAGACTCTCAGACTCTCAGCCTCTCATCCGCCTTTCGCCGCCGCCAGGATCATCAGCAGGTTGGCGGCCGTGAACACGGCGACCATGCCGACCGCCATGCGGCGGTCGATGCTGTCGGCGTAGTCGCCGCGGCCCTGCATATGCAGCCGGCGCGACACCAGCGCGCCGAGCAGTGAAAACACGATCGCCACCAAGGTCAGTATGTGGATCTTGTCGGCCAGCGTGAACACGGGCGTTTGCCCGAGCGTGCCGGCGACCCGCTGCGAATTGATGATGACCGCGAAAATCATCCCGACCGACAGGCTCACGCGGCCGTTGAACAAACCATCTTTCGACGGATCCAAAAAAAACGAGACGATGCTGACCATGAACGCGATGTAGACCGCCGACAGCAGCTTGAAGAACAAGGCCAGCCCGTCCCGCTCGACGAAAATCGATATCGTGCTGGCCGCGTAGCGCGATCCGGCCACGTTCTTGAGTCCGAACGAAGAGTTGTAGACGTGCTCGCCCGTCTCGATGCTCACCTTGGTCACGTTCCAGCCTTCGATGCTGATCTGCGGATCGAAGCCCGTGTTGGCCTGGTCGGCCACGAAGCGGATTTTGTGGATGTCGGCCAGGCCTTCCTCGAGGCGGATCTGGAGTTCGTGCCGGTCGAACGGAAAATTGCGCACATCCCAGTTGTGGTTGAACACGCCACGCACCTTTTGCGCGTGATAACGCTCCGTTCCATGCTCCTCGACCGTGTCGACGCCGGGCCTGAAGTCGCGCGCATTGGCCGTCTCGAGCGTCTTGAGCGGTTTGAGGTTGAACGCTTTGTCGTGCAGGAACCACAGCCAGAGGTCCGCCGTGAAGGTGTTGTTGTTGGCGTTCAGGTCGTACAGCGAGGTGATGTAGGCGCCGGTGCGCAGGCTGGCAGCCCCGCTCGGCTTTGCAGGCTCGACCGCCTGCGCGGCCGCGGGGACGGTTTCCGGAACGGCAAGCGGGGCCGGTTTGGCAGCGGCGCCAAGCTGCGCGAGGCCGAGCGCGAGGGCGAGGGCACAGAGAAACCGGCGGACGAATTTTGTCGACATGGGATTGGTTGAGTTAAACGGCAAGGTCGGGAGTATTCTCGACCCGGCCGCCGCTGTCAACGGGCAAACCTCGACGCAGCGAGCCTCAACGCAGCAAGCCTCAACGCAACAAGACAAGCGTCGGCGTTGCGTCCGCGCCGCACCAGAGGATCGCGTTCTGCTCGAATTGCTGGCCCAGTTTCTTGGCCGCCTCGAGCGCGATGCCCAGAATCAGAAAACTCGGTTCGTCCGGCCATTCACCCTTGATGTCCTGTCCCGCGCCGCAAAAATAACGCAGGCTGCGCGCCTTGATCACCGCTTCGAGCTCGGCATTGCGGCGTACATTCTCGGCCTCGGGCAGCGGCGCGCCAAAGGGGTTGTGCGCCGTGATGAAGGCCGCGCTGGCGGCATCGGGGCTCTTGTAAAACGCGCCCAGTGCCTCGCTCGCCATACCAAGCGAGAGCATGAACGGTGGCTCCGCATCGACACGGTACAGTGCGCTTTGATAAGACTGGAGCGTGGCGGGTTCGATCGGCGATGCTGTATCCATAAGCTCTCCTCGAATGCGGCAATGATTTGTGATTTATTGTTTATATTAACTTGTAAATGATTGTCGAGGTAATCGGACGCGCGTAGCAAACCTAAAACCCGGCGCGCAAAACGACACGAATGTGCGCGCCGGACAGTGCCCGACTGTTATAGTTCGTCAACAATGGGGCGCGGAGGTGCAATGACGAAAATCGGAAGGTTGACGAGTGGTTTGACCTTGCTCATTGGCGTCACCGTATTATGCGGCTGGTGGTTGCAACTCGAGGCCGTGGTGCGCCTCAGTGCCAATACCGTCGCCATGGTACCCAATACCGCCGTTTGTTGCATTCTCGGCGCGCTTGCGCTGGCCGTGTGCAGCCGCCCGACCATCAAGGCGCAGCGCTTCAAATACCTGTTCGCCTTTTTAATCGCCGTGCTCGCGGGACTCGTGCTGCTACAGCATATATTCGACGTCTCGTTCGGCGTCGACACGCTGTTGTCGCGCATTTGGCTCAACGACAGCAATCCGCATCCCGGCCGCATGGCGCCGCAAACCTGCACCTCCTTCCTCACGATCGCCCTGATCGTTTCCTTGTTCAACACCCGGCTCACGCCGGCCAAGGATGCCCTGATCCAGGCCTGCCTCGTTTTGCTCGGCGCGGTCGGCGCGATCGGGGTGGCCGGCTACGTGTTCCAATTGTCGGTCCTGTACAGCTGGTACCAGCACACGGCGATCGCGGTCCTGACGGCCACGGCGATCGTGTTGCTCACTGTGGGCTTGTGGTGCGAATGGATACACTGGCGGCGCCGACCCGACAGCGGCTTGGGCGCGGCCGCCGGCGGGCCGCGGCTGGCCGCCTCGACCCCGATCCTGGCGGCGATCCTGGTCGCTGGCCTGTCCGGCTTCGTCGTCAGTTTTTACCAGGCCGAGCAGATGATGCACAAGCACCTGTCCGGCATCCTCGCGATGCAGGTGCGCTCGATAGACGCCGAGATCGACGGCGCCAACGAGATCACCGACGCCATCGGCAGCCGCCCCTTCATGATCAGGCAGCTCGACGCGATCAACCGCGGCGAGCCCTCGCCCGAGGCGGTGCGCGATGTGGAGCAGGTGGTCAAGAGCTTCGTGACCAATAACATCTCGGCGCTGGCGATCCATTCGCTCAACGGCAAGCAGGTCGCCACGCTGGGCAATTTTGCGCCGGCCACCGAATTCGACCTGATGCTCGACCACACCCGGCGCCTGCTGTGGGATAAGCACTTCATCTTGCGGCGCAGCGTAGGCATCATGCGCGACGGCCAACTCGTGGGCACCGCGCTGGTCGAGATCAGGTTGCCGAAGCTGGCGGCGATGCTGACCGACGCGCAAAGCCTGGGACGCTCGGCCGAATCGATCCTGTGCACGCCGGCGGCGGCCGACCTGATCCGCTGCAGCCCCACCCGCCACCATGCGCGCGTGTTCACCATGGAGCGCATGCGCCACGGGCAGCCGCGGCCGATCTCGCTGGCCATCGATGGCGCGAAAGGCACGACCGTCACGCGCGATTACCGCAACGAAGAGGTGCTGGCGGCCTATAACGTGGTCGGGCACTATCCCTTGGGCGTGGTCTCCAAGATCGACACGGTCGAACTGTACGCGCCGCTGCGGCGGCTGTTTCAACTGGCGCTGGCCTGCCTTGGCGCGTTCATCCTCGCCGCCGCGCTGGCGATGCGCTTTCCGGCCAGGGCCGCGCGCGCCGGCGCGGGGCAGGCCGCATGAGGCGCGCCGCCAAAGCGCTTGCGGCGCTGGCCGCCGTGGCCGCGCTGCTTGCGCTTGGCGCCTGCGGCGACGAGCGCGCGCGCCGGTCGCCCGCGGCCGAGCCGGCGACGGCGGCGCGCGAGCCTTTGCGCGTGTCCGGCTCGAACACGCTCGAACCGCTCGTCAAGGCGCTGGCCGCGCGCTTCCACGCCCTGTATCCGGGGATCGTCATCGAGCTCAGGTCGGGCGGCTCGCGCCAGGGCATCCAGGACGTGCGCATGGCCGTCAGCGAGATCGGCATGGTCTCGCGCAACCTCAACGACGAGGAGCAGGACATGCAGAGTTTTCCGATCGCGCGCGACGGCGTCGGCCTGATCGTCCACCGCGACAACCCGGTGCGCGAGCTCGCCAGCGCGCAGGTGAAGACGATCTACACGGGCGGCTTCGCCAATTGGCGGCAGGTGGGCGGGGACGACGCCCCGCTCATCGTCTATTCGCGTCCGAACGGGCGCAGCTCGCTCGACCTGTTCCTCGAATATTTTAAGCTCGACAAGGCGGCCCTCAAGGCGCGCCGGGAGATCGCCGACAATGCGCCGACCATCGCCGCCGTGGCGGCCGAGCGCAATGCGATCGCCTACGTGTCGCTGGGCGAGGCCGAGATCAGCATCCGCGCCGGCGCGCCGATCAAACTGCTGGTGTTCGACGGCGTGTCGGCCTCGGCCGGCAATGTACGCAACGGCAATTACGCGATCCTGCGCCCGCTGATGCTCGTGACCAAAGACCTGCCCGAGGGCGACGCCAAAAAATTCATCGATTTTTGCCTGTCCGCGCAAGCGACCGACCTCGTGCAGAAATTCGGTTTCATCCCGTATATGGACTGAATGGACCGAAGCATGCGACGAGCCGGGGAGGCGCAATGGAGTTGATGGCCAAACGCAAAGTCAGCGTCAAGCGCGAGCTGTTGTTCGGCTTCGCGGTCGTCATCGCGCTGCTGCTGCTCGTTGGCGCGCTCGCCGTCTACAGCCAGCAGCGCTCGGCCGACGCGGTCGACAAGCTGCTCTACCAGGACGCCAAGCTGGCCGAACTGACGCTTAAAAGCAAGAACGCCCTGCTCAAGGCGCGCCGCTTCGAGAAGGATTTTTTCCTCAACTACCGCGAGTTGGGCTTTGTCGAGGCGAAGGCGCGCTACGCGACCTTCGTGCGCGCCGAACTGGCCGACGTACGCGCGCAACTGCGCGAAATCCGGGTGCTCGAACGGCGCCACGATATCGTGCGCCAGACGCGCGAAATCGAGAACGTGCTGGGAAAATACGAGCGCGGCTTCCTCGCCGTGGTCGACCTCGAGCGGCAGCGCGGCTACCACCAGAGCGGGCTGGCCGGGCTGCTGGCCGATAAAACGGCGGCGCTCGGCGCGGCGATCGGGCGCACGGGCTCGGAGCGCCTCCAGATCGACGTGCTGCAGCTCGTGAACGCGCAAAACGCCTATTTCCTGCTGCCGCAAGACCGCAGGGAGCGCGAAGTGCTCGCCGCGCTGGCGACGCTGGCGGCCGACATCGCGGCCGCGCCGAGCGGCGCCGCCGAGCGCGCGGCGGTCGCGCGGATCGCGCAAAGCCACGCCCCCATCTTTGCCGCCTACATCGAGACCGGTCAAAAAATCGGCGCCGCCAGGGACGACTACCTGACGGCCGTGCACACGGCCGAGCCGCTGCTCGAGAACCTGCACGTGACCGCCAACGACGACGCCGAGGCCACCCGCGCGCGCGTGCGGCAGGAGGCGGTGCTGACCAGCCGCGCGATCGTGCTGGCCGGCGCCGCGGCCACCCTGATCGGATTTTTGGTCGCGTTTTACGTCGCGCGCAATGTCTCGCGCTCGGTCGGCGAGTCGATGCGTTTCGCCGAGCAGGTCGCCGCCGGCGACCTCAACAGCCGCATCAAGGCGCCGCGCCAGACCGAGTTCGCGGCGCTGGCGCAGGCCTTGAACACGATGGCCGATTCGCTGCTGGCGTCGCGCCACGGGCAGGAGTCGCGCGCGGGCGAACTCGAACGCCGGGTCGAGGAACGCACCGACGAGCTGGCCGGCGCCAACGCCGCACTCACGGCCGAGATCGAGACGCGCAAGCACACCGAGACGGCGCTGTACGCGGCCAAGGAGGCGGCCGAGGCGGCCACGCGCGCCAAAAGCGGCTTCCTGGCCAATATGAGCCACGAGATCCGCACCCCCATGAACGGCGTGATCGGCATGACGGCCCTGCTGCTCAAGACCGCCCTCAGCGCGCAGCAGCGCGAGTACCTGAGCATGGTCAAGAGCTCGGCCGATTCGCTGTTGCGCCTGCTTAACGACATCCTCGACCTGTCCAAGCTAGAGGCGCGCAAACTGGAGCTCGAGAATGTCGATTTCGACCTGCGCGAGGCGATCGGCGACATGCTCAAGCCGTTTTCGGCGGCGGCCAACGCCAAGGGCGTCGAGCTGACCTTCCATGTCGCGCCCGCGCTGCCGCCGCTGGTCACGGGCGACCCCGGCCGCCTGGCCCAGATCGTTGTCAACCTGGTCGACAACGCCCTCAAATTCACGCACGAGGGCGAAGTCGTGCTGCGCGTCGCGCCGGAGGCGCCCGGCCAGGGGGAGGGCGAGGGCGCGGGGAAGGGCGCCGCGGCAGGCGAACTGCTGCTGCGCTTCGAGGTGCGCGACACCGGCATCGGCATCGCGCCCGAACAGCAGGCGCTCGTGTTCGAAGCCTTCACCCAGGCCGATAGTTCGACCACGCGCCAGTACGGCGGCACCGGCCTCGGCCTGACGATCGTGGCGCAACTGGTGGCGCTGATGGGCGGGCGCAGCTGGGTGGAAAGCGCGGCCGGCAAGGGCACCGTCTGCCATTTCACGGCGCGCTTCGCGGTGCCGCCGCAGGACGCGCCGCAGCGTTCGCGCGTGGAGGTGTTCAAGGCGGCGCGCGTGATGGTGCTCGACGATAACCGGACGCATTGCCAGATCGTGGGCGAACTGCTCGAGAGCTGGGGCATGCAGCCGGAACTGGTCCACGACGGCGCCGGCGCGCTCGCGCTGCTGCGCGCGGGCGCGCTGTCCGGCGCGCCGTTCCGGCTGGCCCTGATCGACACCCAGATCCCGGGCTTCGACAGCTACGGCCTGGCCGACGCGATCCGGACCGAACCGGCGCTCGGGCACGCGACGATCATGATGCTGTCGTCGAGCGACATGGCCGGCGAAATCGCGCGCTGCGCCGCGCTCGAGCTGGCGCGCCACGTGAGCAAGCCGATCAAGCAATCGGAACTGTTCGAGGCGATCGCGGCGCTGCTCGACCCCGGCAAGGCGGCGCCGCTGGCGGCCGCTGCCGCGGCGGCGGCCGCAGCACCGCCCCCCGGAGCGGGCGCCGCGGCGCGCGGCAGCTTGGGCGCGGGCGGCATGCACGTGCTGGTGGCCGAGGACCACCCGGTCAACCAGCTGCTGGTGGGCGCGATTCTTGGCGCCTGCGGCCACACCTACCAGTTCGCCGCCAATGGCCGCGAGGTGCTCGCGCTGTTCGAGCGCGAGCAGTTCGACCTGATCCTCATGGACGGCCAGATGCCCGAGATGGATGGCTACCAGGCCAGCGCCGAGATCCGCCGGCGCGAGGCCGGCAGCGGCAGGCATGTGCACATCATCGCGGTCACCGCGCACGCGATGAAGAACGACCGCGAACAATGCCTGGCCGCGGGCATGGACGATTACGTGACCAAGCCGATCGACGCCGAGGTGTTGGTCGCGCGGCTGCAGGCGTCGCCGGCCGCCGTGGCCGCCGCAGCGGCCGCCGCGCAGGCCGAAGCAGCGGCCGCCGCGCAGGCCGAGCCAGCCGCGGCGCAAGCCGGGCCCACGCAGGCGAGCACGCCGGCCGGCCCGGCGACCGCCTTCGACGCCGTCGGCGCGCTGGCGCGGGCGCGCGGCAAACCGGCGCTTCTGGGGCAGATGATCGCGGTCCTGCTCGAGGAGCTGCCCATGGACCTGGCCGGCATCGACGCCGCGCTGGCCGCCGCCGACGCCGACGCGCTCGAACGCTGCGCGCACCGCCTGCAAGGCTCGGCCAGCGGCCTGGGCGCCTGGCCCGTGGCCGAGGCGGCCAGGGCGCTCGAGCTGTGCGGGCGCGCGCGCAGCCTGGACGACGCCGCGCCGCTGCTGCCGGCCTTGCGCGCGCGGGTCGACGAACTGACTGAACAACTACGTGTATTCGCTGGAGAAACCGCATGAAGATTTTGCTCGCCGACGACGACCGCGTCGCGTTGCTGTACCTGCAGGACGCCTTGCAGGACTGGGGCTACGAGGTCGTGCTCGCGCACGACGGCGCCACCGCGCTGGCGATCCTGCAGGGACCCGACGCGCCCGTGCTCGCCGTGATCGACTGGATGATGCCGGGCATGGACGGCACCGACATCTGCCGCCGGCTGCGCGCCGGCAATGCCGAGCACTACACCTATGTGCTCATGCTGACCGCGCGCACCGAGACCAGCTGCATCGTCGAGGCCATGAACGCGGGCGCCGACGATTTCGTCAGCAAGCCGTTCAACATCGAGGAGATCCAGGTGCGCATAAAGGCGGGCAGGCGCATCCTCGAGCTCGAGCACGAATTGCGACGCAGGGCGACCCACGACGTGCTCACGGGCCTGTACAACCGCGGGGCCATCATCGGGATCCTCGAGAACGAACTCGCGCGCCACGCGCGCGACAAGCGCCCCGTGGCGGTCGTGTTCTGCGACCTCGACCATTTCAAGCGGATCAACGACGGCTTCGGGCACCAGGCCGGCGACGAAGTGCTGCGCGTGGTGGCGCGCCGCATCGACGCCATGCTCAGGCCGTACGACTCGGTCGGCCGCTACGGCGGTGAGGAGTTGCTCGTGGTGTTGCCGGCGTGTACCGCCGGCGGCGCGATCGAGGTGGCCGAGCGGATCCGGGCCAGCGTCGCCGAGGAGGCCGTGGGCACGCCGTACGGCGAGGTTTCGGTCACGCTGAGCCTTGGTGTCGCCGTGGCCGAGGGCGGCACGGCCGCCTTGCTCGACGAGTTGCTGCGGCGCGCCGACAACGCGCTGTACGAGGCCAAGCGCAAGGGGCGCAACCGGGTCGAACTGGCGCCTTAGTGCCAAAGCTTGGTGTGCTGGCCTTAGGACCGATGCTTTGTCCTCCGCACCGTCCTGGGCACTGTCCTAGGCGCGCGCCGAGGCCTGCGAGGAGCGCGCCAGCACCACCTGGTTGCGCCCGCTGCTCTTGGCTTCGTGCAGCGCCTGGTCCGCCAATTGGATCAGCTCGCTATAGCGCAGCACCGTTTCGTTGAACAGCACCGCGACCCCGAGGCTGACCGCGGTCGACACGGGCCCGGCCGGGGTCAGGATCGGCTGCGAGCACACCGACAGCCGGATCCGCTCGGCCACCTCGAGCGCGTTGCGCGCGTCGCAGGTGGGCAGCACCACGAGCAGTTCCTCGCCGCCGTAGCGGCCGAGCGAGTCGTATTCGCGCAGCACGTAGCCGATGCGCTGCGACACCTCGCGCAGCACGGCGTCGCCGGCGAGTTGGCCGTGCTCCTCGTTGACGCGGCTGAAGTGGTCGAGGTCGGCGAAGATGATGGCGACCCCGGCATGGTCGCGCTTGTGGCGCGACACCGTGATCTGGAGGATTTCGATGATCGCGCCGCGGTTGTAGACGCCCGTGAGCGCGTCGTGGGTCGCGCGCAGGCGCAGCCGCTGCTCGAGTTCGCAGATGCGCTTGCCCGCGCGCGCGCGCAGCTCGAGTTCCTCGATTTGCAGCGGCTTGCTCAGGAAGTCGTCGGCGCCCGCTTTCATCACGGCCGTGACCAGCGCGCGCCCGTCGTGTTCGGTGAGCATGATGACGTAGGTGTGGCCCTGGTTGCCCCTGGCGCTCAGTTTGCGGCACAGCTCGGCGCCCTGGAGATCGGGCAGCGCCCAGTCGAGGATCGCCAGCGTCGGCGGGTCGGTGCCGAGCAACATCTCGTGCACGCTGCGGCCGTCGGCGGCGGTGAGCACCTGGTAGCCCCAGCTCTCGAGTGCATCTTTGAGCATCTGCAGGGAAACCGGGTCCCTATCGGCGATCAGGACTTTCATGTGGCGCCGCCGGGCGCCGTGGGCGCGTTGGCGCGGCCGGCTGGCGCGTCTGGCAAAATGCATCGCTCAAGCATGGTATGAGCGTCTCCCTGAAGAATAATGTTGAAGCGAGGCGAATTTGAAGCACGGCGGCGCCCGCGAAGGCGCGCGACCGATGATGCTTTCTAGCATCTTAACAGAATAGTATGTTTTGACATGCGCCGGGAGCGAAAGTCGATGGCGATGTTACGCCAGCGGGGCGCCCGGCCGGCGCGCGCCTGGCCGCGGCCCGGCGCGGGCGCGCCGGCGAGGGCGTTGGCTTTAGCGGCCCCGATAAATTCCCGCTTCAAGGATGACGTCGCCGTGGCGCACGAAGTAGGTCGATTTTTTCTCGATGACGCCGGTTGCCGGATTGTTGTAGCGGTAATCCATCCAGCCGCTGCCCTTGGCCTTGGCGATATCGATGATCTCCTGCCGGAACAGCTTGCCGTCGGCGTCGGGCAGCACCGCCATGTTCTTGCCCACCAGCTTGGGGTTGGTCGCATGGGCGCGCGTGACGCCGTCCATGCCGCGCACGCCGAGGTAGATGCCGTCGATGACGAACTCGGGGCTGCGCTCGTTGACGGCCTTGATCAGGGCATCCTTGCCGTGCTTCTTGAGAAACACGCCGCCCTTTTCGACCATCGCGATCGCCGCGTCGCGGTCCTTGTCGGACGCATGGGCGCTGCCGCCGCCGATCGCCAACACGAGAAGGACGGACAGTGTGATCAGTTTCATATTGTTGGATTCCCAGTAAGTGGACGGCGGCGCAAACGGTGTTGTTCATCATAACGCACGGCAACAACGATAGAAAGCGCGCGCGACCGATTGCGGAACCGCGCGCGCGCGGCGGCGTCGAACAGGAGATCCTTTCGGAGCCCGCAAGCATGCAAACGAACCCAGCTGTCGCACTCAAGATTTACCGCTACGACCCCGACCATGACCAGCGGCCGTATATGCAAGATGTCAGCGTGCAGCCGGGCCCGCACGACAAAATGGTGCTCGACCTGCTCATGCGCATCAAGGCAGACGTCGACGACAGCCTCTCGTTCCGCCGTTCGTGTCGCGAGGGCGTGTGCGGCTCCGACGGCATGAACATCAACGGCAAGAACCGGCTCGCGTGCGTCACCAACATCCGCGAAGTCGACCAACCTATCGTGTTGCGCCCGCTGCCGGGCGTGCCCGTGGTGCGCGACCTCGTGGTCGACCTCACACTGTTTTGGAAGCAGTATCACTCGGTCAAGCCGTATCTGGTCAACGAAGGCGTGCCGCCCGAGCGCGAGCGCTTGCAAACGCCGGCCGAGCGCGAACAGCTCAACGGACTTTACGAATGCATTCTGTGTGCATGCTGCTCGACGGCCTGTCCCACCTTTTGGTGGAACCCCGACAAATTCGTCGGCCCGGCCGGACTGCTGCAGGCCTACCGCTTCATGGCCGACTCGCGCGACACCAAGCTAAAAGAGCGGCTCGACGACCTCGACGACGCCTACCGCTTGTTCCGCTGCCGCACCATCATGAATTGCGCCGACGTCTGTCCCAAGCAGCTCAGTCCGGCGGCGGCGATCAGCCAGATCCGCAGTCTGCTCGTGCAGCGGACGATTTGACAGGACCGGCGGCCAGGACTGCAAGCGGGACAACACTATGGCCCACTGTTGGGCCAACGATCACGCCTGTAATCAGGCAAGCAATCAGCTAAGCAATCAGGCAAGCAATCAGCTAAGTAATCAGGCAAGTAATCAAGCAAGTAATCAGGCAAGTAATCAGGCAAGTAATCAGACAAGTAATCACGCTAACTATCAGGTAAGCAGGCAGGCTGACGGTCCTGCCGGCCAGCAGGCAGGCAACCAGACTCGCGATTAGTCATGCCAACATTCACGCCAACAATCAGGCAAACAATCACGCCAATAGTCAGACTAATAATCAGATCAACAATCACCTCAACAATCACGTCAACAATCACGCCAACAATCAGGCCAAGTATGAGCTCGAACGCAAAGCGCGGCGGATCTCGAGCGCAACGCGCGTACGTTGATGCTCCGGGATCAGCGCGCCGACATCGACCGCCACGCCGCGCGATTCGAGCCGGATCAGGGCGCGACGGCCGTCAGGAACGACGATCTTGGTCCAGGACGGGTCAAGCAGCACCTGGTGCAACTTCCCGGCCTCGACCCGTTCGACCAGCAGGCAGCTTCCGCTGAGGGCGATATGCTCGTGGTCGCACACATGGCGCGCGTAATGGAGCAGGGCGAGCGCGATGCCGGCGATTTCGACCAGACTGAACAAGAAAACGAACCAGATCCCTTGCACGGCAAACACGAGACCGATCGCCAGCGTTGCGAGGCACAAGGCGCCGAAGGCCTGCGCAAGCTGGCGTGGCGTGAGCGAACAGTTGCGCTTTAGGAGCCACTCGTGACGCCACTCGGGGCACCACGCGTGGCGCCAGGTTTGCTGCTGTTCTGGGTTCCAACGCTGTTCCATAAGGCACCCGACTGGTCGGAACGTGGCGCTATTTGATCAGCGGCGGCGTCTCGAAGGTGTGGAATGGCGCCGGGCTCGGCACGGTCCATTCGAGTCCCTCGGCGCCGTCCCACGGTTTGGATGGCGCTTTCGCGCCGCCGCGGATCGAAGGCAGCACCACTGCGAACAGCCAGTACACCTGCGACAGCCCGAACAAGAATGCCGCGACCGAGGTCAGCATATGGAAATCGGTGAATTGCGCCGAATAGTCGGCGTAGCGGCGCGGCATGCCCGCCAGACCGAGGAAATGCATCGGAAAGAAGGTCACATTGACCCAGATGAGCGAATTCCAGAAATGGAATTTGGCGCGTCCCTGATGGTACATATGGCCGGTCCATTTGGGCGCCCAGTAGTAGTAGCCGGCAAACAGGCAGAACAGCGAGCCGGCCACGAGCACGTAATGGAAGTGGGCCACCACGTAATAGGTGTCGTGGACCTGGATATCGACCGGCGCGACCGCCAGGATCAGACCCGAAAAGCCGCCGATCGTGAACACCCAGATGAAGCCGACCGCGAACAACATCGGCGCCTCGAAGGTGAGCGCGCCGCGCCACATGGTGGCGATCCAGTTGAACACCTTGACGCCGGTCGGCACGGCAACGAGCATCGTGGCGTACATGAAGAACAGTTGCGCCGTGATGGGCATGCCGGTCGCAAACATGTGATGGGCCCAGACGATGAACGAGACGATCGCGATGGCAGCGGTCGCGTACACCATCGACGCATAGCCGAACAGGGGCTTGCGCGAGAACGTCGGGATGACGTGGCTGATGATGCCGAAGCCGGGCAGGATCATGATGTAGACCTCGGGATGGCCAAAGAACCAAAAGATGTGCTGGAACATGACCGGGTCGCCGGCGCCGGCCGCGTTAAAAAAAGTGGTGCCGAAATGGCGGTCGGTGAGCAGCATGGTGACGGCCGTCGCGAGCACGGGCATGACGGCGATCAGCAGGTAGGCCGTGATCAGCCAGGTCCAGCAGAACATGGGCATTTTCATGAGCGTCATGCCGGGCGCGCGCATGTTGAGGATCGTCGTGATGATGTTGATAGCGCCCATGATCGACGACACGCCCATCAGGTGGACGGCGAAGATGCCGAGGTCCATGCCGATGCCCATCTGCACCGACAGCGGCGGGTACAGGGTCCAGCCCGAGGCGGTGGCGCCGCCGCCCGAAAAGAACGAGCCGACCAGCAGCAGGGCGGCCGGCGGCAACAGCCAGAACGAGAAATTGTTCATCCGCGCGAACGCCATGTCGGGCGCGCCGATCTGGAGCGGCACCATCCAGTTGGCGAAGCCGACGAAGGCCGGCATGATGGCGCCGAACACCATGACCAGCCCGTGCATGGTGACGAACTGGTTGTAGAGTTCGGGCTCAAAAAAATGCAGGCCCGGCTGGAACAGTTCGGCCCGGATCAGCAGGGCCAGCACGCCGCCCGTCATGAACATGGTCAGCGAGAACCACAGGTAAAGCGTGCCGATGTCTTTGTGGTTGGTCGCGTACAACCAGCGGCGCCAGCCGACCGGATGGTCGTGGGCGTGCGGGTCGTGCGGCGCGGCGACGCCGTCGGCGGTGGTGGTGGCGCTCATCGCGTCCTCCCATAGTTGAAACGCCACGGATCGGCGTGGCGCGCGCCCCGGCGGGTGTCGGAGTGCTGCGTTGACTATAGCGTCGGCGCGGCGGGCGCTAATCGTGCGCCGGATGTGGTTTGATCCATCTCAAATTGCTACGCTCGCTTGCGGGAAAATACAAGCGGTACGGCTCGCCTTTCCGGCGGCTCCGTTGACGAACTCGTCGGCCGAAAAGCTGAAAAAATTCCACTTGGCGTTAAATCTACGCGTTAGCTGTTGACCTTCGTCATGAAAGTGATTACCATCTACTCAAACAATGACAACGATGGACATTTGACCGGCGCGGCTGCTTCAGCCCTCCTCGAGATGCACCACGTGTCCGACGCAAAACCAGAGGAGAGACGGTGTCAACGATTCATGATGTGGCCGAAAAGGCAGGAGTGTCGATCAAGACGGTGTCGCGTGTGCTCAATGACGCGAGCAGCGTGTCGGAGAAGACCCGCGACCGCATCGAGCAGGCGATGAAGGCGCTCGATTTCGCGCCGTCGGCGGCGGCACGCATGCTGCGCGGGCGGCCCACCGACCTGGTCGCCGTGATCGCCGAAAAACTGACCACCACGCCCGATTCGTCCGAGATCATCAAGGGCATCCAGTCCGTCTGCGAAGAGCAGGGCAAGATGCTGATCATCGGCGAAACCGGTGGCAAGGCGAGCACCGCCAACCGGCTGGTGGCCGACATGCGCACGCGCCGCGTCGAGGCCTTCATTTTCGCCACGCCCTTCCATCGCGAGGTGACCCTGCACGAGATGCTGGGCCAGACCCCGACCGTGCTGGCGAATTGCTTCGAGGCTTCGGCGCGCTATCCGCAGGTCATTCCCGACGACGAGGGCGGCGGTTATGCGGCGGCCCAGGCCGTGCTCCAGGCCGGCCACCGCAAGATCGCCTTCCTGCAGCTCATCGAAGGCATGGTCGCCACCGATTTGCGCCTGCTCGGATTTCAGCGGGCGATGCGCGAGCACGGCGTGGCGCCCAACGCCAACTGGCTGGTGTATGGCGCCTCGCCCGTCGATGACGGCGAGTTCTGCCAATTGAGCGGATCAATCGAGCGCCTGTTCGCCACGGCCAACCGGCCCACGGCCATCCTGTGCGGCAACGACAAGATGGCGCTGCGCGTCATCTTCATCTTGCAGCGCCGCGGCTTGCGGGTGCCCGACGACGTGTCGGTGGTCGGTTTCGACGATTTCCGCCTCATTTCCGAGGCGCTCGACCCTGGCCTGACGACCGTCTCGCTGCCATACCGCGAAATCGGCGAGCTGGCGGCGCGCCGCGCCCTGAGCCCCGCTGCCGAACTGCCGGCCACCGTGCTGGTGCCGTGCCGCGCGGTTATGCGCGGCACGGTGGCGCCGCCGGCCAAGGTTTGGGGCAAGGCATGAAAACCGCAGTGTTTGCCGCGCTGGCCCTGTCGGCCGCGCACGCCATGGCCGCGCCCGTCGACATCGCCGTGTGGCGGCACGACACGGGCGACCTCGAGATGGCTGCGAGCAAAAGCATGGTCGAGCGTTTCAACCGCGCCCAGGACAAATGGAAGGTGACGGTGCAGGCCATCCCGCAGGGCTCCTACACCGAGTCGATCACCGCCGCCTCGCTGGTCGGGCAACTGCCCTGCGTGCTCGCGATCGACCAGCCGACCGTGCCCAATTTTGCCTGGGCCGGCCATGTGCGCGCCCTCGACGAGCTGCTGCCGCGCGCGGCGCTCGCGCCCTTGCTGCCGGGCGGACGCGGCACCTACAAGGGCAAGCTGTACAGCGTGGGCCAGTTCGATGTCGTCCTGCTGCTGTATGCGCGCCGCTCGATGCTCGCCGCGCAGGGCGTGCGCGTGGCCAGCATGGACCAGCCCTACACGGCGCCGGAGTTCCACGCCATTTTGAGCAAGGTGAAGGCCGGCGGGCGCTACCGCTTTCCACTCGACCTGAACGGCAGGGCCAAGGGCGAATGGGTCAGCTACGCGTTTTCGCCTTGGCTGCAAAGCGCCGGCGCCGACCTGATCGACCGCGGCGACTACCTGCGCGTCGACGGTGTGCTCAACAGCGACGCGGCGCTGGGCGTGGCCCGCTACTACGCGCGCCTGTTCAAGGACAAGCTGGCCGAACGCAAACCGGCCGACGAGCGCGGCTGGGAGCAGGGCCGTTCGCTGTTCCAGTACACCGGCTCGTGGAAGGCGCGCGAATACGTCGAGCAGTTCGGCGACGACCTGGTCGCCATGCCGCCGCCCGATTTCGGCCACGGCCCCAAGGCCGGCGCCGCCTCGTGGCAGTGGGCGGTCGCGCGCAGCTGTCCGCATCCGGCCGGCGCCGCCGCGTTTCTTGCGCACCTGCTCAAGCCGGCCGAAATGGCCGAGATGTCGCGCCTGACCGGCTTGATTCCGGTCAGCGAGGAGAGCGCGGCGCTGACCAAACACTACCGCCCCGGCGGCGACTGGCGCATCTATTTCGACTTTGCCGCGCGCTACGCGGTGCCGCGCCCGGCCACCCCGGCCTACCCGGTGATCTCGTCGAGCTTCGACAAGGCCCTGTCCGACCTGCGTGGCGGCAAGGACCCGGCCGAGGCCATGGACGAGGCGGTCGAAGCCATCGAACACAATATCGCCCGCAACAAGGGGTACGGTTTCGCCACACGCAAAGCGGTAGCAAAAAAATGAAAATCAAATTCGGCCAGGACAATCTGTTTGCGGTGGGCGGCTTCGCCGGGCCCGCGCTGTTATTGTTCGCCACCTTCATCCTGCTGCCGCTGCTGATCGCCGCCGGCGCCACGCTGACCAACCACCGCCTGGTCTCGCCCGAGCCGACCCAATTCGTCGGGCTCGACAACTACACGCGCCTGCTCGCACTGAAACTGGTCGTGGTCGAACCGCTGCGCGACGGCGCCGGCGCGGCGCTCAGGGACGAGGCTGGCCTGCGCTTTCCGACCTGGCGCCAGAGCCGCGTGTCGCAACCGGCGCTGGCCGGCTACCGCGAGGCCTTCCACCTGCGTTTCGGCGAGAGCAAGCTGGTGGTCGCGGCGACCGATCCGCTGTTCTACCGCTCACTGCTCAACACCTTCCTGTTCGCGCTGCTGGTGCTGCCTTTGCAGTGCGGCGTCGCGCTGGGACTGGCGCTGCTGGTCAACCAGAAGATCCGCGGACGGATATTTTTCCGCACCGTGTATTTCGCCCCTGTCGTGACCTCGATGGTGGTGGCCTCGATCGTCTGGTCGTTCATGCTCAACGCCGACCGCGGCATGATCAACGAGTTGCTGCGTGGCCTGACCGGCAACCCCAACACCGGGCCGGACTGGCTCGGCGAGAGCGCCTTTGCGCTGCCGGCGATCGCCGTCATGTCGGCCTGGCAGGGCGCCGGTTTCCAGATGCTGGTGTTCCTCGCGGGCCTGCAGTCGATCTCGGCCGAGCAGTACGAGGCGGCCACGCTGATGGGCGCCAACGCATGGCAGCGCTTCGTCCACGTGACGCTGCCGGGCCTGCGCAACACCATCGTCTTCGTCGGCGTGTCGACCATGCTGATGGCGTTCGGCCTGTTCACCCAGGTCGACGTGATGACCGACGGCGGCCCGCTCGATTCGACCTCGACCGTGGTGTACCACGCGGTGCGCAGCGGCTTTAAACAGCAGGACATCGGCTACGGCTCGACCATCACGCTGGTGTTCTTTGGCGTGGTGCTGGCACTGTCGGCGGCCCAGCGCTTCCTCGTTTCGAAAGGTGCGGACAAATGAGCCGACCGGTAATGAGCCCGTTTTTACAAAAGGCCTTGCGCCAGGGCGGCCTGTTGGCGACCATGTGCGCGCTCGGCGTCGTCTTCGCCACGCCGCTGCTGTTCATGTTCGCCTCGTCGTTCAAGACCGACCAGGCCATCTTTTCCAACCTGACCAGCTGGTCGGCCTATGTGCCGGGCGCCGACTGGTCGATGGCGAACTACAAGGCCATTTTTGAAAAGAGCAATCTGCCGGCCTTTCTGCTCAACTCGACCATCATCGCCTTCGTGGTCGTGGTCGGCGGCGTGCTGCTCAACAGCATGCTGGCCTTCGCCCTGTGCCGCATGCGCTGGGGCGGGCGCCAGGCGGTGCTCAACGTGGTGGTGGCCATGATGATCATTCCGTTCGAGGTGATCGCGATTCCGCTGCTGTCGCTGGTGGCGCGCCTGCCGTGGCCCGGCTTCGAGGACGGCGCCCTGACCATGCACACCGGCTGGTTCAACAGCCTGCATGTGCAGATCATCCCGTTCCTGGCCAACGCGTTCTGCGTGTTCCTGTTTTACCAGTTTTTCCGCGACATCCCGCCCGAGCTCGACGAGGCGGCCAAGATGGACGGTGCCGGCCCGTGGGCGCTGTTCTTCCGGATCATCCTGCCCAACAGCGGGCCGGTCATCGCGACCGCGGCGATCGTGTTGTTCATCGCCGCCTGGAACCAATACCTGTGGCCCATCATGGTGGTGCAGGGCGAGCTGGCGCGCCCGGTCCAGCCAGGCATCCAGCAATTTTTCGGACGTTCCAATTCGTGGGGACAGATCATGGCGTATGCGTCCGTGGTCACCCTTCCCGTGCTCGCGGTGTTTCTGGCCTTCCAGCGGCAATTTGTCGCCTCGGTGGCCGGTTCCGGCATCAAAGGCTAAGCAGCACAAGCTCACTACTGCGTTTTCTAACCATGACACTCAAACTCGACGACAAATACATCTGGGACTTCTGGCATTTCGCCGAAGCAGGGGAGCAGCACCTGTTCATGCTGCAGGCCGAGCGCGCCATCGGCGACCCGAACCTGCGGCACTGGAACGCCTCGATCGGCTACGCGGTCTCGCGCGACCTGCGCAACTGGGACTACCGCGGCACCGCGTTCGGCCCGGCGCCCACGCCGGCCTGGGACGACTTCACCACCTGGACCGGCTCGGTGATCCGGGCCGAGGGCGGCTACCACCTGTTCTACACCGGCACCTGCCGCGCCGAGAACGGCGTGCGCCAGCGGATCGGGCACGCCACCGCCGCCAGCATCGCGGGGCCGTGGACGCGGGTCGGCGACGGCCTGGCGCTCGACCTCGACGAGCGCTTCTACGAGGAGCACGCCGAAGGGCGCTGGCACGACCGCGCCTTGCGCGACCCGTGGGTGCTGGCTGAAAAAATCGACGGCGTGTACCACATGTTTTTCACGGCGCGGCGCAAAGACGGCGACAAGTACGAGCGCGGTGTGATCGGCCACGCCACCTCGCCCGACCTGGTGCGGTGGGAGGCGGCGGCGCCGGTGTATGCGGGCGGACACTACGGACAGCTCGAGGTGCCCCAGGTGTTTGAGCGCGACGGCCGTTGGTACTGCACGTTCTGCAATATCCGCGAGCACTGGTCCGAGGCGCAATGCGCCGCGAACGGCGGCGGCGTGTCCGGCACCCACTATCTGGTGGCGGACCATCCGCTCGGGCCCTGGCGTCCGGCAGAGGGTTTCCTCGACGGCGCGGTGCCGTGCCGGCGCTACGCGGGCAAGATCCTGCCCGATCCGGTGACCGGCAAGGACTGCCTGATGGCCTTCCTCGATACCGGGGCGGACGGCAATTTTGTCGGGCAAATCTGCGATCCGGTTCCTTTGCTGCTCGAGGATGGGCGCTACCGGCTTGCCGATTTTAGCGCTCAATAATGACAACGTAAGACAATAATTCGACCGCCGGCACGGCGGCAATGCATGGCAATCAAGGAGACAAAATGAACAAGATCGGACATGCGCGCTGTCTGGCGCGCGCCGGAAGCGGCGCGATGTTGGCGGTGCTGCTGCTGGCGGCGATGGTGTCGGGATGCGGCGGCGCCAGCGCCTCGCAGGCGCCGGCGCCGCTACCGGTTCCCGAACCGGGGCCGGCGCCGACGAACTCGCTGGCCGGCATCGCCAGCTGGTCGCTTGACGAGGCGGCGGGCAGCCAGTCGGTCGAAGCGGTCACGGGCCGCCGCGACAAGGTCAACTATGTGTTCAACCGCGCCCGTTTCAAACCCAATTCCGATCCTTTGTGGCGCGCCGGCGCCGGCTGCATCAAAGGCGGCTGCCTGCTGTTCGACGGCTATTCGACCGACATCGCGGCCCCCGGGCTGACGCCGGCGCAGCTCAAGGCGGGATGGACGCTGAGCGCCTGGGTGGCCCCGCACGCCTTCGAGTGGGGCGACGGCGACCACTATTCGGGCTTTTTGAGCCAGTACGACCAGGACGCCAAGACCGGCTTTTCGTTCGGCGTTTACCGCTTCGGCAGTTGGGGCATCAAACTCGGCTTCGGCGGCACGGCGTTCGACCTGCGCGTCAAGGACCGCAAACTGCCCAAGGACGCTTGGTCGCATGTGGCCGCCAGTTACAATCCCCAGACCAGGCAAATCCGCCTGTTCCTCAACGGCGAACAGGTGGCCAGCGCCGTCGGCCCGGGCACCGGGGTGTTCACGGTGCCCGCGCGCGCGCTCACCATCGGCCGCTATTCGCAAGCGCTGTCGAGCGCCGGCGTGTTCCAGTTCAACACCTTCCTCGGCCTGATGGACGAGGTCCGCATCGGCGCCGGCGCGGCCGACGCCGCCCAGGTGGCCGGGGTGGCGGGCGCGGACCTGGCCGGCCACGGCGGCAAGGCGCCCGTGCTTGCCATGGCCGACCTCACGGTGCCGGCCTCCGCCTTCGACGGCGACCGCCTGCGCCCGCAGTTCCACGCCATGCCGAACTCGGGCTGGATGAACGAGCCGCACGCGCCGTTCTACTACAAGGGCCAGTACCACCTGTTCTTCCAGAAGAATCCGTTCGGACCGTTCTGGCACCAGATCCACTGGGGGCATTGGATCAGCCCCGACATGACGCATTGGCGCGAAGTGCCGATGGCGCTCGCCCCCGAGGACGACACGCTGGCGCCGGACGGCATCTGGTCGGGCAGCGCGGCGTACAAAAAGGACGGCACGCCGGTCCTGTTCTTCACCGCCGGCAACGATTCGGTGGCGATCAACCAGCGCTCCGCGCTTGCGGTGCCAAAGGACATCGGCGACCCGGACCTGCTCAGATGGGAAAAATTCCCCACGCCGGTCACGCTGCAGACGCCCGGGGCAGGGCGCACGGGCGAATTCCGCGATCCCTTCGTGTTCCGCGACAACGGCCGCGACAGCTGGTTCCAGCTGGTCGGCTCGGTGGTTCCCGGCAGCAGCGGCGCCGGCCTGGTGTACGAGTCGGCCGACCTGTACAACTGGACCTACCGCGGCCCCCTGTTCACGATCGACCCCGTCAAATACCCGGATTTCGTGCGCACCTTCGAACTGCCCTTGCTGCTCCCGATTGGCAAGGGTGTCGATGGGCGCGAGCGGCATGTCTTCATGGCCGACCTGCGGGCGCAGGCCTATTACTGGACCGGCGTGTTCGACGCCGCCAGCGCGCGCTTCATTCCCGACAGCGAGGCGCCGCGCGTGTTCGACCTGGGCGAGGGGCATTTCTCGGGACCGAGCGGCTTCGTCGACCCCAAGACGGGGCGCACCATCATCTTTTCGATCGCCCAGGGCGAGCGCACCGCGCAGATCGACTGGGAAAGCGGCTGGGCGCACAATGCGGGCCTGCCGATCGAGATGAAGATCGGACCGGACGGCGAGCTGCGCCTGGCACCGATCGACGAGCTCAAAAGCTTGCGCGAGGCGGTACTGCTCGAGCTGCGCGACGTTTCCGCGGCCGATGCGGCGGCGGCGCTGGCCAAGGTGGGCGGCGACATGCTCGAGATCGAACTTGAACTGGCGCCGGCGGCGGGCGTGGGCGCCAAGCGCGGCCTGGTGCTGCGCAAGACGCCCGACAACCTTGAACACACCGACTTGTATGTCGACGCGGCGCGCAAGCGCTTCGAGATCGACCGCAACCACACCACGCTCGATCCCGACATGCGCTCGCGTGGGGTGCAGGGCGGCGCGTTCGACGTGCCGGGCGAGAACCTGCGCCTGCGCGTATTCCTCGACCGTTCGATGGTCGAGGCCTATGCCAACGAGCGCAAGAGCCTGACCAGCAGGGTATTTCCGGCCAGGCTGGACGCGACGGGACTGGGCCTGATGGCGGCGCCGGCCGACCGCGTGGTCAGCCTCAAGGTGTGGCGCATGGCCGCCTCCAACGGCAAACCGACGGTGCCGGCAAAGGCGCCGGGAATCGCGGTCAACGCGGCGCTGGCGTTCAAGTCGGGGCTGCCGAATAATATCAATGTGCCGGTAGTCCGGCTGCTAGAGTAGACAGGGGGCGTTATGGCATCGATTGAGCTCACCGGGGTGGCCAAGACCTACCCGGGAAAAGACAGCATCCACATCTTGAAGGACATCGATTTTTCGATCGGCGACGGCGAATTCGTGGTGCTGGTCGGGCCCTCGGGCTGCGGCAAATCGACCTTGTTGCGCATGATCGCCGGCCTCGAGGAGATCAGCGGCGGCGAGATCCGGATCGACGGGGAGCGCATCAACGAGACGCCGCCCGCCAAGCGCGGCCTGTCGATGGTGTTCCAGAACTACGCGCTGTATGCGCATATGAGCGTGTTCGAGAACATCGCCTTCGGCCTGCGGCTGGCGCGCGTGCCCAAGGCCGAGATCCAGACTGCCGTGCATGCGGTGGCCAAGATGCTCCAGCTTGAGCATCTACTCGAGCGCCGCCCGCCGCACCTGTCGGGCGGCCAGCGCCAGCGCGTCGCGATCGGCCGCGCCATCGTGCGCAAGCCGCGCGCCTTTTTGTTCGACGAGCCGCTGTCGAACCTCGACGCGGCCTTGCGGGCCGACATGCGGGTCGAGATAGCGCGCCTGCACAAGCAGCTTGGCGCGACCATGGTGTACGTGACGCACGACCAGGTCGAGGCGATGACCCTGGCCGACCGCATCGTGGTGCTCGGGCCGTCCGGGGTCCAGCAGATCGGCCCGCCGATGGTGTTGTACGAGCGGCCCGCGAACGTGTTCGTGGCCGGCTTCATCGGCAGCCCCAAGATGAACCTGGTCGAGGGTAAGGTCGACGATACCGGCCGTCTGTGGATGGGCGGCCAGCCGCTTGCATGGGAACGCGCGGGCAGCCACAGCCAGGCAGTGACGGTCGGGATCCGGCCCGAGCACCTGGTGGCCGACAGCCTCGGGCCGGTGCGCGGGGTGGTGGCGCTGGTCGAGCGCCTGGGCGCCGAGTCGCATGTGCACCTCGACGTGCCGGGGCTGTCGCGCCCGCTCGTGGTGGCGGTCAAGGGCGAGCCGCCGCGCACCGATTTACCGTGGGCCGTGCGCCCCATGGGCGGCAAGCTGCATGTGTTCGGGCAGGACGGGCGCCGCATCGACGAGCACGCCGGCGCGCAGCCGGCGCCGGCGGACGCGGCCGAACCCGGCGGCTTGGGCGAGCCCGCGTAAGCGCCGGCCCGCCTGGCGCGCGGCTCCGACTGCGGCCCGCGTGACGCGCTTGGGCGGGACCGGGTTTTAACGCGGGGCACGGCGCCGTTCGAAGCAAAAGACATAGTACAAAAGGCGCGATTGTTGCAAAAATGTCCCACGATAGACAGGTAGATGACAACGATAGACAATTGGTCGTTTGTTGAGTATATTTACATCAACGGAAGGCTGTTTTTTCGAATTTGAGGTGGGCATCTGAAACGCATGCAAGCTGGTCCGTCGCGGGGAGGGCGGACCAAAGGGGGGAACTTGTAGGGTGTCGAAAAGACCCAGCTCCGCCGTACTACCGAGTTCACAAGTGATGATGACAACGATGGACATATAACTATCGACCCGCAGCACCTGCCGGATGGAAGGAGGCGCGCGACAGCGCCTTAACCATCGATGGGGAGCGCATGGATTTGGGCTGCCGGAGCCGAGCCGCATACCGGCGCTCCGATCAGGCGGGGAAAAATTTTTAGGAGACAAGACACATGCCGTACTCGATTTTTCGTACTATCGTTCCGTCGACGGCCATGGCCATCGGTTTTACCTTGCCATGGGTGTCGCACCGGACCGCTACCGACAAGGCCTTGACGACCCGGGCCCAAGCTGGCTGCGCGTCGGCTCATGCGGCGCTGCGCGTCCGCCTGTCGCAGGGTCTGCGGTCCGCAATCCTGGCATGCGCAACATGCTCAAGCGCGGCCTTCGCGGCATTGAGTCTTCCCGAGCCGCTTGTGTGCGCGGACTTCGATGAATCGCTGGTCCGAAAGTCGCCGGCCGGCCTGGAGATCAGGACGCAGTTTTCGGCGCCGGACAGCGTTCCGGGCGTCATCGGCAGTGCTTGGCGAACCGATGGGTTCTCAAGCTACGCAGAGGCGAATCTGTCGCTCAACGCGAGCGCGGGCTTCACTTTGTCCTTGTGGGTCGCCCTCGAAAGCTATCCATCGGACCTGGAGGTACCAGTGAAAAATCTGGTGCCCTCGTCCTTCATCCAGCAGGCATCCGGTGAAAAGGGCCTCGACCTGTTCATCGACGCCTACGGCCGCTGGGGATTCAAGGTGGCAACCTCCGCAGGCGTTCTGCGCATTCCGGCCACGCAGAGGTTCCCGCTTCGGCGTTGGGTCCACTTGCTCGCCACGGTCGACGTCGCGACGGGCATCGCTTCGCTCTACCAGGATGACCGCCTGGTTGGCACGGCTCAAGGTGCGCCAGGCATGCGCCTGGACCTGGCCAAGACACCGTTGCGCCTGGCCGCGGCGCCCCAGGAAACCAAGATCCTGGACTTCACGATCAACCGGCTCAACGGCGCCTTTGATCTGGTCTGCGTCTACCCTGTGGCGCTCAGCGCCGAACAGCGCCAACTGCTGCCAAGGCCGTCGCAGCCGCCGAGCGCGGAGCCATCGCTCGTGGTGCCGGCCGGGCGCTTCGCGAACGACACCTTGCGCCCTCGCGTGCATCCGCTCCCGCCCGCCAACTGGACCAACGAGCCGCACGGATTGATCCGCATCGGCGGCACCTGGCACCTGTTCTACCAGCGAACGCCCAACGGCCCGTTCAAGACGCTGATGCATTGGGGGCACATGAGCAGTCGGGATTTGCTCGTGTGGGAGAACCATCCCGACGCGCTCGCGCCCGAGCTGGGCAGCGGGGACTTCGGCTTCGACATGAAAGGGATCTGGTCGGGGCACGTGATCGGCGATGGCGACAAGGCCTTCGCGTTCTACACGAGCGTCAATCATGGCGACCGCCTGGCGGCCAGCAATCCCGGTATCGCCATGGCGGTCAGCGAGGATCCACAACTGCGCACATGGAAGAAGGCCGGTCCCATCCTGAACTCGCGGGGCGCCAAGGACATGCGCGACCCCTTCCTGTGGAAGGAAGGCGGCACCTGGCACATGATCATCGGCGCTGCCCTTGAGACAGGCGGCGGCCTGCTGTACTACGTGTTGGAGCCCGCCGAAAAGGGCGGGCGTTGGCAGCCCAAGCCGCGCTTCATGGAAACGAGCTACCGGATGCTGGACATTGGATCGGAGATCTGGGAGATGCCGGTATTCGAGCGGCTCACGGAGGATGTGTCGATACTATTGGTCAATCCGATCGGCGGCAAGGTGAGCAAATACGGCGAGCCGGGCACGCGCGCGTTGTACTGGACCGGCACCTGGTCGAACGGCACCTTCAAGCCGTTCTCGCGCTCGCCCCAGTTCCTCGATCTGATCCCGGGCCACCTTGCGCCCACCGTGGGCCGGGCCGACGACGGGACCCTGCGTGCGATCGGGATCATCGACGAGCGGCGCACGCCGCTGGCGCAGCAGCGCGCGGGCTGGGCGCACACATTCAGCTTGCCCCGTAGCTGGTACCTGCTCGCCGACAAGCGCACCTTGGGACAAAAACCGGCCCCGGAGCTTGCCGGCTTGAGGGGGGCGGCGCTGGTCGAGCGCGCCGCCGTATCGATCGGGCGCGAGCCGGTGTCGCTCGACCCGGGGCACGGGGCCTACGAGTTGTTGCTCGAACTTGAAGATCGCACCGCCGAACATGGGGCCCTGCAGCTCGACGTGCTCGCCTCGCCCGACGGCCGCGAGTTCACCCGGCTGATCTTCGATCCCGGCCACGGCACCGTGGTCGTCGACAAGTCGCGCTCGACCTTGTCGGCCGACGGGGAAGGCCCGCTGATTCTGAAGGGCAGCTATTCAGCGGAGGCGTTCGGCGCCATGCGCCGGGTGCGGGTGATCGTCGACGGCTCGACGGTCGAGGTCTTCATCAACGACGCGGCGGCCTACTCGGTGCGCAGCTATCCGTCGTTGCCGAGCAGCACAGGGATTCGGATGGGAACGGACGCTACGCAGGCCCTTCGGGCGGCGGTGAAGCTCTGGCCCTTGCGACTGCCGCAATAGATGCGGCGAGCGTCCGCGGTCGAGGCTGCGGGCGTCAACTGTTGATTAGAGAAGGTAGAGAAGGCCTACCGGTTTCGAAGCCTTAAACATTAAAACTAGGAGACAGACATGAGATTGAAGAAATGCACGTTGCACCTTTTGCCCCTGGCGTTGTCCATTCAGCTCGCATTTGCGCAAGAGGCGCCAGCGCCGGTTCCGCAGGCCGACGTCGTGGTCGTCACCGGCAGCACGAAGAAGACCCTGAAGAAGGACTCGACCAACACCATCAATACGCTGTCGGCCGAAGAGATTCGGCGCCTGGCGCCGATCAGCACGGCCGACCTGCTGCAGAATGTGCCCGGCATCTATGCCGAGGGCAGCACCGCCGGCGAGGCCAGCAACAACATCACGGTGCGCGGCCTGCCGGTCACGGGCGGCTATCGCTACGCCCCCCAACTGATCGACGGCTTGCCATGGTTCGAGGAGCCCGAGGTACCGTTCATGAACAACGACGTCGCGGTGCGCCACGACCTCATGACCAAACGGGTGGAAGTGGTCAAGGGTGGCACGGGCGGCATCCTGTACTCGAACGGCCTGGGCGCCACGGTCAACCACATCACGCGCACCGGAGGGCAGACCCTCGAGGGCGGCTACAAGCTCGAGCTCGCCGACTACAACTTCGTGCGCAACGACTTCTTCCTGGCGGGCCCGATCAGCAAGAACCTGACCTTCGCGGTGGGCGGCTTCTACCGCACCTCGGACGGCTTGCGCAACACCGGCTACACGGCGGACAAGGGCGGTCAGTTGCGCGGCAATCTGGTCTACCAGACGGACGACGGCCGCACCGAGCTCCAGCTGCACGCGCTGAAAATCAAGGACCGCACCGCGCTCTATCAGAACGTGCCGTTCCAGGTCCCCGCCATCACGCAGCCCGGAACGCCGGCCAATCCCGTGCGCATCGACATGGACGCCGTGTGGCCGATCGGCATCGACTTCGCGCACGGTACGCCGGCGTCGCCTTCCAACCGCCGGTTCCGAATGGTCGGGGAGTACGGCGCGCGCGAAGTCGACATGGCTGACGGCATCCACCCCGACTTCGACATTTACACAGTAAAACTGAGCCACGAGTTCGATTCGGGCTGGACCTTCGACGGCGGCTTGCGGCACTCGTCGGGCAGCAGCGGCTTCAACGGCCTGTTCACCGGCAATGACACCACCACCGCGGCGCGCTTCAACAACGCCCGCTACAACAACGATGTTCTGCGCTTCGCCTCCTTCTATCCGACGGCGACCGGCGTCGCGGCCTACGGCTTGAACGGTGGGGCACGCGTGGCCGACAGCACCTACCTGAACTTCCTGATCCCCTTCATCACGACCACCGAGGCCAAGAGCACCTCGCTCGACCTGAAGTTCGGCAAGACGCTGCAATGGAAAGGTGAGCACGCCATCACCCTCGGGACCTACCATACCGAGTACGCCAACAAGCAGAACTTCCAGCAGTCGCTGCTGGTGTCGACCATGGGCGGCGCGCGCGAGCTGGTCGAGCTGCGGGCCATCGACGCCGCGGGCAAGCCGGTGGGCCCGTCGGTGACGTCGAACGGCGTGATGCGGCTGGGCTTCAACGGCTACCTGGCCGACACCCAGGTCAAGGGCGAAGCGATCTACCTGCACGACCACTGGGAGACCCTGGACCGCCGCCTCAAGCTCGACTTCGGCGTGCGGCGGCAGAACCAGCGCGCCAACGTCGTCTACAACGTGCGCGACCAGAGCACCAACCTGACCCCCGCGGGCGTGCTGCCCGGCAGCGCGGCCGACACCATCGCCGACGACGATGTGCTGCTGCCGGGCGCCAAGCAATACCTGAACTCCAAGGTCAGCGGCACGGGCTGGTCGGTGGGCGGCAATTACGCGATCCGCCCCAACCTGGCGGCCTATGGCCTGGTGTCGCGCTCATTCCGCTTGCCGAGCCTCGAGCAGCTGAACCAGCTGCAGTTCGACCCCAACGCACCGGGCAGCAAGGTCGAGCGGATCATGCAGTACGAGACGGGCCTGCGGCTGTACGCGGACAACTGGGACACGCAGGTCGCGCTGTTCTACAACAAGTTCAGTCCGCGCGACCAATACGTCGACTACCGCGACTTCAGCTCGTCGCAGTGCACCCAGACCGGCACCGTGGTCGACATCAACAGCTGCCCGCTGGTGCGCGATTTCTACCGCCGCGGCATCCAGAATATCGGTCTCGAGCTCGAGGCCGCTTGGCGCCCGAGCCCGGTGAAGGGGCTCGAACTTCGATTCAATGGCGTGCTTCAGAATCCCAAGGTGGTCGGCGCGAATTACCGCACCGTCAAGGAGAACCGCGTCAACGACGTCGTGACCGGCTACGTCTTCGAGCAGATCGGAGAAGACGGGCGCCGCCCGCGCCGCCTGGCCCAGGCCATGGCCAACATGCAGGCAAGCTGGGACCTGAAGCGCTATACCGGCCTGCCGCTCAAGCCGTATGCCAAGTACACCTACTTCGGCAGCCGCTTCTCCGAATCGCAGGACGTCAACGTCACGCTGTACCCCGCGTACTACCACCTCGACGGCGGCTTCATCTGGGACTTCAACAAGCGCAGCGCCTTCCAGTTCCACGTCTCGAACATCACCGATCGCATCTCGTTCACCGAGGGTGATCCCATATTCGTCGACCTGAAGGGGCCGAACGGCGCCACCAATCGCGGCGTGAGCCGCCCCCTGTTCGGCCGCACCATTCGTGCCATGTACACCTACTTCTTCTAATCCGGGAAAACAATCATGAAAAATCTTCTGTGTCTCCTGTCCCTGAGCCTTGCGCTGGCCGCCTGCGGCGGCGGCAAAGGCGGCGCCCCCGGCGCGCTGCCGCAGCCGCACTCACCCGTTTTTGTCGATCCGGGATCGATCAGCGTTCCGGAGCTGACCCGCGACGTGACAAAGGCCTCGGTGTCCAGCCCGGATGGCAACAGCATCAAGTTGTCGCTCACCGGACCGGATGCGGCCCTGTTCTCGATCGGCGGCGACGGTTCGATCCGGTTTGCCATCGCGCCCAAACACCCGGCGCCGGCGGACGCAAACAAGGACAACATCTATCAGATCACTGTCGTTGCGGACGACAGCTACTCGACACCGGCGACCCTGGCGCTGGCGATCAAGGTGACCGCTTGCCCGACCTGCCACGTCGCGAACACCGCGACGCACGTGAGCACCGACGCCACGACCTTCGTCGATGAAAACGTCATCGCCAGTTTCGAGTTTCCCGCCGCGATGCAGAAGGACACGGCAAAGTACACGCTGGCCGGCGCCTTCGCCGGCACGACCAATTGGAACAACCTCGAGTACAACAACGCGAGCATGGCGCCGATCGCCGCGAGAATCGGCGACGCCTCCGTGACAACGTGCGAAATCGGCGCCGCCGGCTGTGATGGGCCGACCGGCAGCATCACCATCAACAATGTCACCATCACCAAGGATTCGATCAGCTTCCTGATGTCAGGGGGGAACGGCGGGCCCGACGTGGGCGCGCAGGTACTCTACACGCCCGCGGGTTCGTCCGTCAGCCAGGTGCTCGGCACCTACAACCCCAACAGTTGCGGCGATCCGGTACTCAAGGGTGACCAGCACTACGTCAACTTCGACACCAGCGGGATGATCGGCGAGACGGTCCAGATCAAGATCTTCGACAATTCCGCATCGGGCTGCGGCTTCGTCGCGTTCGACCACTTCTATCAAACCGACAAGCCGCGGGGCACGAATGCCGGCGTGCTGACCAAGCCAATGACGCCGGTCAAGGTCACCGTGGAAGGCCCGGTAGCGTTCCAGAAGATGATCCCTTTCGCGAGCTTCGAGAACCCCGTCGATATGGTCGCCAGGCGCGGTTGGGTCGGTACGGGTGCCTTCGCCAACCCGACGGCCACGAGCTGGCAGGGCACGACCGGCACGGATGCGGCCGCCGCACGTGTGGCCGACAAGGCCATCAGCACCTGCGAGATCGCCGGACCAGGCACGCCTTGCGATCCGCCGGTCGGCACGCTCACCTCGCCAGAGTTCAAGGTGACGGATGCCTACTTCACCTTCCTGATGCACGGCGGCGGGGCCGGGAAGAAGGTCGGCATGCGCCTCCTGGACACCTTGGGCAACGTCCTGCTGTCTTACAGCCCGGAGAGTTGCGGCCCGTCGTACATCCAGAACGACGATGACTGGACCCGTATCGACATCTCGGCACTCAACTCGGCCTACATCAAGGCCCAGCTGTTCGACGAGGAAACCGGCGGCTGCGGCTTTGTCAGCACCGACCACTGGTACCAGTCGGCCAATGCATGGAATCCCTCAGGCCAGGGCAAGGATGGCGGCAAGGTTTCCCTGACGCCGGCGGCAACGGCCAAGCTCGGATTCAATGTCACGGTGACGGCCGACGCCTTCACCCAGGTGATCGGCGATTTCGACGACGCCGTCGCGGCGGCGCAGGCATGGGCCGCCACCGGCGACTTCGCCAATCCCGCGAACGCCGACGCCTGGAAGGGCGTATCGGGTGGCGCACGGGTGGGGGCTCGCGCCGTCAGCACTTGCGAGTTGAATGGCAATAGCAAGGGCTGCGACGGGTCGACCGGCACGCTAACCTCTGCGCTGTTCACCGTGGACGCCAGCCGGCCGTTCCTGAACTTCCTCATGTCCGGTGGTAATGCCAACGGCACGGTCGGCCTGAAGGTGCTGGATGCGTCGGGGGCTGTGCTGGCCACCTTTGCGCCCAACTCTTGTGGCCAGGCCTCCATCAAGGACGACGGAAACTGGGTGACGATCGATCTCGCCGCGCAAGCGGGCAAGCAGGTAAAGGTGCAGATCTTCGACAACGAGGCCGGCGGCTGCGGCTTCGTCAGCTTCGACCACGTCTACGTGGGTGCGAACCGCAAGAAGTAGCGGGTCGACGCGGGACAGGGCGCTTTGCCTGTCCCGCGCGTTTTTGCATAGGCGCCGCCAGGGTCGGCCCGACTAAGGAGCCGTGAACAAACAGGATGTGGCGTGGGCGGCCTTCAAGCAACGGGGTTCAGTGCCCGACAAATGAACGCAGACTGATGCGTAGCCGGTTCAGCCGCTCCCGTACCGCTTCATGTTTAAACAAAATGCCCGAACACCACGCCGGATGGGCTTGTGACATCTTCCGGGTCCCCGGATAGCAAAAGAATAGAAGTGCGTGCAAGTACGGGTTGTGGGAAAAATGTCCCACGATAGCCATCAAAAATGACAACGATGGACAAAACGCCTGTTGTTAAGTATATTCAGAAAGAGAGGTCGTTAGCCGAAACGCAAGCAAACAGGTCCGTCCCGGAGAGGGCGGGCCGCAGGGGTTGAACTTATAAAAAATAATCAGGAGTCATTCATATGCACTATTCGATCTCACGTTACATCGGCCATTCCGCAGCCCTGGCGATCTGCCTGTTGCCGGCCCTCGCATTCGCCCAACAGCAAAGCACGACCGCGGACGACAAGGTCCCGGCCGCGGCCGCGAAGGCCCCGATCGCCATCGAAAATTCGGGCGAGCCCGACGCCGTTGTCATCGTCACCGGCGTCACCCGCACGACCACCAAGAAGAACGCGACGTTCTCGATCAACACGCTGAGCGCCGAAGAAATCCAGCGCCTCGCACCGATGAGCACCGCCGACCTGCTGTCGAACCTGCCCGGCATCTATGCCGAGGGCAGCACCGCGGGCGAGGCGAGCAACAACATCACCGTGCGCGGCCTGCCCGTGGTCGGCGGCTACCGCTTTGCGCCGCAGTTGATCGACGGCCTGCCGGCGTTCGAGGAGCCGGAGGCGCCGTTCATGAACAACGACGTGTTCGTGCGCGCCGACCTGATGACCGAGGGTATCGAGGCGGTCAAGGGCGGCCCGGGCGGCATCTTGTATTCGAACGGCCTCGGCGCGACCATCAACCACATCACCCGCACCGGCGGCGACCAGCTCGAGGGCGGCTACAAGGTCGAGCTGGCCGACTATGGCTTCCTGCGCCAGGACGCCTTCGTGTCGGGCCCGATCAACGCCAACCTGGCCGGCGCTGTCGGCGGCTTTTACCGCACCAGCAAGGGCATCCGCGACACCGGCTACACGGCCGACAAGGGCGGCCAGATCCGCGGCAACCTGGTGTTTACGAGCGACGACCGCAAGACCACGGCGCGCTTCGACGCCCTGGTCATCAACGACCGCACCGCGTTCTTCCAGAACCTGCCGGTCTCGGTGCCGCGCTTTACCCAGGGCGGCACCCCCGCCAACCCGACCGTCATCAAGCAGGAGACGGTCGAACCGATCGGCATCGGCTTCGAGCACGGGACGACGGCGTCGCCCTACAACCGCAGGTTCGACATGATCGGCGAGTACGGCACCCGCACGATCGACCAGGCCGACGGCATCCACCCCAACTTCAAGATCTTCACGCTCAAGCTGGGCAGGGAGTTCGACTCGGGCCTGAAGCTGTCGGCCGGACTGCGCCACACCGGCGGCAGCAACGGCTTCAACGCCGTCTTCACGGGCAACGACACGTCGTACGCGTCGGCCTTCCTGAACGCGCGCTACCAGAACGACGTGATCTCGCCGGCCCATGGCGCCGCCCTGGCCTGCAACCTCGGCCACGCCAAGTTGAAAGGCTACTTCAACGTGCCGGCCGCGGGCGCCTGCGCCCAGTTCGCCAACATCAGCCGCGACGACTTCGTGCGCAACTACGCCAAGGGCGTCGGCGTGGCCGGGCATTACCTGAACGACGGCACGCGCGTGGCGCCGACCGACAGGCTCAATTTCCTGCTGCCGTTCGTCACAAAGACGGACGCCACGAGCATGTCGCTCGACCTCAAGGCGCAGCAAACCTTCAAGGCGGCCGGCACCCACGACGTCACCTTCGGACTGTACCGCAGCCACTACACCTACGACCCGAATTTCCAGGCGTCGCTGATGGTCAGCGAAACGGCCGAGCGTTCGCGCCTGGCCGAGTTGACCGTCGTCGACGCGGCCGGCAACCGGGTCGGACCGTCGCTCACGAGCGGCAGCGCGATCCTGCCGGGCTGGTTCGGCTTCGTCAGCAACATCGAGGCCGACGGCAACGCGGCCTACCTGCTCGACCATTGGGAAACCATGGGCGGCAAGCTGAAGATGGACATCGGGGTGCGCTGGCAGGATGTCAAGGCGAACGTCGACCGCCGCGAACGCAACCGCGTGGTCGACCTGACGCCGGCCAATGTCGTTCCCGGGTCGCTGCAGGACACGGCCGCCGACAACGAGATCCATTTGCCGGGCAATTCGCAACTGCTGAACAAGACCTACCACGGGCTGGGCTGGTCGGCCGGCGCCAATTACAGCTTTAGCAAGCCGCTCGCGGTGTATGGCCTGGTGTCCGATTCGTTCCGCCTGCCGAGCCTCGAAGACTTGAACAACCTGGCCACGGCCAGCCCGCAAGTGGTCAACGGCCAGCCCGTCACGATCAGCGCGGTCGAGCACATCAGGCAGTACGAGGGCGGCTTGCGCTACCTGACGCGCGGCTTCGGCGCGGCAGTGGCGGTGTTCTACAACAGCTTCTCGCCGCGCAGCGCCGTCAACGTGCACAAGGACATCGGCGCGGCGAGCTGCACCACGCAAGGCGGCGTGACCCAGATCAATTCCTGTCCCGACGTCGCGCAACTGTATAAACGCGGCGTCAAAAACGTGGGCGCGGAGGTCGAACTCACGTTCCGTCCGAAAGCGGTCGAAGGGCTCGAGCTCAAGGGCAACATCGTGACCCAGAATCCGACGGTGAACGGCGCCAGCTACACCGTCACCCAGGAGGACAAGAACCCGCAGGGCGTGATCACTGGCTACCATTATGTCCAGGTCAGCGAGGACGGCCGCCGTCCGCGGCGCCTGGCCAAGTTCATGGCCAACCTGACGCCTTCGTACGATCTGAAGTCCCTGACCGGTTTGCCGGTGACGCTGTACGGCCAGTACCAGTACACGGGATCGCGTTTTTCGGAGGCGAGCGACAACAATGTCACGCTGCTGCCGGCCTACTACATCCTCAACCTGGGCGCGCAGTACCATCCGACGCCGCGCATCACGGCGCAGGTCCACGTGGCGAACGTGACCAACCAGCTCTCGTTCACCGAAGGCGATCCGCTGTTCTCCGACCTGCTCTCGCCCGACGGCAGCCGCAATCGCGGCGTGATGCGGCCGCTGTTTGGCCGCACCATCCGCGCCAGCCTTACCTATCGGTTCTAAGCCGGCAGGGGTAGGAATGGTTTGATGATGGCCGCCTTCGGGCGGCCATTTTTATCTCAAGCACGCGCGTGACCATCGATCCTGAGCTGAGTCGCTTGGTGCTGGCGCTTGTGCTGTTCTCCCAGGTCCTGTCACACCGTTTGAAACAACTATCTCGCTTGGAGGAATTATGCAGACGATGCGCATCGCGCTGATGTTGCTGCTACAGCCGGTTCGGCTGCGCCGGACCATGGGCAGGCCATGGATGCAATGGCTGATGCTGGCCCTTACCGCTAGTTTTACCCTATGGGCCATGCTTGGCGAGACGAAGCCCGCCGCCGGCCTGGCCTGCATCGTCGGCGCCGGACAACTGGTGGGGTGGTGGGCCCTGTACCTCATCAGCATCGGCCTTCAGTTTGAGCGGCGCGCGATCAGAATGTTCCCGCAGCTGCGCCGTAGCGCAATGGCGACCACCGTTCTTGTGTGCTTGTGCCTGGTGTTAATCATTGCGCTGGCCGCGGGGGGCGTGTTCGGCCACCATTTGCAGTGGGCACTGGTGGCGGGCCTGGTACTCGTTTTCGTGGCACTGATCGTGGCGGGGAGGGGAGTGTTCGGTTTTATCGCTCTGGCGTCGGCTCCGCTGCTGCTGCTCGAGCTTCACGAGGTCGCGCAGATCGCGGGCCTGTTTGCGACGCCAGCAGGTATGGCCGCCGGCGCCGCGCTGCTGGGCGCCTTGATGTGCCATGCCTTGCAAGGGCTACTGGGCGAAAATGGTGGAGACCGTCCGCAAGGCATGTTCCTGCAGCAGTGGAGCCACACAGTGCGCGGCACCGAGCCCGGTTCCGGCAAGTTGATGGCTTCCTTTGGCGCCGTGTACGCGGGCTGCCTGCGCAGGGACTGTGCGCGCCGGGACCGGCAAAACTTGCTAATGCATGGGCTCGGACCCAATCTGCATTGGACGGTCAAGCTGAGCGGACAGTTGCCCACGCTGCTCGTGAACGCAGTGCTGTGCCTGCTCCTCGCGCAGAACCCGGGTGCGATATCGGGCATCGTTGTGGGATCGGTCCTTGTCTCGCAATGCTTTTTGCAGATGGAGATCGCCAGGCTTGCGGCGGGCCGGCCCGAGCAAGCGTTGCTGCGCCTGGCGCCGGGCCTGCCCGGGTCGGACACGCTCAATCGTATGCTGGCGCGCGGCCTGCTTGGCGTTTTCTTCAAAAACTGGAGCGCGACCATGGTTTGCTCGGCCTTGCTCCTGGCGCTGGTGGGCGTGCCGCGGACGCAGTTGATCGAACTCATGTCGGCGGTCGCTGTGTCGGTGTTACTTGCCGGCGGCGTGCTGCGCAATTTTGCCTTGGGAAGCAAAGGGCGGGACAGGATCGTGGTGGGCTTGCTGTTTGGACTGACCCTGGTACTGACGTTATCGATGATGCTGGTGAAACCGCGCGGCCCGCTCGCTTTTGTGGTGGCGCTGCTGGTCGGAGTGATCGTGTTCTGGCGCTGGCGGGCCATGCTGGCCGCGCCGCCCGCCTTCCCGGCAGGGCGCAGCTGAGGCTTCGACGCAGCGCGTCCATTCAGCGGCCTGTCCTCGGCTAGCCGCTCCCGTCTTTTTTTAAACAAGATGGGTGAACCCATCCGCTGCATCTCGCACGGTCCGGTAAAGAAGAGTTCGTGTCCATGTGTCGGCACTGGCCCCGTGGCTTCGGTGAGACGACGGCGCCTGTCCGCAGTAAAGTGCAAAAGATTGGCGGTTATCGGTCGCCGGCCACCTGCGCGATAACCGACCTCGCCGCTGGCAAATTATAGGTTTCTTTAATACGTTTCCTGCTTGTTAAAGAATGCTTTAAGATCAGACCAGCACTTGACTTAGGGAGCAAACGGACACGGGCTAATGCGTAGCTAGTAAACCGCTCGCGTGTGTCTTCTTTTTTAAAATGCACCAACCCGCTGCTTCTCGCACGGATCACGGTAAAGAAGCGTTCCTGTCCGTTTATCAGCACTTGCCCCTTGGGTTCTTGAACAGTTAGCGAACTCGGCGATATGAGGCGTAGACGATCCCGCGATTCTCTCGGCCATCATGCGGCCGCGAGTTCAATACTCTGAGCTTGCTGTGATGGGCTGCTTGGCAGCTAAGCTGATTCTACTCTTGGGAATAACTTGAACATTGCACGTATTGGTGGCAGATTCATCGTCTGCAGCGAGGTGGTCGGCGTCGCGGCCTACGACTTCGACTTTGAACTACATTTCGCATGCGACCATCCCTACCGTATCGAGGGCGAGGAGTCTTGCATTCTGCGCGTGGGTTCGATCCCCGACTATCAGGAAACATACGACAATTACCTGGAGCGCGGGTTGCGTCTAGTGAACACGCCTGAGCAACACGCACTCGCCAGCGAGCTGGAGCACTGGTATCCGCTGATTGAAAACTGCACCCCGCGCACGCTAGTGTTCAATGCATTGCCTAGTGCAGATGAAATCGAGGAGCATTTTGCCTGGCCGATCTTTCTGAAGGGATCGCGTCAGACCAGCAAACATAATCCCGACTTGGCAGTGATCCAAAGCCGGTCACACTACGAGCGCGCAGCGAAGGCTTATCGGAGCGACCCGATACTGCACTGGCAAAAGCCGGTTGTGCGCGAGTTTGTGCCCTTGATGCCGGTCGCCGGAACGGTACCGGGTAAGGTGCAGCCATCGGTCGAGTACCGTTCATTCTGGTGGCGAGGGCAGTGTGTTGGATGGGGGCCCTATTGGTATCAGGTAGTGCATTACGGTTCCGCCGATATCGAGGCCGGGCTGGCGCTCGCGCGCCGGGCGGCCGATCGAGTGAAGGTACCTTTTCTGGTCATCGATATCGCCAAGACCGCGGTCGGAGACTGGATCGTTATCGAATGTAATGATGCGCAAGAGTCAGGGTACGCGGGCGTCGCGCCGGTCGCGCTCTGGCAACAGGTGCTAGCGCTCGACTAGTGCCGAGGTTTTAAACGGCTGTGGCATGCTTAGCTGGCTCCCGTGCAAAGTGTCCGCTTCGGGCCTTAAACGGACTGATCGGCTGATGGCAGTTCACTGTCTAATCGCCCACCGCCTGTCGAGTACAATCGAGAGCCCCGCAGGAGGCGGCTAATGCTGCTGCAAGCCGCTACGCGCAGCGCGCGGGCACCTCAAAGTTATGAAAAATTTGGCGCTGTCGAAGGCGCTTGGCAAAACCTCGAACGGCTCAACAGCCACCTTACTTCAGGACGATGAACATGAAAAACACACTTTTGATGTCACTGCTGGCAGCCTGCATCGGAATCGCATCGGCTGCACCGGTGAGCTACAAGATTGACCCCGCCCACACCTTTCCGAGCTTCGAGGCCGACCACATGGGAATCTCGGTCTGGCGCGGGAAGTTCAACGTCAGTTCCGGCACCGTCGTGCTGGACAAGGCCGCGGAAAGCGGCACGGTCGACATCAGCATCGATACGGCCAGCGTCGACTTCGGCCACGATGCCTTGAACAAATGGGCCGCAGGCAAGGAGTTCTTCGACGCGGAGAAATTCGGGCCGGCGCGCTACAAGGGCAGGCTGACCGGCTTCGTCAACGGCATGCCGACCGAAGTGGCCGGGGAGCTGACGCTGCGCGGCGTGACCAGGCCGGTCAAGCTCAAGCTCGCGCTGTTCAAATGCATTCCCCACCCGATGCTCAAACGCGAACTGTGTGGCGCCGATGCGTACGGCAGCTTCAAGCGCGACGATTTCGGGCTCGTCGCCGGCAAGGATTATGGCTTCAAGATGGACGTGCCGTTGCGCATCCAGGCCGAGGCTGTCGCGGCGGAGTAATCCGCATCGCACGTTTGGTGGGATGGCTATAGGGGGTGGCGCGTGCGCCACCGCCTTCGCGAGGACGATGTGGGTTCGGTTTTTTTTTGACATATTTAACCGCGCTGTTTCTGGCGTCGCCCCGGACTGAGAAAAACCAAGGGCCGTTGCCGGCCATGGGGGCGTTAAAACGCCCTCCGGACGTAGCTAAGCTGCTTAAGGCGCCCAGATCGACTTGAGCAACCATACCTTCAACTGCTGCACGGTCGCGGTGCCGCCCTCGCTAAACAGCGCCATGCCGTTGCTGGCCAACCCCGGGAAGATCTGCTCGGTCAGCACCACTTCGCCGTCGTTGGCAAACACGGTGACCGATGCGTTGTCGACCACCACGCGCAGCTTGACCAGGCCCGAGCGCAAGGGCAGGGGGGCGCCGTGGCGCGCGCCGAAGGAGGCGTCGAGCAGCGCGCCCGACCTGCTCCGGTCGACATACAGCTCGCCCGCCACGGCGTCGTACCCGACCACGGTCTCGTCGCCGTTGGCGCCGGTGTGCACCTTCAGGCCGAAGCTGCGCGCCGTGCCCGCCTTGAACTCGGCCTCGATTTCGAGCGGCCGCGGCGCGGACGACTGGATCGGTGCCACCGGCAGCGCCGCGCCGGCCAGGGCGACGTCGGCGGCGCTGTGCAGCACCCCGGTGCGCAGCGAGGCCATCGCCTGCACCGGCTCCTGCACCAGGCGCGCCACGCCGTCGATGGTGCGCAGCTTCCATTCGCGCGCCATGGCCTGGGCGCCGCGCCACGGCGAATTGGGCGCCAGTCCGGCGTAGTTCCAATTGCTCATCCAGCCGATCGCGATGCGTTTGTCGTCCGGCACCCCGTTCCAGGTCACGGCCGCATAGAAGTCCGATCCGAAGTCGAGCCAGTCGGCGCTGTCCTTGCGCTGGTCCGAGAACACGATGTGGTCGACCAGGATGTGGCCCCAGCCGCCGCTGTTGCGGTCGACGATCTGGATCTGCGCCTGGCGCCCGAGGAAGGCGGCCACGTTCCAGCTGTTCCAGGCCAGCGACTCGGCGTTGTCGCCGGTGGCGCTGCGCACGACCTTGCCGTCGACGAGCAGCTTGACCGAGGTCTCGCGCGAGGGCGGCAGCGCGGGCTGGTCCGCGGCCATGAAATGGTCGGCGCTGATGTGGCCCCAGCCCTCGGCGTTGTCGTCGACGATGACGATCTGCGCCTGCTGGCCGGCAAACTCGCGCACGTCCCAGTTGGTCCATTGCAGCAGCTCCTCGTTCTTTCCGGTCGCGCTGCGCACCACCTTGCCATCCACCTTGAGCACGACTGCGGTCGGGGCGACGCCGCCCCACGGGTGGGTGCCGCCGCCGATGAGGAAATTGATGTACGGTTTGGACAGCGCGAACGCGGGCGAGCTCAGCGTGCCTTTCGGCGCGTCGCCGCCCTTGTCGAGCAGCGCTCCGACGTAGGTGTTGGCCAGGCGCTTGCCGGTAAATCCAGGCACCGGCTGCTGGTCGCCGATGGCGCCGGTCGCCACGGGGACCTTGAGCAGGTCGCCGCCGGCGCTCCACCCGGTCGCGGTGTAGGTGGCGCCGTCGGGGCCCTCGAAATCGGCGCCGGCGAACAGCGGCAACCCCGCCGGCAGCGCGCCGTCGCCGGCGTCCGGGTCGTGCGGATGGTGTCCGCCGCCGACCAGCAGGTTGATGAATTTTTTTTCGATCTTGAAAACGGGCGAGCTCAGGGTGCCGGTCGCGGCGTCGCCGCCGATGCCGGTGTTGGCAAGCCGTTTGCCCTCGAACGCGGCCACGCCGCCGTGGCCTTCGGCATTGCCCGCGCCCGGCGCCAGGCCCAGTGCGCCGCTGACCTGCCAACCGGCGGCGGCATAGCTGGCGCCCTCGAAGCCCTCGAACAGGGTGCCGGCCGGAGGCGCCGTCGAAATGATGTTGTCGGCCTTGAACTGCCTGCCGTCGAACTGGCCGGTGAAGTACTGGGAGCCCGAGCCGCCCGCGACGCCGCCCGGGTTCAGGCTGACGGTGAGCACCCATTTGCGCGCGTTCGTGCCGTCGACCGCCATCTCGAACAGGTCCGGGCACTCCCAGGCGCCGCCGACCGCGTTGGCCGGTCCGAATTCGCTCATGTACTCCCACTCGCGCAGGTTTTTGGACGAGTACAGCAGCGCCTTGCGCAGCGACGCGATGACGGTCACCATCACCCATTTCTTCTCGGGCTCGTGCCAGAACACCTTGGGGTCGCGGAATTCGCGGAACTGGTCGAGATAGGGCCCGGGCGGCAGCGCAATCACGGGGTTGCCCGCGTAACGGGTCCAGCTGCGGCCGCGGTCGGTGCTGTAGGCGAGCGACTGCGCCTGGGTGCCCGCCTCGACGCGTTTGCCGTTGGCCAGCGTGCGCGCCTGCGGATAGACGCTGGTGTAGACGGCGACCATGGCCGGCTTGCCGGGCCGGCCTAAGCCGCTGGTGTCGTTGGCGTCGACCACCGCGCTGCCCGAAAAAATCAGTTGGACCACCTCGCCCTTGTCGTTTTTTTCGACGGGCAGGGCCAGCGGCAGCTCGGTCCAGCGCACCAGGTCGGTGCTGACCGCATGGCCCCACGACATGTCACCCCACTGGCTGCCGTTGGGATTGTATTGGTAGAACAGGTGGTACTCGCCGTCGTAGTAGACCAGGCCGTTCGGGTCGTTCATCCAGTTTTTCGCCGCCGAGAACGACAACTGCGGACGCGCCGGCTCGAGGTAGGCCGATTGCTGCGGGGTGCCCGGCGCGGGGGGAGCCGGCGGCACTTTCCTCGGCGCGTCGGTGCCGCTGCAGCCGGCCATTGCGGCCGCAGCGCACGCCGAGACCACGGCCAAGGCGAGCCGGCTTTTGGGGCTCGACTGATCTCGCATGTTGGTTTTCATCGCGTCTCCATCCTTATAGTTATCGTATGGGGCGGCGGCCGCGCGGCGCTGCCACCGCCGCGCGGCCGGATCACATCGTCGCTGCGTTTTCCTGCACAAAGGCCGCCACCTCCGCGGCGGTGGGCGGACGGCAGCCCTCGCGCGTCGCGTTCAGGCTGGCCGATGCGACCGCATGGCGTCCGGCGCGCCGCAAGGCTTCGGGGCCGGCCGAGCCGAGTGCTGCCCGGGTGAGCAGGCCCTGCTGCGACAGGCTCGCCACCAGGCCCGCCAAAAAACAGTCGCCGCAGCCGACCGTGTCGACCACGGCCAGCCCCGGCGGCGTGCCCACCTCCACGCAAGCGCCGCGCGACATCAGCACGGCGCCCTGCGCGCCGAGGGTCAGGGCGACCAGGCTGGCCTGGCAATCGTCGAACAGCGCCTTGGCGAGAACGCGCGGGTCGCCTCCGCCCAGGCCCAGGTGGGCCAGGTCCTCGTCGCTCACCTTGATCAGGTCGGCGTGGGTGAGCGCGCCGCGCACGCCGGCCGCGTAGCGTGGCAGGTCGGCGCAGGCCAGCGGGCGCATGTTGGCGTCGATCGACACCAGCGCGCCGCGGCGCTGGGCCGCCTCGATGATGGCGAGCGTTTTGTCGAGTTCGTCGGGCACCAGGGTCAGTCCACCAGTGTGGAACAAGGCGGCGCCCTCGGGCAGCAGGGCGCAGGCCTCCTGCGGCGTGATGTCGCGGTCGGCCACGCCTTGCCGGTGGAAGGCGTAGCTCGGCGACCTGTCCTCGTCGAGCGTGACGATCGCGAGCGAGGTCGGGCAATCGCTGCGCAAAGGGTTTGCCAGCGTCACGCCGGCGCCGTCGAACAGGCGCACGAAGCGCTCGCCGAAGGCGTCGCGCGAGAGCCGGTTGAGGTAAACCAGGGGCATCGACTGGCGTGCCCCGGCCTGCGTGAAATTGCAGACCGAACCGCCAAGCGCGCTTGCAAAGCGGCCGTCGGGCATTTGTATCATGTCGACCAGCGCTTCGCCGTATGTCACTACCATGTGTACTCCTAATCAAGGGGCACGGCGCGCGGCCATGCCGGGGTTTGCGGCGCCGCCCGGTTCAGGGACGGCGCCAATCTGTGATCACGCCTTCGCTGAACAGGAAGGCGTCGCCGCCGGGGTGTGGCCGGGCGGCGGCGGTGGTGCGGGCCTGCGCCGGCGGCGGCTGGGCCGGCGGCTGGTTCGCAACGGCGGGCGCGGCGGGCGGCTTGGGGCACGGCAGGGGCATGCGTGGCTTAAGCATGGGCGGCGGCTGGCAGGTCGCGCGGATCCTTGGCGCCGGTCATCACGGCCACCGTGTCGGACATGCTGATGTGCCTGGGGTCGACCACGGCCACGCGTCTGCCCAGCCGCTGGATGTGGATGCGGTCGGCGATCTCGAACACGTGCGGCATGTTATGGCTGATCAGCACGACGGGCAGGCCGCGCTCGCGCACCCGGCGTATCAGTTCGAGCACCATATTGCCCTCCTTGACGCCGAGCGCGGCGGTGGGCTCGTCGAGGATGACGACGTGGCGTGCGAACGCGGTGCTGCGCGCCACCGCCACGCCCTGGCGCTGGCCGCCCGACAAGGTGCCGACCGCCTGGTTCATCGAGCCGATGCCGATTTTGAGGTCCTGCATATGGGCCGCGGCCTCGGCCAGCATGCGTTTCTTGTCGATCAGGCGCAGCCATTTGGCCAGCAGGCCCGGGCGCAGGATCTCGCGCCCGAGGAACAGGTTCTCGGCGATCGTCATGGCCGGCGCCACCGCCAGGTCCTGGTACACGGTTTCGATGCCGTGGCGGCGCGCGTCGACGGGCGACTTGAGGCGCAGCAGCCGGCCGTCGAGCAGCAACTGGCCGGCGTCGGGCACGAGCGCGCCCGAGAGCGCCTTGATCAGCGAACTTTTGCCGGCGCCGTTGTCGCCGATGACGGCCAGGATTTCGCCGGCGCGCAGTTCAAAGTCGGTGCCGTCGAGGGCGGTCACGCCGCCGTAGCGCTTGACCAGGCCGCGCGCTTCGAGCACGACGGGGGCGCTTGCTTCGCGCATGGTCAGCCTTTCTTGTGGGTCAGTTGGTCGGTGGCCACGGCCAGGATCACGAGCACGCCGGTCACCAGCACCTGGTAGACCGAGGCCACGCCCATCAGGGTCAGGCCGTTGCGGAACACGCCGACGATCAGCACGCCGACCAGGGTGCCGCCGATGCCGCCGCGCCCGCCGAACAGGCTGGTGCCGCCCAGCACCACGGCGGTGATGCTGTCGAGGTTGTCCGTTTGCCCGCCCTGCGGGTCGCCCACGCCCATGCGCGCCACCGAGAGCATCGCGGCGATGCCGTAGAACAGGCCGGCGGCCGTGTACACGCCCAGCAGCACGCGGCCGCTGCGGATGCCGGCCAGGCGCGCCGCCTCCGGCTTGTCGCCGACCGCATACAGGTGGCGCCCGGGAGCGGTCTCGCGCAGGAACAACCAGGTCAGCAGGTAGAGCGCGAGCATGAGCACGGTGCCGTAGGTGAAGGCGGCGCCGCCGATGCTGAAAGTCTCGCCAAAGAAGGTCATGGCCTCGGGGATGCCGGTCACGGTCTGCGCCTGCGAATAGATCTGGGTGATGGCGAACGCGATGTTCATCGTGCCGAGCGTGACGATAAAGGCCGGCAGCTTCACCGAGCTCACCAGGGCGCCGTTGACGCAGCCGATCAGCACGCACACGAGGATGCCACACACGATCGCGGCCGACGGCGGCAGGCCGTAGTCGACCGCGAACTTGGTGCCGACCACGGAGCCGAGCGCCATCGCCATGCCGCACGACAGGTCGATGCCGGCGGTGAGCACGATCAGGGTCTGGCCGATGGCGATCACGCCGAGCACCATGACCTGCTGCAGGATCAGCGAGAAATTCTGGCCGCTCAAAAAGCGGTCCGACTGCAGGCTGAAGAAGATGGTTGCGGCGAGCAGGGCCGTGACGGGGCCGAGCGCGCTCATCGACGGCAGCGCCTGTTTGAAACGGGAGGCCATGGCGGATCCTATCGAGTGGTGGCGGGCGGGCAGGGGGCGGCGCCGGATGCGCCGCCCGCCGGCCCTATTTCCCCCAGCAGGAGTTGAGGCCGAAACCGGTGTCCTTGCTGTCTTGGGCGGCCAGTTGGTGGTCGGTGATCAGGGTCACGCCGGTGTCGGTATAGCCGCTGGCCTTGACGCCGGTCTTGGCGTAGACGATGCCGGCGTCGACCGCCAGCCCGGCCATCTTCAAGGGGTATTGCTGGGCGGTGGCGGCGATGATCCCGGCCCTGACGTCGCGCACGCCCGCGCAGCCGCCGTCGACCGAGACGATCATCACGTCCTTGTGCCGTCCGAGCGCCTTGAGGGCCCGGTAGGCGCCGGCCGCGACCGGCTCGTTGATGGTGTACACGAGGTTGATGTCGGGATTTTTTTGCAGGCAGTTCTCCATCGCCGTCTGACCCTTGGCCTGGTCGCCGGAGCTGTCGGCCATGCAGACCAGGTCGGCGCTTTTAGCCAGTTCGACCGTCTTGGGGCCGATCCCGGGGACGCCGAAGCCGGCCATGAAGCCGTTGTGGCGGGCGATGCCGACCGGATGGCCCGGGAACAGGTCGAGGGTGGCGATTCTTGCCGCTTTGCCCTTGAAGGCGGCGCGCGCGTACTGGCCGATCAGCAGGCCGGCCTTGTAGTTGTCGGTGGCGAACAGGGCGTCGGTGGCTTCGCGCGGCTCGGCCGGGCTGTCGAGCGCGATGACCATCACGCCCTGGGCGCGCGCCTTTTTAATGGCCGGCACGATCGCCCTGGCGTCGTTGGGCGTGATCAGGATCGCGCGGGCGCCGGCCAGCACCATGTTCTCGATCGCCGTCACCTGGCCCGCGTTATCGCCGTCGGCCTTGCCGGCCGCCGTCAACAGTTTGGCGCCTTGCAGGGTGGCGGCGCGCTGGGCGCCTTCCTTCATCTTGACGAAGAAGGGGTTGGTGTCGGTCTTGGTGATCAGGCCGACGATCGGTTGCGCGGCCTGGACCAAACCCGCCGCGCACATGAGCAATGTCAGCGCAATACGGTGCTGTAGCTTCATCTTGTCTCCTTGGTTTTTTCTTGTGGCCTATGGCTGGCCTAGAAGCAATATATAACGGAATACTTAATAAATCAAGGAGCTTTATTTAAGCGGGCGGCGCAAACGCGGCGCTCTGGGGCTCCCTCGCCGAAGTTGCCAATGGGGACGCGATAGTGCAGACTCGCGGTTTGTTTATCAGGGCTGCCGCGTGCGCCCGGGAGCCGCACACATGCCGGAAACTCTAGCGCCAGCACCGATCGACGACGGCGACATCGCCGCCAACTTGCGCCCGCGCGGTTCGAACCAGACCGGCATGCGCCAGTTCAACGAAAGGGTGGTGCTGCAGGCGATCCGGCTCAACGGCAGCATGCCCAAGGCCGACCTGGCGCGCCTGACCGCGCTCAGCACCCAGACCGTGTCGCTGATCATCAACCGCCTGTTCGACGACGGCCTGGTGGTCAAGCTGGCGCCGGTGCGCGGAAAAATCGGCCAGCCTTCGGTGCCCATCGCGCTCAACCCGGACGGCGCCTTTTCGATCGGCGTCAAGATCGGGCGCCGCAGCGTGGACGTGCTGCTGATCGATTTTGTCGGCGCGGTGCGCATGCGCTACTCGCTCAACTACCGGCTCCCCGATCCGGACCAGGTGTTCCCGGCCATCGCCGAGCAGGTGGCGCGCATGCGCGCCGCCCTCGAGCCGGGCCAGCGCGCACGCATCAACGGCATCGGCGTGGCCGCGCCGCTATCGCTCGAGCGCTGGCAGAACCTGATGAAGTTCGAGCCCGCGCAGGCGGCGCGCTGGGATGGGGTCGACATCGCCGGCCGCATCGAGGCCGAGACCGGTTTGCCGGTCCAGTTCGCCAAAGACACGGCCGCGGCCTGCGTGGCCGAACTGGTGGCCGGGCGCGGGCGCAGCATCAAGAGCTTCCTGTATTTGTTCGTCGACACCTTCATCGGCGGCGGGCTGGTCATCGACAGCAATCTGCACGCCGGCCTGCACGGCAATGCCGGCGCGATCGGTTCGCTGCCGGTGGGGCTGGCGGGCCCGGGCGGCGTCGCGCCCGCGCAACTGCTCGGCACGGCATCCTTGCTGTGCCTGGAATCGGCGTTCGAACAGGCCGGCCTCGATCCGGTGGCCGCCTACGACGAGCGCGCGAACACGGCGCCGTGGTCGGAGCACAGCGCGGCCTGGACCGAACAGGCGGCCGGCGCGATCGCGATGGCGGTCACCAGCGCCAGTTGCCTGCTCGATTTGGAGGGCGTGATCATCGACGGCTCATGCTCGCGCGCGCTGCTTGAGCAATTGATGCGGGCGGTCGGCCGTTCGCTCGAGCATTACAACTGGGAGGGGGTGCAGCGCCCGCAGGTTCTTGCTGGCATGATCGGCCCGGACGCGCGTGCCATGGGCGGCGCCTTGCTGCCGCTGTACGCCAGTTTCGCGCCCGACCGCGATGTGTTCCTCAAACTCGACGCCTGAAGCGCCGCGGTTCCCCGTGAGCCATACATTCCTGCATAGAGGCGCCGTCCTCCATGCAAAAATGCATAGTCGATTCCTTGCTTTCAAAAGATAAGTTCGCTCACCAAAAAAAGCAAGGTGCGATTCACGGGGAATCGGCACCTTGCGGCACTCAGGCAAACAGAAGCGCGTCAGGGCGTCGAGCACACGCCCTGGCCGTAAGGGCTGACTCTCCCCGGCGGCGGGACCGCAAACAAAGCGTAGTCGCTGGCAAGGCCGCGCAACGTGAAGCTGTGGCGCGCCTGCGCCTCGGTGCCGGCCACGGTGCCGCGCACGGTCAGCTCGAGGCGCACCCAATGGGCGCGGTCGCGCGGATAGCGCACCGACACCTTCACCAGGCCGAGCGCGTCGGTCTTGCCGCTGGCACTGACCGACAGCGGGATCCCCGGGTCGAGCACGCCATTGCCGTTGACATCGTAGGCGTTCTCGAACAAGCCCTTGCGCAGGACGTCCTCGTTGTCGCAGACGACCACGTCGGCGACCTGCGCCCAGTGGCCGGGCTGCTCGCTCCCCGCGACCGGCGCGACCCATTCGTGTTTGCCCTTGCTGTAGCTGAGCGGCCAGCCCGAAGCGCTGATCGCCACATCCTTGACCGGGTTGCCGGCGCTGTCGGAGACGAACACGGTGAAGTCCTGCTGCAGCACCGAATCGGAGAACGGGATCAACAGGTTGCCGGTGCCGAACTGGATCGACAGCGCCTTTTTGTTGACCGTGAGCGTGGTGGTGGTCACGGCGTCGGGCAGGGCGCCGAGGCGCGCCTCGATCAGGGTGGCGTCCTTGCCGCCGTCGGCCGGGCCGGCCACGAACACGGCGCGCGCGACGCCGTCGCTGCCGGTGGCGACCGTTAGCGGCGAGAGCAGGTTGCCGCCGCTCGGGTCGGCCAAGATCGAAAACTGCACGAGCGCGCCTTTTACGAGGTTGTTGGCGGCGGTGCCGTCGCGCACCACCGCGACCATCGTGGTGCGCTCGCCGGCGCCGACGACCGCCATTTCGGCTTGCAGGTTGACCCAGGACTGGTTGCCGAGCGGGGCCACGAATTCGACCCGGGTGCTGCCGGTGCCACCGCCCGAAATGCTGGCCTCGATCGTGCTCATGCCGGCGTTGTCGGACTTGATCCAGGTCGCGGGAAAGGCGCCGCCGCTGAGCGCGCGCGCGCCGCCGAGCAAGCTGGTGCAGCCGGCGTTGGTGTAGAGCCGACCGCGCGAGGCCGCCAGCGTCACGGTGCCGCCGATGGTCGTGCTGCCGCCGACCGGCGCGCAGCTGCCGACCGGAATTTCGCTGACCTGCTCGGCGCCGTTGGCCCCGACCACGATCGCCGGCGTCATGCTCACATCGCTGCCGCCGACGGTGATGGCCTTGGCCGCGCTGGCGCCGGGCGCCGTCACGGTGACCAGCTCGCTGCCGCGCTGGGTCGCGGTGATGCGCACGCTGACCTGGCCGAGGCTGTCGCTTTGCTTGGCCGCGATGAACACGGTGTTGCCGATCTTGGCGCTGGCGCCGAGCTCCTGTCCGGCGATCGGGCGCCCGGCCGAATCGACCAGCGTGGCGAGCAGGTCGGCGCTGGCGCCGAGCGTCATGCTGGCCGGCCCGCTGACGAGCAGTTTGGTGCCGACCACATTGACGACGGCGGTGGCGCTCTTGCTGCCCACTTTGGCCGTGACCACGATCGCGCGGTTCAGGCGCGAGCCGCCCGTGCCGAGCGCGGCGCTGGCCTTGCCGGCGCTGTCGGTGGTGGCCGTGTTGGCGACGATCAGGCCCGAATCGGCGCTGAACACGATCTTGGCGTTGGGCAAGGCGACATTGTCGGCCGTGCGCACCAGCGCCGTGACGCCGACCTCGGTGCCGGCGATGCCGGCCGAGGCCAGCTGTTCGCTGCTGAAGACCAGGCTGACCGAGTCGGCCAGCGTGGCCGGGTCGAGCGGCGGCGGCTCGGTCGGCGGCGGCGGCGGCGGCAGCGTGCCTCCGCAACCGGCCGTGCTGCCCAACTGACAATTGCCCGTGGTGGCGCCGGTTCCGCCGCCGCAGCCGCCCAGCGTCGCCGCCGCGAACACCACGGCCAGCGCGGGGATCAGTGTGGCCAGGCGCGGTAGGCGGGTCCTGAAGAGTTGATTGCGCAAGATATTCCCCCTGTAAAGTTTCCGATTCGGAAGTCTCTAGAGCGTAGCTGCATGGGGCGGGCGTCTTTTTGATTCGCAGCAATAATGAAGCTGGGCAAGTTCGTTTCGGCCACAATCCACTATTTCCGCTTCGAATCTGGTAACATACCGCCCCTCTGTTAGTGAAGGGTCACATGGCGAACGCTTGCGGCGTAGATTTCGGTACGTCAAATTCCACAGTTGGCTGGGCGCGCCCCGGCCAGTCGGCCCTGCTCGCCCTCGAGGACGGCAAGCCGACCCTGCCGTCGGTCGTGTTCTTCAACGCCGACGACGACGAGGTCAGCTACGGACGCGCCGCGCTGGCGGGCTACCTGGCCGGCTACGAGGGACGCCTGATGCGCTCGCTCAAGAGCCTGCTCGGCACCAGCCTGATCGACGGCCAGACCGAGGTCGCGGGCCGCTCGCTGCCGTTCCGCATGTTGCTCGGCCATTTCATCGGCGAACTCAAACGGCGCGCCGAGCTCGCCGCTGGGCGCGAGTTCCCCTCGGCCGTGTTCGGCCGCCCCGTGTTCTTCATCGACGACAGCGCCGCCAACGACCGGCTGGCCGAGGACACGCTGGCCGAGGTCGCGCGCGCGGCCGGCTTTCGCGACATCGCCTTCCAGTACGAGCCGATCGCGGCCGCCTTCGACTACGAGTCGCAGATCGCGCGCGAGGAACTGGTGTTGATCGCCGACATCGGCGGCGGCACCTCCGACTTCTCGCTGGTGCGCCTCGCGCCCGAGCGCGTGGCGCGGCCCGAGCGGCGCGACGACATCCTGGCCACGGGCGGGGTGCACATCGGCGGCACCGACTTCGACAAGTACCTGAGCCTGGCCTCGGTCATGCCGCTGCTCGGCCTCGGCAGCCGCCTCAACAACAATGGCGACATCCCGTCGAGCGTGTATTTCAACCTCGCGACCTGGCACACGATCAACCTCGCGTACACCAAGAAGGCCTCGCTGCAACTGGCCGACCTGCTGCGCGACGCGCGCGAGCCGGCCCGCCTCGCGCGCTTGCAACACCTGATCGACGCGCGCGCCGGCCATTGGCTCGCGCTGAAGGTGGAGGAGGGCAAGATCGCGCTGTCGCAGCAGGACACGGTCGAGATCGACCTCGAGCGGCTCGCGCCGCCCGAGACCGTCCGCCTGCAACGCCACGAATTCGAGGACGCGATCGGCCACCTCGTCGGCAGCATCGACCAGACCGTGCTCAAGTTGCTGGCCGATGCCGGCGTCACGCCCGACGCGGTCGACACCGTGTTCTTCACGGGAGGCTCGAGCGGGGTGCGCATGTTGCGCGAGCGTATCAGCGCGCTGGTGCCGAATGCGCGCAAGGTCGAAGGCGACCTGTTCGGCAGCATCGGCGCCGGCCTCGCGCTCGACGCCGTGCGCAAATTCGGCTGATCCGGCCCATCCGATCCACCCCGCACCAGCACACAAACAGGAAGCTTAGTGAACCTCGACCAACCGATCGTCATGCTCGACTTCGAGACCACCGGCCTGTCGCCCGCGATGGGCGAGCGCATCACCGAGGTGGCGGCGCTGCGCATCGTCAACGGCCGCGTGACCGAGCGCTTCGTCTCGCTGGTCAACTGCAATGTGCGCATCCCGTCCTTCATCACGGGCCTGACCGGGATCACCCAGGCCATGGTCGACGGCGCGCCGCCGGTCGCGCGCGTGTTGCCGAAGTTGCTCGACTTTATAGGCCGCGACGCGCTCGCGGCCCACAACGCGAGCTTCGACGAGAAATTCCTCATGGCCGAGAGCGAACGGCTCGGCATGTCCTGCGCCCACGAGGGGCTCGTGTGCTCGCTCAAATTGTCGCGCCGCGTGTTCCCGGGCCTGCCCAGCTACAAGCTCGGCCTGCTGTCGCGCCAGCTCGGGATCGCCTTCCGCAGCGCGGCCCACAGGGCCGAGTCCGACGCCGAGGTCGCCGCCGAGGTGCTGATCCATATCAGCGCCCACCTCGGGCGCGCCTACGGCCTGGCCCAGGTCGAGCCGGCCCTCTTGGTGTCGGTCAACAAATTGAGCGCGGCAAAGGTGCCCGATTTCCTCGGTAAATACGCCTCGGCAAAAAAAACAACAGCCTCTGCCTGATCGCATTACAATACCGCCACTAACGATTCGATCCGGGCCGATTTGCCATGAACCGCCGCAGCGTCATCCGCGTGTTGTTGTCCTTGCTGCTGCTGCTGTCGCAGCAGATGGCGGCTTCGCACGCGCTGTCGCATTATTCGGGCAAGCTTGGCAATACGCCGGCGTCGTCGGCGCAGCAGGCCGACGAACGCGACCTGTCGAGTTCCTTCGCGCAAGACCCGAGCTGCGACGAATGCCTCGCGTTCGCCCAATTGTCGGGCGCGCTCGGCAGCAACACGCGCAACGCGGTCGCCGAGGCGAACGCAAGTTGCCGGGTCGAACACCGCAGCAACCGCGCCGCGGTCGAACGCACCACCTGCCACTTCCATTCGCGCGCCCCGCCTGTGCTTGCCTAGAGTGTTGATGTCCTGAGTCCGCACGTCCGCCAAGGACGCGGCTCGCCCATTCTCTATTTGCACAGGATTACCATGTTCCAGAAAACCGTATTGAGCGCGGCGTTTGCCGCCGCATTCGCCATGCCCGTCGCAGCCAGCGCTGCCGATGACCAAGAGTTGGCCGCGATCCGCGCCCAGATCCAGGAAATGAAGCAAAGCTACGAGGCGCGCCTGCAAGCGCTCGAGCAACGCCTGCAGGACGCGCAGGCCGCGACCGCCGCCGCCCAGAACAGCGCGCTGGTCGCGGCGCGCCAGGGCGCAGCCGCGCCGGCGCCTGTCGTTGCCGCACCCGCCCCCGCGGCGCCCCCCGTCGTGGCCGGCAACAATGCATTCAACCCGAGCATCGCGATGGTGCTTGGCGGCACCTTTGCGCGCCTGTCGCGCGATCCCGCCGAGTGGCGGTTGCAAGGCTTCGTGCCGCCCGACGGCGAGGTCGGTCCGGGCGCGCGCAGCTTCAACCTCGGCGAGTCCGAGATCACGCTGTCGGCCAATATCGACCCCAAGTTCGCCGGCCAGCTGACCTTCGCGCTCACGCCCGAGAACGAGGCCGAGGTCGAGGAGGCCTATGTGCGCACGCGCGCCTTGCCGAACGGCTTCAATGCGCGCGCGGGGCGCTTCCTGTCCTCGCTCGGCTACCTCAACGCGCAGCACGCCCACACTTGGGATTTCGTCGACGCGCCGCTGGCCTACCAGGCGTTTTTCGGCGGCCAGTACAAGACCGACGGCGTGCAGGTTAAATGGCTGGCCCCGACCGAGACCTTCATCGAACTGGGCGCCGAAGTGGGCAAGGGGGCGGGCTTCCCCGGCAACGAGCGCGACAAGAACGGCGCGGGCGCGGCCGCCGTGTTCGCGCACGCCGGCGACGACATCGGCGACTCCGGCAGCTGGCGCGCGGGCCTGTCCTACCTGCGCACCGGCTCGGCCGCGCGCGAGTACGAGGACAATGGTCTGGTCGTCGGTTTCGACGGGCGCTCGAACCTGATGATTGCCGACGCCATCTATAAGTGGGCGCCGAACGGCAATTCGACGCAGCAAAACTTCAAGCTGCAGGGCGAGTATTTCCGGCGCAAGGAAAGCGGCACGCTGAGCACCGGCGCCGACAGCGACGCCTACGCGAGCAGCCAGTCGGGCTGGTACTTGCAGGGCGTCTACCAGTTCGTGCCGAACTGGCGTGCGGGCCTGCGTTATGACCGCCTGAGCTCGGGCACGCCGTCGATCGGCCTGGTCAACAGCGGCCAGTATACGGGCGCCGACTTCCCGCTGCTGGCGCCTTACCGTCCGGCGCGTGCGAGCGTCATGCTGGATTACAGCCCGTCGGAGTTTTCGCGCCTGCGGCTGCAGTTCGCGCGCGACCAGTCGCGTCCGGGCGTGCGCGACAATCAGCTCTATCTCCAATACATCATGAGCCTGGGCGCGCATTCCGCCCACGCGTTTTAAGGAGACCTTCATGAACACTATCAACCGCACCGTCGCGACCATCTTATTGGGCGCAGCCGCCCTCGCCGCGGGCCAGGCCCAGGCCCTCAACGTGCTCGCCTGCGAGCCCGAATGGGAGGCGCTCGCGCGCGAACTCGGCGGCGACAAGGTCAGCGCCTCGAGCGCGACCAGCGCCTTGCAGGATCCGCACCGGATCGAAGCGCGCCCGAGCCTGATCGCGCGCACGCGCAACGCCGATTTGCTCGTTTGCACCGGACTCGAGCTCGAGGCGGGCTGGCTGCCGCTGCTGGTGCAGCAGTCGGGCAACGCCAAGGTCGCGCCGGGCCAGCCCGGCTTCTTCGAGGCCGGCACGTTTGTGCCGCGCATCGGGATCCCGGCCAGCGTCGACCGCAGCGAGGGCGACGTGCATGCGGCCGGCAACCCGCACGTGCACCTGAACCCGCACAACATCGCGCTGGTCGCCGCGGCGCTGGCCAGGCGCCTGGCCGAGGTCGACCCGGCCAACGCCGCGCAATACCAGGCGCGCCACAAGGACTTCGCCGCGCGCTGGGCCGCTGCCACGCTCAAGTGGGAGCAGCGCGCGGCGCCGCTGCGCAACATGGCCGTGGTCGAGCACCATAAGAACATGGACTACCTGCTCGGCTGGCTCGGCATGCGCGTGGCCGGCACGCTCGAATCGAAGCCCGGCGTCGAGCCGAGCGCGGCCCACCTCGGGCAATTGCTGGCCCTGTTGCAAGGCGCGCAGGCGCAAGGCAAGCCGGCCAAGATGGTCGTGCGCGCGGCCTACCAGGACGGACGCGCCTCGCAATGGCTGTCGCAGCGCGGCAAGATCCCGGCGGTGGTGCTGCCGTTCACGGTCGGCGCCGACGCCCAGTCCGGCAGCTTGTTCGCGCTGTTCGACAGCACCATCGAGCGCTTGCTCGCGGCGTCCAAATGAACGCGGCCGCGTTTGACTTCATGATCATCGTGCCGGCCTTCCTGGCCGGCCTGCTGGTGCTCGCGACCCACGTGCCGCTCGGCGCCCAGGTGCTCAAACGCGGCATCGTGTTCATCGACCTCGCCATCGCCCAGATCGCGGCGCTAGGCGTGATCATCGCCGGTTCCGGCAGCCTCGACCCGCAGGGCTGGACCATCCAGCTCGCGGCGGGCGCGGCGGCCGTGCTCGGCGCCTTGCTGCTGACCTGGACCGAGAAGCGCTGGCCCGACGTGCAAGAGGCCCAGATCGGCGTCCTGTTCATCCTCGCCGCCAGCGCCGGCCTGCTGCTGGTGGCGCATAACCCGCATGGCGGCGACCACCTGCGCGACTTGCTCGCCGGCCAAATCCTGTGGGTGAGCTATCCGCAGATGATCCTGCCGGCGCTCGGCGCGGCGATCATCCTGGCGGTGCTCGCCTTGTTCAACGAACGCATCGGCCGGCTCGGTTTCTACCTCGTGTTCGCGCTCGCCGTGACGGCCTCGGTGCAACTGGTCGGCGTCTACCTCGTGTTCGCCAGCCTGATCGTGCCGAGCCTGGCCGTGCGCCATTATCGCGAGCGGCTGCGCCTGCCGATCGCCTACCTGACCGGCATGCTCGGCTACGCCAGCGGCCTCGTGCTGTCGGTGTTGTTCGACCTGCCGTCGGGCGCGCTGATCGTCTGGTGCCTCGCGGCCACGGCGGTCGTGGTCTACGCGTTCGGACCGAAGCCGGCGCCGCCGGCGGCCTGATTCTTTCCGGTCGAAATTAAACCCCGCCCAGAGCGATCTCGGCGGGGTTTTTCACGTCCCCCCATGGTGCGAACTTGGCGGGGCGCTTGTGCGCAGTCAAACGGCGGCACCCGTCCCATATTAAACTTTTAACAATACTTATCAGGCCGCTTGGTGCCTGTTTCTGCTCAAGAACGAAAGCGTTTTCAACGGTTTTCGCACCGGAGGACACCATGAACCGCCAAAATATCTCTCGCGAGAACTATTCGACCTACGTCTGGTTCCGCCAGGCCGCCGAACGCGGCGACGCCTACGCGCAATTCAACCTCGGCCTCATGTATAAAAAGGGCGAATGCATCGAGCGCGATTACGCGCGCGCCTACAAATGGCTGCGCCAGGCCGCGATCCAGGGCCTCGCGTTCGCCCAGAACCACCTCGGCGCGCTGTACTACAACGGCCGCGGCGTCGAAAAAAGCGACGCCGAGGCCGCCTACTGGTTCCGCCACGCGGCCGAGCAGGGCGACGCCTCGGCGCAGCAAAACCTTGGCCAGATGTACCGCAAGGGCCGCGGCCTCGAACAAAGCCACGAGCTCGCGCTCGCGTGGTTCTACCGCGCCGCCGAACAGGGCGTCGCCAGCGCCCAGAACCTGCTCGCCGAATGCTATCTGCACGGGCACGGCGCCAACGTCAACTACCCGCTGGCGATGGCCTGGTTCCGCAAGGCGGCGGTGCAGGGCGACCCGCAGGGCCAGCTCAACCTCGGCCTCATGTACAAGCGCGGGCAGGGCGTCGAGGCCAGCGACACGCAGGCGCTGTCGTGGTTCCGCCAGTCGGCCGCGCAGGGCGACGCCGGGGCCCAGCGCCAGCTCGGCATGGCCTACGCCGAGGGCCTCGGCGTGCGCGCCGACCCGCTGCGCGCCTCGGCCTGGCTGCAGCGCGCCGCCGAGCAGGGCGACCGCGACGCCCAGTTCAGCCTCGGCGTGATGCTCGCCAACGGCCAGGGCGTCGAGCAGGACGAGGCGCGCGCGCTGTCGTGGTACCTGCGCGCGGCCGAGCAGGGCCACCTGCTGGCCCAGTACAACCTCGGCAGCCTGTATGCGTACGGGCGCGGCGTCGCGCGCGACGAGCAGCGCGCGCTCGAATGGTACCGCCGCGCCGCCGAGCAGGGCGCGGCCAACGCCCAGTTCAACCTCGGCGTGATCTACGCCACCGGCCAGGGCGTGCCCGTCAACGACACGCTGGCCGCCAAGTGGTACCGCATGGCCGCCGAGCAAGGCGACGCGAGCGCGCAAAACAACCTCGGCGTGATGTTCTCGAACGGCCAGGGCGTGCCGCAGGACGACACCATGGCGGTGTATTGGTACAACCAGGCGGCCGAGCAAGGCCACGCGCTGGCCCAGTACAACCTCGGCGGCATGTACAGCAGCGGGCGCGGCGTCGGCCGCGACGTCGTGCTGTCTTACATGTGGATGCTGCTCGCCGCCGACGCCGGCGACGAGACCGCCTGCGCCAACAAGAGCATCGTCGGGCGCCGCCTGACCCCGTCCGAGATCGGCAACGCGCTCGACCTGTCGCGCCAGTGGCAGGTCGCGCACCGCAGCGTCAGCGCCGGCGCGCGCGCGGGACTGTAAGCATCGGTTCAACGATCCCTTGTTTGCGCGCGCACCCGCGTCTCGTCTGGCAGTACGATCAAAAAGCTTCCCTTTGGAAGTTTTTTTTGCTTTTGGCCCAGCTTCGGGCGCTCGTCCAATCCCGGTTGCGGTTTGTGGCCGGCAACGTTAAGCTTGCGCCAAAGCGTAGTGCTTCGATGCGGCGCTGTCCATCGTGCAACTTTCGGGCGGCCAGCCGCTCTCATTCGACCTTGGGGGAATCCGTGAGCGACTTGCCGATGGCAGATGCGGGCAATGATGATCGGGAACGAAAGCGCACCCATGCCGCGATCTCGAGCAGGAATTTGGCCAGCGCGTCGAACAATACGCGATGGAACGAGTTGATCGCTTACTTTCGCGCGCGTGAAGGTTGGCGCCCGTCCTATCGTTCGAAGTCGGTCACCGGTTTCGTCACGGACTGGGACGTCGAATGGTTTTGCCACTTGCCGTTCCCGTTCGAAGGGGTCGAATGGTTCGATATCGGCCTGCATCAAGACGGCCCATTCCTCGGGCGGCTGCTGCCCACAACCACCATCGACCACGGCGGTGAAATCCTTGCGCTGCTCGGCAAGATCGGCTTCGATTTCGAGCGGCGTGGTGACGTCGTCCGGATCTGGGGATACTTGCCGAGGTCATACGAAGATTTTCCGCCGCAATAGCGCCCCCGTTCCTGCGCGCGGCCGGCGCAGGCTGTTCAAGGCCGCTTGCGCCGGGCCGGGAGGTCTGGCGTGGATTGTGCGTGCCGCTAAGGGTGTATTTACCGATGGCGGTGGTGCAACATGTTTTACTCTGGAGGCAACAGGCGCTACAATAGGACGACAGACCGCCGGCATCTTGGCGGTTCCCGAGCTCGCCCCACGTCCTGATCGCGCCTATGAAAACCTTGCTCCGTACCGCCTGCCTGACAAGCCTGTCCCTGCTGAGCGTGAGCGCGGCGGCGGCCTCGATCGCCGTCCAGACCAGCGACGCGGCCGGCAAGCCGCTCGCCGACGTCGTCGTGTATGCCGAGCCGGAGCCGGGCGTGGCGCTGCCGAAGATGCTCAAGCCGGCCTCGATCGCCCAGCGCGGGCTCAAGTTCATGCCGCTCGTGAGCGTGATCCAGACCGGCAGCCAGGTCGCCTTTCCCAACAACGACAAGGTGCGCCACCACATCTACTCGTTCTCGCCAGCCAAAAAATTCGACCAGAAGCTGTACTCGGGCGTGGCCGCGGCGCCCCAGGTGTTCGACAAGCCGGGCACCGTGGTGTTGGGCTGCAACATCCACGACCGCATGATCGCCTACGTCAAGGTGGTCGACACCCCGTTCTTCGCCACCACCGACGCCGCCGGCACGGCCCACATCGAGCTGCCGGCGGGCGGAAAATACACGCTCAAGGCCTGGCACTACAACATGAAGGCCGGCGCCGGCGCCGAGCAGGTGCTCATGGTCAAGGAGGGCGTGGCCCCGTCCAGCGCCGCGTTCAAGTTGGCGCTCAAGCCGGTGGTGGTCGACACAGACACTTCCGGGGACACCGGCTACTGATGTGCCGCTGCGTGATGCGCCGCTGCGCGATGTGCCGAGGCGCGATGTGATGATCCGATTTCGCAGCCTCGAAGGCCGCATCGCGACGCTGTTCCTGGTCCTGATCGTCGTGGTGCAGGTGCTCGGCCTGCTCGTGATCGGGCAGGGCATCGACGTCAACGCGCGCGCCTCGATCGGCACCGAACTTGCCAACGGCGAGAAGGTGCTGCGCAAGCTGATCGAACAGAACGCCCAGAAGCAGCGCTTCAGCGCGCAGGTGCTCGCGCGCGACACCGCCTTCGTCCAGGCGATCGGCAACGACGCCGGCGGCGACCATGCCACGATCGAATCGGCGCTGGTCAACAGCGGACGGCGCGCGCGCGCCGACCTGACCATGTTGATCGACGGCGAACGGGCCGTGATGGTCGCCAGCGGCCTGGCCAAATCGGGCGCGCTCGAAAAACTCGTGGCCGGCCTGCTCGACCGGGCCGAACAAAACGACGGCGCGCGCGCGATCGCGATCGTCGACAAGCGCCCGTTCCAGATCGTGGTCATGCCGGTCAAGGCGCCGATCACGATCGCCTGGATCGTGATGGGTTTTGCGATCGAGCGCCAGATGGCGATCGACATGAAGGAGCTGTCGGCGCTCGAGGTGGCGATCCTCACGCGCGAGGGCGGCGGACACTGGCACCCGGTCGAGGCGACCCTGGCGCCTGCGATCATGGCCGGGGTGGCGCGGGCGCTGCCGGCGGCGGCGCCGAAAAGCGCGTTCGACCTCGAGATCGAAGGCAGCAAGTTCAGCGCGCGCCTGGTGTCGATCGGGGCCGCGGGCGACGGCGCGACCGACGGCGCCCATGTGATGCTGGCGCGCTCGATCGACCTCGCGACCGCCCAGTACACCAGCCTCGAGCAAACCCTGATCGTGCTCACCGTGCTCGGCATCATCGTCGCCGCGGTCGCCAGCGTGCTCACCGCGAAACGCATCGCGCAGCCGCTGCGCGACCTCGCCGCCACCGCCTTGCAGCTCGAGCGCGGCGACTATCGCGGCCAGATCGACGTCGGCCGCGACGACGAGGTCGGCGCGTTGGCCAAGGCCTTCGGCAGCATGCGCGACGGTATCGCCAAGCGCGAACAGGAGATCGGCCGCCTCGCGTACTGGGACACCCTGACCGACCTGCCGAACCGGGCCCGCTTCGTGATGCTGCTCGACGAGGCGCTCGACGCCGCGCGCGCCGGCGGCCAGGCCCTGTTCGTGCTGATGATGGACCTCGACCGCTTCAAGCACGTCAACGACGTCATGGGCCACAATTTCGGCGACGCGCTGCTGCGCCAGGTCGCGCTGCGGCTGCACGCGCAGGTGCTGCGCTCGCACCCGGCGGCGCAGGTGGCGCGCCTCGGCGGCGACGAATTCGCGGTGCTGCTGCCGGCCGCCGACCTGGCCGGCGCGCGCCGGCTGGCCGCCGAAATCCTGCGCGCGCTCGAGCTACCGCTGTCGCTCGAGGAGCAGACCGTCGACATCGGCGCCGGGCTCGGCATCGCCGGCTTCCCGGCGCACGCGGACGACGCCGAGGCGCTGCTCAGCATGGCCGAGGTGGCGATGTACTGCGCCAAGCGGCGCAACGACGGCGCGGTCGTCTACGACGCGCTGATCGACAAGGCCAGCGAGAAGAACCTCTCGCTGCTGACCGAACTGCGCAAGGGCATCGAGCGCAACGAGTTCCGCCTGCACGTGCAGCCCAAGCTCAGCCTCGACACGGGCAAGGTGGTCGGCATCGAATCGCTGGTGCGCTGGGTCCACCCCGAGCGCGGCAACGTGTTCCCGGACGACTTCATCCCGTTCGCCGAGCAGACCGGGTTTATCCGCGTGCTCACGCACTGGGTGCTCGAACAGTCGGCCGCGCTGTGCCGCGACATGGCGCTGCGCGGCTTCGATCTGAAGGTGTCGGTCAACCTGTCGACGCGCGACCTGCTCGACCAGGAGCTGCCCGAGAAGATCATGGACATCCTGCGCCGCCACCAGGTCGCGCCAAGCTCGTTCTGCCTCGAGATCACCGAAAGCGCGATCATGGACGACCCGGTGCGCGCCCAGCAGACGCTCGAGCGCCTGCACGCGCTGGGCCTGGATTTGTCGATCGACGACTTCGGCACCGGCTACTCGTCGCTGGCCTACCTCAAGCGGCTGCCGGTCAACGAACTCAAAATCGACAAATCGTTCGTGCTCAACATGGTGAACGACGCCGGCGACACCAAGATCGTGCGCTCGACCATCGACCTTGGCCACAACATGGGCCTGCGCGTGGTGGCCGAGGGGATCGAGTCCGAGGCCGTCTGGCGCCTGCTGGCCGCGCTTGGCTGTGACCAGGGCCAGGGCTACTTCATGAGCCGCGCGATCCCGGGCGAGCAGCTGGCCGACTGGATCGGCCAATGGCAGGCGCCGGCCGCGCTCGCGCCGGCGTAAACACGGCCCGGCCGCGGGTCGCCAAGGGCGCCGATTCAGGCTATCATCGCCGCTGCGCCGGCGGCGCCGCGATCCGGACCGCCGACCCTGTTCAACCATAAATGGAACCACCATGCAAATGAGACGTGCATCGATCCTTGCCAGCCTGCTCGCCCTCGTCGGCGCCCAGGCAGTCGCGCAAACCTGCCCACCGGGCGCCGCGGCCTTGAGCTATCCTGCCACCAAGAAAGTCGCGCAGCTTGATAGCTACCACGGCACCAGCATCGCCGACCCGTACCGCTGGCTCGAAGACGCCAACAGCGACGAGACCAAGCAGTGGGTCGACGCCCAGAACAAGGTGACCCAGGCCTGGCTCGGGCAAATCCCCGAACGCGCGGGCATCAAGGCGCGCCTGACACGCTTGTGGAACTACGAGCGTTACAGCGTGCCGTTCAAGGAGGGCGGGCGCTACTTTTATAACCGCAACGACGGCCTGCAGAACCAGGCGGTCCTGTACACGATGAAGTCGCTGGCCGACACCCCGCGCCTGCTGCTCGACCCGAACACGCTCGCCGCCGACGGCACCGTGGCGCTGGCCGGCACCGCCGTCAGCCCCGACGGCAAGCTGCTCGCCTACGGCACCGCCGCCTCGGGTTCGGACTGGAACGAATGGAAGATCCGCGACATCGAGACCGGCAAGGACCTCGACGACCACGTCAAGTGGGTCAAGTTCTCGAACACCGCCTGGACGCGCGACGGCAAGGGCTTCTTCTACAGCCGCTACGACGAACCGAGCGAGGCGACCAAGCTGTCGGGCGTGGCCTACTTCCAGAAGCTGTACTACCACAAGGTCGGCACCGCGCAAAGCGCCGACACGCTCGTCTACGGCCGCCCCGACCAGAAGGAATGGATGTTCAGCGCCGAAGTGAGCGACGACGGCCGTTACCTGATCATCACCTCGAGCAAGGACACCTCGCCCAAGTACCGCATCTTCTACAAGGACCTTACGCGCGCCGACGCGCCCGTGGTCGCGCTGATCGACGCCCACGAGGCGGCCTACGAATTCATCGACAACGACGGCCCCGTGTTCATGTTCAAGACCGACAGCAAGGCGCCGCGTTCGCGCATCGTCGCGATCGACACGCGCAAGCCTGCCCCTGCCAACTGGAAGCAGATCGTCGCCGAAAGCAAACAGACCATGGTCGGCGCCAACATCCTGAACCAGCAGCTCGTGGTCGAATACCTGGCCGACGCGCGCAGCATGGTCAAGCTGTTCAGCCTCAAGGGCAAGCCCGTGCGCGAGATCAGCCTGCCGGGCATCGGTTCGGCGGCCGGCTTCGACGGCAAGCGCGGCGAGAGCGAGACCTTCTACTCGTTCACCGGCTACACCAACCCGACCACGATCTACCGCATGGACCTCAAAAGCGGCAAGAGCAGCGTGTTCCGCCAGCCGAAGGTCGACTTCGACCCGAGCGGCTACGAGACGCGCCAGCAGTTTTTCACGAGCCGCGACGGCACCCGCGTGCCGATGTTCATCGTCTCGAAGAAGGGCCTCAAGCTCGATGGCAGCAACCCGACCTACCTGTACGGCTACGGCGGCTTCAATGTGTCGATGACGCCCGCCTTCTCGACGGCCAACCTGGCCTGGATGGAGATGGGTGGTGTCTACGTGGTGGCCAACCTGCGCGGCGGCGGCGAGTACGGCGAAGCGTGGCACGCGGCAGGCACCAAGCTGCAAAAGCAAAACGTGTTCGACGACTTCATCGGCGCGGCCGAATGGCTGATCGCCAACAAGGTGACCTCGCCGGCCAAGCTCGCCATCGGCGGCGGCAGCAACGGCGGCCTGCTCGTCGGCGCGGCCATGACCCAGCGCCCCGAACTGTTCGGCGCGGCGATCCCGATGGTGGGGGTGCTCGACATGCTGCGCTTCCATAAATTCACGATCGGCTGGGCCTGGACCTCGGACTACGGCTCGTCCGAGAATGCCGACGAATTCAAGGCGCTGGTCAAATACTCGCCGCTGCACAACCTGAAAACCGGCGCCTGCTACCCGGCGACCATGATCACGACGGCCGACCATGACGACCGCGTGGTACCTGCGCACAGCTTCAAGTTCGCCGCCGCGGCGCAGGCGGCGCAGGCCGGCGCGGCGCCGATCATCATCCGGATCGACGTCAAGGCAGGGCACGGCGCGGGCAAACCGACCGCCAAGCAAATCGAGGAAGTGGCCGACCGCTGGGGCTTCCTGATGCGCGCGCTGAACATGACGGCGCCGGCCAAGGTCGCCGCCAAGTAAGCGCAGCATCCCCTTTAAAGGCGCGAGCGGCTGCGGCCCCTCGCGCCTTTTTACGTTAGCCGGTGCGCCGGAATGTCATGCGTCAGTTCATCTCCCAACTTTTGCCGCCATCGGGTGACATGGCCTGCTCCCAGCGCGCGCCGTCGGCCGTGATGTCGGACCAGGTGTAGCGCATGCGGATCGGCCGGCCGTCGAGTTCGTCGTCGCATTCGAAGACGCCGACGCCGTCGCTGAATTTGCCGACCACCGGCGGCAGCAGCACGCCGGCCGGGTTCAGGCCGGCGTTCACATTGTCGAGCCAGTAGATGCTCCACAGCGCCGTCTGCGGATTGAACAGGCGCAGCGTCATGCCGACGAAGCCGGGGCGCCAGCTCTCGGCGATGTAGTCGTCCATATTGCCGATCGCGCCGGGCAGGGCGACGTTGTGCTGGGTCGCCTCGAAGCGCTCCCAGTCGGTATTGTTTTGCAGACGCTTTTTGAGGCGCAGGTTGTCGACATGCCAGTGCCCGAGCAGGAAGTCGAAATCGCCAATGCCGCCGCGTTGCTGGTCCATGGGTCTTTCCTTTTTGTGAAAAGAACCTATGATAGGGGCGCACGCTGGGCGGGGCAATGCGATGACAAAGGTCTTGGCGCCCCCGCGGGGCCACTATTTAAGGTTTTGAGAGGGGTTTTCTTTGGGTTTTGAACTGGATGCGTACGATCGTAAAATCCTCGCCCTGTTGCAGGAGAATTCACGCCTCGGTTTCTCCGAAATCGGGCGCCGGATCCACCTGACGTCGCCCGCGGTGGCCGAGCGCGTGCGCCGGCTCGAGGAGGCCGGCGTCATCGAGGGATTCGGCGCGCGCGTGAATTTGCGCGCGCTCGGTTACACCTTCGAGGCCTTCGTCAACATCACGGTCGACTCGCACGACGCGCTGGACGCCTGGGCCGCGGCGCACCACGAGGTGCTGGCCTTGCACGCGACGACCGGCAGCCACTGCGCCTTGCTGCACATCGCGGTGCGCGCGCCGGAGCATCTGCAGGACTTGATTAAATCGCTCGGAAAAATCGGCAAGACGACGACCTCGATCGTGCTGTCCTCGCAATGTGAGGGCAGGGCGCGCCTGCCCGCCGACCAGTTGCCTTTAACGGCGCGGTAGCAGGCCGCGCTACCGGCGGCATAGCAGGCTTGGACCGGCCGGCTTTGTCTGGGCCGATGGCGCGCCGGCTGTCAGAGTGGCCCCATTCGAATAGCCAGGAGTCGCCATGCGCGCCCGTTCCCTCCAGATTTATATCGCAGCATCCATCAGCCTGGCCTTGGTCGCGGCCACGCTGATCCACGGCCCTATTTTGCAGCCGGCCCACTACCATGGATTTGCCGACACCCGCGCCGTGGCGGGCATCGCCAACGGCGCCGACGTGCTATCGAATATCGGTTTCCTGCTGGCCGGCTGGTACGGCTTGCTGCAGGTGTGGCGCAGCCGGCTCGCGCCCGCGCTCGACCAAATCAGGCCCGCCTACACGGTGTTCTTCGGTGCCCTGGTGCTGACCGCGTTTTGCTCCTCGTGGTACCACCTCGCGCCCGACAACGCGCGCCTGGTCTGGGACCGGCTGCCGATCGCGATCGCCTGCGCCGCGCTGTTGGTCGCAGCCGCCCGCGAATACCTCGACGCGCCCGGCGCCGCCTTGCCGCTGATGCTCGCCTTTGCCTTCGCCAGCGTGGCATGGTGGCGCTATACCGATTTACTCGGCCATGGCGACCTCGGACCCTACCTGGCACTCCAATTGCTGCCGATCGTGCTCATTCCCTTGCTCCAGTGGCTGGCCAAAGCGGCGCGCGAACAGCGCATCGCGTTCGCGCTCGCGATCGGCTTGTATGTGCTGGCCAAGCTGTGCGAAATGGCCGACCACGCATTGCTCGCCGCGCTCGGCCTGGCGAGTGGCCACACGCTCAAACACATGCTCGCCGCGCTCGCGGGGCTGGCCTTGGCCAAGGGCTTCGCAATGCGCAGATAGGGCCGATTTGATGGCGAAGTTGCCATGGCCTGTGTGAAGGATGATAATGGCGCCAGCGCAAGCCGCGCGGGGATCGTCAACCAGAACATAAAATATGAACAAAATCGTCCGTTGCGTCGCGTGGTTTGAGATTTGGGCCGGTGGCTTCGTTGCATTCATCAGCGCGCTGATGCTCTTTCTAACCGAGAGCAACGGAGGCGATGTCGCTTTCGACGGGCAATTCGTCGTTATCGGGATCATCGGCATGGTCGCCGGGATGGCACTCCTGGGCGGGAGCGTCTATGGCTGGCTGGGCTCGGTCTTGTTCCAATTGTGGCAGATACCCGTGTTTGCGATGGCCGGTGTGTTGTACCGCCCCGGCGTCGGCCTTTTTATCCCGATGGGCGCCAACCTGCCAAGCGCTGGCAGCGCCTCGTTCTTTTACGAATTCAGCATGGGCCTCGATTTCACCATGGCCTTCGTGGCGGTGCCGCAGGCGCAGTTTGCCGCGGTCAACGTGGTCGCCCTGCTGCTCCTGATGGTGCTGCTCTTCAACTGGCCAAGGCGCGCGCAGCAAAGCGCCGCCCCGGCGCGGCTCGCCGGGGCGTAAAGGCGTGGCGTTCAACTGGATAGACACACTCGAGGCCGTCGACTGGCACGAATTATCCGAGTTATACCGGGTGGCCCCGCTCGGCGAAAAGAGTCCGGCCAACCTCAACACGACCTTCACCAACAGCATGTTCAAATGCCTCGTCTACGACGGCGGCAAACTGGTCGGCGCGGGGCGGGTGCTCGCCGACGGCATCGACTGCGCCTACATTTGCGACGTCGCGCTGCTGCCGGATTATCAAGGTTGTGGCCTCGGCAAGCAAATCGTCGCTAAACTGGTGGCCTTGTCGGGCGGGCACAAGAAGATTATTCTTTATGCGGTGCCGGGCAAGGAACCGTATTACCAAAAATTCGGTTTTCGGCGCATGCGCACGGCGATGGCGATATTCGCCGATCCGGCCCAGGCCCAGGCCAGCGGCTATATCGACGCCAGCCAAACCCCGGATCCACAGGACTGAAAGAGACTATGAAACTCATTGGAATGCTCGACTCGCCGTTCGTCAGAAGAGTGGCGATCTCCTTCGAAGCGCTTGGCGTGCCGTTCGAGCACGACCCCGCGTCCGTGTTCAGCACCTTCGAGATCAAGGCGCCAAAACTGGTCTGCGACGACGGCGAAGTGCTCATGGATTCTTCGCTGATCCTGCAATTCGTCGAGGCCACCGTGGCGAAGCGCCGGGTCCTGTGGTCGGCCGACCCGCTCGCGCTGCAACACGAGTTCCGTGCCGTGAGCCTGGCGCTGACCGCCTGCGAAAAAGGCGTGCAGATCGTCTACGAACGCAAACTGCGTCCGAACGAATCGCAGTACGAGCCGTGGATGGAGCGTGTCACCGGCCAATTGCTCGCCGGCTTCGCGATGCTCGAGCAAGAGGTCCAGCGCTCGCCCCAGACCTTCGAAAACCCCGACCGGCAGGCCGCGATCACGGTGGCCGTCGTGTGGCAATGGACCCAGAGAATGTTGGCCTCGGTGGTGCCGGCGGCGAGCCATCCGGGCCTGGTCGCCTTGTCGGAGCGGCTCGAACAGACGCCCGCGTTCATTAAGTTCCCTCCTTACGCGCACGGGGTCGAGCGGCGCGTGCGCGCGCCCGTTTAGGTGCCTGCGGCAAGCGGTCGGGCTATGGGAAAAAGCACTTAAATGCGGGCCAGAATTCGCTCTGCCTTCCATCAAATGTCGACCCTGTTCCGCTTGTCTTTTGGTTCTTGAGTTCGTAGGCTTGGTTGATCGAACCGAGCTGTTTTAACGCGCATCCGCGCACCGACTGCGAGTCACAACAGCCGCGCCAGCAAGACGCGATCCGGTTCCCACATCGACCGGAGACAATCGTGAAACCGCATTTCAAGCAATTGCCGTACGCCTTGCTCATTTTCTTCCTTGGGGCGAGCGCGACGGCGCAGTCGCAACTCGCGCCGCTCCCGCGCGACGCGACGCCACCGACCTACCAGACCCAGCCAGGCACGCGCGAACTGCCGCTGCGCCACCACGCGCCGCCCGGGCCGAACGCGGTGGCGCGCCTGGCCTACTGGAACGAACTCGCCCTGCGCGCCGTCGCCGCCGACCACACGCCCGCGTTCGCCGGCGGCGCCCTGCTGGCCGCCGAACAGCCGGGGCCCACGCGCAGCAGCCGCGCACTGGCGATCGTGCACATCGCCATTTACGACGCCTTGAATGCGATCCGCAAGCGTTATCCGGCCTACAGCGCGGAGTTACCCGCATTCGGCGACAGCTCGCCCGACGCCGCCATCGCGCAGGCGGCGCACGACGCGCTGGTGGCCTTGTATCCGCGCCAGGCGGTCTCGCTCGGCGCCCGGCTGCGCGCCGAATTGGCCCGTTTGCCCGACGGCCGTAGCAAGCTCAACGGTGTCGACATCGGGCGCCGCGCCGCCGCCGCGATCCTCGCGCTGCGCGTCAACGACGGCGCCTATTACACAGAGCCCGTGGTCGGACAGGACTACCCGGTGCACAGTGCGCCCGGCCAATGGCGCCCCGATCCGGTCAGCCAGTTCCCGATCGCGCTGGGCGCCTACTGGCACCGGATGGTGCCGTTCGTGCTCCAGGCGCCAACGCAGTTCCGTCCGGGCCCGCCGCCGGCCTTGGGCAGCGAGCCGTATGCGCGCGCCTTCAACGAGGTCAAGCTATTCGGCGGCGACGGCCACACGACCCCGACCAGGCGCAGCGCGGCGCAGACGGCGATCGGCATCTATTGGGCCTACGACGGCGCCGCGTGGATCGGCACGCCGCCGCGCCTGTACAACCAGATTGCCTTGCAATTGGCACTGCAGCGCCAGCGTACCCGCGACCCCCTCGAGTTGGCGCGCGTCTTGGCGCTCGTGAACGTGGCGATCGCCGACGCCACGATCGCCGTGTGGGAGGCCAAGTACCACTATGATTTCTGGCGCCCCGTGACCGGGGTGCGCGAAGCGAGCAACGGCACCGGACCGACCGGGCAGGGCGACGGCAACCCCGCCACGCGCGCCGATCCCGGCTGGATGCCGCAGGGCGCGCCGGCGAGTAACCTCACGGGTCCCAATTTCACGCCGCCGTTCCCGGCCTATCCCTCGGGCCACGCGGGACTTGGCAGCGCCACGTTCCAGATGCTGCGCCGGCTGTACGGCGACGGGATCGCGTTTTCCTTCGTTTCCGACGAACTCAATGGCGTCACACGCAGCAGCCGGGGCAGGGAGCGTCCGCGCCTGCCGCGCGCTTTCGCGTCGCTGTCGCAAGCCGAGGCGGAAAACGGCCAGAGCCGGATTTACCTCGGCGTCCACTGGCAGTTCGACAATGCCGCCGGCATGGCGACCGGCCGCAGCGTGGCCGATTACGTGTTCGAGCGCGGCCTGGTGAGGCCTGCCAATTGAGTGTTCGGCATCCACAAGCTGTGAGACCATGACGCACGGCGCCGCGCGCGCCGTTTACAAGGAGTTGCCCGATGACCGACATCGAGAAATTTTTCGAGCGCTACGAGCGAGGAGCCAATTCATTCGATCCGGAACTCGTGACCGGCCAATTCACGGTCGTGTTCATGGGCGCCGATCCGAATGGCGTCGTCTGCCTGCACAACGACGCGGCTTTTCGCGGGGCCATTCCCGAGCGACAGGCCTTCTTCCTGCAAATCGGCTTCAAGTCCGCCAAGCTGCTCGGCGTCGTCGCAACGCCGCTCGACGACCGCTACACGATGGCCAAGGTCGAATGGCAGATGTCGTTTGAAAAAGAGGCGGGAAAACCCCAGGTTTTTACCTTCTTCATCACGTACTTCTTGTTTCGCTCCGATGCGGGGCTCAAGGTCGCTTTTTACATCTCGCACGACGATGAGCAGAAGGTGATGCGCGAAGCGGGATTGATCCCGGCCGCGCAGCCTTGAGCGGACCTCGAGGCAGCATATTTAAGCATTTTGCATCAAATACCAAGTATTCAGACTAGCGGTGCACCACCACCAGCAGCGCCTTCGCCTCGGTCTTGCCGATGTTGCGTATCAGGTGGTTCTGGTCGGCCTGATAGCGCGCGGTGCCGCCCATTTTAATTTTTTTCTTGCTCACGCCCACTTCGACCTCGAGCGTGCCGTGCAGCACGGTCAGGTGTTCGCTGGTGCCGGGGTCGTGCGCCTGCGAGGCCAGTTCGCCGCCCGCCGCCAGGGTCAACTCGTACCACTCGTACTTGCCGGCCAGTTCCATCGGCCCGAGGATGCGCAGCACGTAGCCGGCATGGGTGCCGGGCAGGGTGGGCGTCTCGTGGGCGTCGAGCACGCGGATGGTCTCGACCTCGGGCGCCTCGCTCGTGAGCAGCTCGCCGATCTGCACCCCGAGCGCATTGGCCAGGCGCCAGGTGATCGCGATGGTCGGATTGGCCTTTTCGCGCTCGATCTGCGACAACATCGACTTCGACACCCCCGCGATGCGCGACAGGTCCTCGAGCGTCAGGCCGCGCGCGAGCCTCAGGCGTTGCAGGGTCGCGCCCACTTCGGGAGGGGAATTGGTCGGAGCGGGTGTCTTCATCGATTTTGGCGTATGGTTAATGTTTCAAGATTGCGGCAAGGGCCGCACGGACTGCTTGCCAAGTTCACCGGGCTTGGGTAATATCCATTATATTGAATTTTAGTTCGAGATAACGGAATTCGGCGGATTCATCGAAGTTGTTGCAAGTTCGGGAACAACGGTACAGCATAGTGCATCAGTCGGTCAAGCCGGCGCCAACCAAGACGAGGATTGATATGAGCGACCAAGCTAAAAACGCATTTTTCAGCGGCCTGCAGCAAAACCTGGACGCGCTGCGCGCGCAGGGCTTGTACAAGCCGGAGCGCGTGATCGCCTCGCGCCAGGGCGCGCAGGTGGTGTGCGACGACGGCCGTGAACTCATCAATATGTGCGCCAACAACTACCTCGGCCTGTCGGGCGACCTGCAAACCCAGCAGGCATCGATCGAAGCGACCGAAAAATACGGCTACGGCCTGTCGTCGGTGCGCTTCATCTGCGGCACCCAGACCGTGCACAAAGAGCTCGAGCAGGCCATATCGAGCTTCCTCGGGACCGAAGACACGATCCTGTACGCCGCCGCGTTCGACGCCAACGGCGGCCTGTTCGAGCCGCTGTTCGATGAGAACGACGCGATCATCTCGGACGCCCTGAACCACGCCTCGATCATCGACGGCATCCGCCTGTGCAAGGCCGGCCGCTACCGCTACGCCCACAACGACATGGCCGACCTCGAGGTCCAGCTGCAGGCCGCCGCGGCCGCCGGCAAGCGCCACAAGGTCATCGTCACCGACGGCGTGTTCTCGATGGACGGCACGATCGCCCAGCTCGACAAAATCTGCGCGCTGGCCGACCAGTACGGCGCGCTCGTGATGATCGACGAATGCCACGCCTCGGGCTTCATGGGCAAGACCGGGCGCGGCACGCACGAACACCACAACGTGGTCGGCCGCATCGACCTGATCACGGGCACGCTGGGCAAGGCGCTCGGCGGCGCGATGGGCGGCTTTACCTCGGGCCGGCGCGAAGTGATCGACACGCTGCGCCAGAAGTCGCGCCCCTACCTGTTCTCGAACACGCTGGCGCCGTCGATCGCCGGCGCCTCGCTGTCGGTCCTCAAGCGCATCAGCGGCTCGACCGAACTGCGCGACCGCCTGCACGAAAACACCGCCTTCTTCCGCAAGGAGATCGAACGCATCGGCTTCACGATCAAGCCGGGCACCCACCCGGTGGTGCCGGTGATGCTGTTCGAAGCGCCCGTGGCGCAGAAGTTCGCGGCCCGCATGTACGAACTCGGCGTGCTGCTAAGCGGTTTCTTCTACCCGGTGGTGCCGATGGGGCAGGCGCGGGTGCGGGTCCAGATCTCGGCCGCGCACACGCGCGAGCAGCTCGAAACGGTGCTCAAGGCCTTCGAGCAGGCCGGACGCGAACTGGGCATTCTGCCCGAGCAGAACTAACAAAGACTACGAAGAACACATCATGGAAAAAATCCTCATCATCGGCGCCAACGGCCAAATCGGCAGCGAACTGGTCGGCGCTCTGGCCCGGCAGCATGGCGCGCAAAACGTGATCGCCTCGGACATCGGCACCACCAATGTCTACCAGGCGGCGCGCTACACCCAGCTCGACGTGCTCGACAAAGACCGGCTGTCCAGGCTGGTAGCCGACGAGGGCATCACCCAGGTCTACCAACTGGCGGCGCTGCTGTCGGCCACCGGCGAGAAAGCCCCGCTCAAGGCCTGGACCCTGAACATGGACGGCCTGCTCAATATTCTGGAAGTGGCGCGCGAGCGCGGCGAAGCGGGCAAACCGCTGCGCATCTTCTGGCCGTCGTCGATCGCCGCGTTCGGCCCGAACACCCCGGCCAAAAACACGCCGCAGTACACAGTCATGGACCCGACCACGATCTACGGCATCAGTAAACTCGCCGGCGAGCGCCTGTGCGAGTACTACTTCACCAAATACGGCGTCGACGTGCGCAGCATCCGCTACCCGGGCATCATCAGCTTCAAGTCGCCACCGGGCGGCGGCACCACCGACTACGCGATCGCGATCTTCCACGCCGCGCTCAAGGGCGAGCGCTACGAGTGCTTCCTCGGCCCCGAGACCACGCTGCCGATGATTTACATGCCCGACGCGATCCGCGCCACCATCGAACTGATGGACGCGCCAGCCGACCAAATCGCCGTGCGCTCGGCCTATAATGTGGCGGGCGTGTCGTTCAATCCGCGCGAACTGGCTGCCGCGATTACCCTCGCGCTGCCCGAGTTCGAAATCAGCTATGTACCGGACAGCCGCCAGGCCATCGCCGATACCTGGCCACAGAGCCTGGACGACAGCAAAGCGACCGCCGACTGGGGCTGGAAGGCCCGTATCGGCACCAACCAGCTGGTCACCGACATGCTCGCAAACATCGACGTCGGTCTGACCCAAGCTGCCTAAAACGTTTCACAAGAACAGATTGAGGCAACGATGGACATGAGTGTGTTTGACCTATTCAAGATCGGCATCGGACCTTCGAGTTCGCATACCGTCGGACCAATGCTGGCGGCGCGCCGCTTCCTGGTCGAGTGCGGCGACCTTGAAAACGCGGTCGGTGTCGAAGCCGCCCTGTACGGCTCACTGGCGCTGACCGGCGTGGGCCACGCCACCGACAAGGCCGTCATCCTCGGCCTGATGGGCGAGACCCCGCAGGGCCTGGATCCGAGCGAAGTCGAAGACAAACTGGCCGAGGTCGAACTCGACGGCGTGATCCGACTGCTCGGCACCAAGGAAGTCCCGTTCACGGCCAAAACCGGGCTCGCATGGCACAAGGGCGCGACCCTGCCCGAGCATCCGAACGGCATGCGCTTCACGCTCAAGCTGGCCGACGGCAGCGCCATCGAACGCATCTTCTATTCGGTCGGCGGTGGCTTCATCCACGCGGCCGGCGAATCGCACGCGCGCCAGGGCGGCGAAACGACCAGCGCCCCGATCCCGTTTTACTTCGACACGATGGACCAGCTGCTCGCGCACGGCAAGACGAGCGGCCTGACGATTCCCGCCATGCTGCGCGCGAACGAGTGCGCGCACATGGACGGCGCCGAGCTCGACGCCGGCATCGACCGCATCTGGCAGGTCATGCGCGACTGCATCGCGCACGGCCTCGTGACCGACGGTCAGCTGCCGGGCGGGCTCAATGTCAAGCGCCGTGCCGCCAAGCTGTGGGCGCAGGCGGTCGCCGCCAAAAACGGCGACAACCGCGCCAACGACCTGCCGCACGACGCGCTGCACCAGGTCAGCCTGTACGCGATGGCCGTCAACGAAGAAAACGCGGCCGGCGGACGCGTGGTCACGGCGCCCACCAACGGCGCGGCCGGCATCATCCCGGCGGTGCTGCGCTACTACGCCGAGGACTGCCGTCCGAGCGACCCGGTCAAGGGCGTGCGCGAATTCATGCTCACGGCGGCCGGCATCGGCATGCTGTGCAAGAAGAACGCGTCGATCTCGGGTGCCGAAATCGGCTGCCAGGGCGAAGTCGGAGTCGCGTGCGCGATGGCGGCCGCTGGGCTGGTGGCGGCGCTCGGCGGCTCCAACGAGCAGATCGAGAACGCGGCCGAAATCGGCATCGAGCACCACCTCGGCATGACGTGCGACCCGATCGGCGGGCTGGTGCAGATTCCGTGCATCGAGCGCAACGGCATGGGCGCGATCAAGGCGATCACCGCCGCCTCGCTCGCGCTCAAGGGCGACGGCACCCACTTCGTCAGCCTCGACGACGTCATCGAAACGATGCGCCAGACCGGTGCCGACATGCAGGACAAGTACAAGGAAACCTCGCTCGGCGGCTTGGCGATCCATGTGGTGACTGTTAACCACGCTGCCTGCTAGCTGTTACATCGTCCTCGCGAAGGCGGTGGCGCATGCGCCACCCCCATAGAACAGTTGCTATGTGCGAACGCTCTATGGGTCCCCGCCTGCCCGAGGACGATGTGTTTTTTTGATATTTAGTATCTCTCGATACGAACCTTGAATTCACTAAAGCGGGGCCAAGTGGCACGATGCTTGGCCTGGACTGGCAAGCCTGCCAGCCCAGGCGCCAGCGATTACAGTGCCGCCTTCTTGAGCGCGGCATCGGCCCAACTGGCCACCACCGGCACATCGCTTGCCGGACCGGCGTTGCGCACCACCAGTTCGACAACCTTGACGCCTGCGACCTTGACCGACATGGCCTGCGCCGCATCGCCAAACTTGACGGGCTTGCTGCTGGCAAGCAGGCGGCCGTCGCCGTAGACCTCAAAACGCACCCGGCCCTTGATATTGCGGGTCGAGTCGTCCACGCCAACGGTGGCCTCGAAGGTGGTAAAGCCCTGGTTTTTGACCTCCAGCCGCGAACCACCGAGCACGCCCAGGCCCGTGATGAATTTTTTTCCCTTCAGCTGCAAGGTTTGGTCGAACGGGGTCGCGTCGGCTTGCGCGCCGCCCCAGCCGGTGTACACGTGGCGCTCGCCGCCCGAGTTGGTCCCTTCCCACGGATGGATCGAGCGGTGCGCGGCGGGATCAAGTTCGGGTACGCGCACGCCGTCGGTGGCCACATTGATCAGGCCCGGGATCTCCGACAGATAGACGCCGTTCTTCAACTGGCGCGTGCCGGCAGCTTCAAAGGCCAGGTGCTCGTGGGCCTTCATTTTGTAGTCGACGCTGTCGGTGAAGGTGGTCGTCTCGCCAGTCCACAGGTTGCGCAGTGTGACCGGCCGGGCCGGGTCCAGCTTGAGGTGCTGGGCCATGAGCGTCACGGTGACCTCGGCCGTGCCGCGGTTGAAAAGGACAACCCCTTTCTTCTGGCCTTCGCCCAGCGTTTTGACATAGATCTGGGCGTCGCTCGAATCGTAGCCCAGCGTGGCCTGGTGGCCGGCCGGGTCCTGGTTCAAGGCGATCAGGCCGGCGTTGCCGAAGATGTCCATCAGCGGCTTGGGCGCGTTGCGCAGGTCGTAGCCGATGATCAGCGGCGCGTTCAGGATGGCCCACAGCGCAAAATGGGACCGCGCTTCAACCAGGTGATTCTGGTCGAAGTCGCCATGGCCGACGAACAGCATGTCCGGATCGTTCCAGCTGCCCGGCTGGGCGTACAGCGCGCGGCGCGAGGTGGCGTCGAGGTTGTGCAGCAGGCGCCCCCAGAAGGGCATGATGTCATTGCTGGTGCGCGAGATATTGCCGACATCCTTGCCCCAGGAGCGCACATCGGCCGCGCCCCAGATGCACAGCGAGAGCAGGTAGTCGTTGTCGGGCCGGTACTTCTGCAGCGCGTTCGAAACAGCATCGTAACGGTCGCGCACGCCCTTGATGTCGGTCAGGTTGGGCGTGGTGGAAATGATAGGGCCAAGCGCGGTGTAGCCTTTCTTGACCACCTGTTCCGAGTCCGGTGCGAAGGCGGTGATGCCGCAGGCGTCGACCTTGATGAAATCGAAGCCCCAATCGGCGAAGTAGCGCTTGATGTCCTTGTCGATGTTCCCTTCAAGGCCAATCCGCTTTTCCGCCTGCGTGCCCTTTGGAAGATAGTCATTATTCTTGCCGTGGGCCTGGCCGCAGGAGTGGTAGCCGATGTCGGTGTAGATGCCTGCCTTCAGGCCCATGCCATGGATGCGCGAGGTGAAGTTCTTGAAGCTGGTGTCGGTGCTGCCTGCGATTTTCGCCGAGGGGAAGATACTGCTCTTGATGACCATCTGGCCGGTTTTGGTATCGCGGTGGCTCCACCAGCCGTCGTCGATGTTGACGTACTTGTAGCCCAGCTTTGCCAGCCCGCTGTCGACCAGTTTTTGCGCCGAGCCGATGACTTTCTCTTCGTCGATTTCGAGCAGGAAGGCGTTCCAGCTGTTCCAGCCCATCGGCGGCAGGGCCGCGGCGCCCTTGGTGTTGGCGGTCCAGCGGCCGCTTGGCTCGATTGGGTCTTTGGCGTGCGCCTGGGCACAGGCGAGGCAGGCAAGCATGCAGGCAGCGGCGATTTTTTTCAGGATCATGGCGTCTCCGGATAGCTATAGGTCGAATTGGTGGATGACTAGCATGGTGGGCGTCAGCGGGGGCGCACGCAATTCCAAAAAATGGCAAGACCGCTCATGTTTTCTGCCGTGAAAGTCAGGAAACCGGGCCCGGATTCGGTGATGGCCTTATTACTTCACGAATTGCGACCGCCGGCCGAAAGCTACAAGGAATTTCCGGTCGAACTATAATAAGCAGGCAATCGCACCGCTCTGCCATTTAGCCGTTTGATCCAACAGGACTTTTCTACTTTATGCACTACGTGTCTACCCGCGCCGAACCGACGGCCGCCGCCCAAGCCCCTGAAGCCTTCTCCGATATCCTGCTGGGCGGCCTCGCCCCCGATGGCGGCCTGTACCTGCCCGCCGAATACCCGCAAGTGAGCGGCGCCGAGCTCGACGCCTGGCGCAAGCTCTCCTACGCCGACCTCGCCTTTGCCATCCTGAGCAAGTTCGCCACCGACATCCCGGCCGCCGACCTCAAGGCCCTGTGCAAAAAGACCTACACGGCCGACGTCTACCGCAACACGCGCGCCGGCGAAGCGGCCAAAGAGATCACGCCGCTGCGCGTGCTCGAGCAAGACGGCGACAAGACATTGATCCTGCAGGCGCTATCGAACGGCCCCACGCTCGCGTTCAAGGACATGGCGATGCAGTTGCTCGGCAACCTGTTCGAGTACACGCTGTCCAAAAACAAGGCCGAACTCAATATCTTCGGCGCCACCTCGGGCGACACCGGCAGCGCGGCCGAATACGCGATGCGCGGCAAAAAGGGCATCCGCGTCTTCATGCTCTCGCCGCACAAGAAAATGAGCGCATTCCAGACCGCGCAAATGTTCAGCCTGCAGGACCCGAACATCTTCAACATCGCCGTCGACGGCGTGTTCGACGACTGCCAGGACATGGTCAAGGCCGTCTCGAACGACCTTGGCTACAAGGCCGCGCAGAAAATCGGCACCGTCAATTCGATCAACTGGGCGCGCGTTGTCGCGCAGGTGGTCTACTACTTCCGCGGCTACCTGAGCGCGACGACCGAGAACAGCCAGAAGGTCTCGTTCACCGTCCCATCAGGCAACTTCGGCAACATCTGCGCCGGCCATATCGCCCGCATGATGGGCCTGCCGATCGACAAACTGGTCGCCGCCACCAACGAGAACGACGTGCTCGACGAGTTCTTCCGCACCGGCGTCTACCGCGTGCGCAAGTCGTCCGAGACCTTCCACACCAGCAGCCCGTCGATGGACATCTCGAAGGCTTCCAACTTCGAGCGCTTCGTCTACGACCTCGTGGGCCGCGACGCCAAGCGCGTGCGCGCCTTGTTCAACAAGGTGGAAACGGCTGGCGGCTTCGACCTGTCCGGCAAACCGGGCAGCGACGGCGACGAGTTCAAGCTGGTGGCCGGTTACGGTTTCCTGTCGGGCAAATCGACCCACAAAGACCGCCTCGACACGATCCGCGACGTGCAAGATGATTTCGACATCACGATCGACACCCACACCGCCGACGGCATCAAGGTCGCGCGCGAGCACATGGCGCCGGGCGTGCCGATGATCGTGCTCGAGACGGCGCTGGCGGCCAAGTTCAACGAAACCATCCTCGACGCGCTCGGGGTCGACGCCGAGCGTCCGGCCGGTTTCGAAGACATCGAGTCGCTGCCGCAAAAATTCGTCGTCATGACAACCGATGTGGCCAAGATGAAGGCCTACATCGCCGCCAACACCGGCCTGTAAGACCATGGGCGACCAAGCGAAAGCCAGTGCGCGCAAACCGATGCTGCCGGTGTCGGAGGCGCTCGACTTTTTGCTCGGCGCCGCGCGCCCGGTCGCCGAAACCGAGCGCGTGCCCACGCTCGAGGCCAACGGCCGCGTGCTGGCCGAGGCGCAAACCTCGACCATCAACGTGCCGTCGGCCGACAACACCCAAATGGACGGATACGCTGTGCGGGCGGCCGATTGCGCCGGCGGCGCGGCCACGCTGGTGGTCAGCCAGCGGATTGCGGCCGGCCTACCGGGCCGGCCTTTGGCGCCGGGCAGCGCGGCGCGCATCTTCACCGGGGCCCTGATTCCCGAGGGCGCCGACGCGGTCGTCATGCAGGAGCAGTGCGAGGCGGGCGCGCCTGACCTGGTCACGGTCAGGCACGCGCCAAAGGCGGGCGAGTGGATCCGCCGCACCGGCGAAGACATCGTCGCCGGCGCGGTCATCCTCGCGGCCGGCACGCGCCTGCGCAGCCAGGAGCTTGGCCTTGCGGCCTCGGTCGGACTGGCCAGCCTGCCGGTGCGGCGCAGGCTGCGCGTGGCCGTGTTCTTCACGGGCGACGAACTAACCATGCCCGGGGAGGCGCCGGGCGGCCAGCTCGCGCCGGGCGCCATCTACAACTCGAACCGCTTCACCTTGCGGGCGCTACTCGAAAACCTCGGCTGCACGATCGCCGACTTCGGCATCGTCCCCGATACGCTCGAGGCCACGCGCGCGACCTTGCGCAGCGCGGCCCAGGACAACGACTTGATCATCACCTCGGGCGGCGTATCGGTCGGCGAGGAAGACCATATCAAGCCGGCGGTGGAGGCAGAAGGGCGCCTCGACATGTGGCAGATCGCGGTCAAACCGGGCAAGCCGCTCGCCTTTGGCGAGGTGCGGCGCGCTGGCGAAAACGCGGCGTTTTTCCTCGGGCTGCCGGGCAATCCGGTCTCGAGCTTCATCACGTTTTTGCTGTTTGTGCGGCCGTTTATCTTGCGCCTGCAAGGTGTGGACGGCCCGATCGCGCCGCGCGCCTACCAGATGGTCGCAGCCTTCGACTGGCCCAAAGCCGACCGCCGGAACGAATTTTTGCGCGCGAAGATCAATGCCGATGGCGCGCTCGAGCTGTTCCCGAACCAGGGTTCGGGCGTGCTGACCTCCACCGTGTGGGGCGACGGTTTGATCGATAATCCGCCGGGCGTGACGATCGCCCCCGGCGATATCGTGCGCTTCATCCCATTTAGCGAATTACAGCACTAGGAAAACCATGAATATCAATCTGCGCTTCTTTGCGAGCGTGCGCGAGGCCGTCGGCGTGTCCGAAGAATCGCTGGACCTGCCCGACGGCGTGAACACCGTCGGCGCGGTGCGCGAACTGCTCGCCGCCCGTGGCGGCGCGTGGGCCGAGGCCTTGGCGCCCGAGCGCACCCTGCGCACGGCCTACAACCAGGTCATGTGCGCCGCCGACACCGAGATCGACGACAGCTGCGAGGTAGCGTTCTTCCCGCCGGTGACGGGCGGCTGAGAGCCGGCTAAGCGCCTTTGAGCCGCTTGAGCTGGGCCGCCTGGTAGGCGCCGAAATCGGCGTTGAACAGGCAGCGTATCAATGGATCGTCGACCACGTCGGCCTCGGCGATGTCGGCCTCGATCGCCGCTTCGAACACGGCGTCGTTGATCCGCATGTACATCGATGTCAGCGACTCGCCCAGCGCCAGCGCCGCGTAAAACTTCGCGATGGGGATCTCTGTGGTCCACGCCAGCGGCGCCGGCTCGTTATCGAGCAGCGTGATCGACTCCCCGTGCAGGCGGTAGTAGTAGGTCGCGCATTCGCCCGCATGGTCGTACACTGCCAGCCGCCAGTAGCGCAAGGTTTCGAAAAACTCGGGCTGCTCCATGTCTTCGTATTTTTCAAGCAGGCCCGTATGGCAGTACGCCAGCACGACGGCGTTTTGCTCCGGCGTCAAGGCAGCGAAGTGGCGCGCGATGTCGGCCGTCGGCGGCGGCACGGCGCCTGGCCGGTAATCGTAGTCGACGTCCTGTTCGCCAATCGGCAGCACCCAGTCCAGCGGCGCAGCGGACGACAGCGAAACCGCATCGAGCTCAAACGACACCGATGGATTGAACCTGACCACGCGCGCGGCGGGCAGGGCGGCGCCGATTTCGCGCGCAAACTGGCGGTACGTCACCGGGAACATCGCATGGTTGTACCAGGACCATGGCTCCTGCACAAACTGGCAGGAACTGGGCACGATATAGCGCGGATCGAGCACCCGCAGCTCGTCGATCCAGTCGGCCGGCAGCGCCAACGGCGCCGGCTCGGCGCGCGACGGCGCCAGCACGGCGATCTCGCGCATCGTCTGGAACGGCCACAAGACCATATCCCAGGGCGCAAAGCGCGCCAGTTGATCGAGCGTGTCCGGCGCCATTTGCGAATCGACGACGTTGAGCACATTGAGTCCGGCCGCCTGGATCTGGAACATCGAATCGACGTCGGCGTCGAGCGCCGCGCGCGGCGTGACCGTGATCGCGCCGATCGGGACCGCGCCGTCGACGCGCAAACGATGCACGTGGGTGAAGCCAAGCTCGCCGATCATCGCGAACAGTTCATCGAACAGGCAGTAGGCGTAGATCGGCGTGGCCCGGTCCAGCAGATCGAGACTCTCCATCGAACAGTGATCGTCATGGAAGTGCGAGATGAAAACCGCATCGAGTTTGAGTTCCCTGATCTTCGCGTGGTCGAAGCGAACCTGCGGAAACGCATGGCAATTGCGGCTGAACGGATTTTCGAAGATCGGATCGAAGGCGATCTGCGTTCCCTCGCATTCAAAGACATAACCGGCATGCAGGATTCTGGAGATTTTTAGGGTCATGGCGCGCATTTTATATCAGTCCATCACGTAGAATTGGCGGGCGACCAAAACGGGGAGATCCGATGCATCCAGCGTGGCAGGGCAAGACCGCGGTGATAACCGGCGGCGGATCCGGCATCGGGCGCGCGCTGGCGCACGCATTGGCCGGACGCGGTGCGACCGTGATCGTCACCGACATCGACCTGCCGGCGGCGCAAAAAGTGGCGGCCGAATGCGCCGGTGCATCGGCCCACGCGCTCGACGTGCGCGATGCCGACGCCGTGCGAACGCTGGTCGAAGCGGCAGCGCGCGAGCATGGACGGCTCGACTACATTTTCAATAACGCGGGGATCGCGGTCGGCGGCGAAACCGAAGAGATATCTGCGGCGGCGTGGGACCGCGTGATCGACATCAATCTGCGCGGCGTGATCAACGGGGTCATGGCGGCCTATCCGATCATGCTCGCTCAAGGCTGCGGGCACATCGTCAACACGGCCTCGCTCGCTGGGCTGGTTCCGGCCCCCTTGCTCACGCCCTACGCGATGAGCAAACACGCCGTGGTCGGCCTGTCGACGAGCCTGCGTATCGAGGCCGCGCGGCGCGGGGTGCGCGTGAGCGTTCTGTGCCCGGCCGCGATCGAAACGCCGCTGCTGGACACGGTCGGCGTGGCCGGCCTCCCGCCGCCGCTATGGATTCCCAACGCGCGCCGTTTCCTGGCCCGCCTGTCCGGGCCGCCGCATCCGGTCGCGCGTTTCGCAGAAGAGGCGCTCGCCGCCATTTTGCGCAACCAGGCGGTTATCGTGATCCCGGGCCGGGCCCGGATCGGTTGGCGCATCGGGCGCTTGTTTCCGCGCCTGGTCGAAAAAATCTCGCAAGGCGCGGTGCAGGCCGAACGGGACGAACGCAAGCGCGGCCTCGGATGAACCAGCCTATTTGCCCGCCTTTTTTTCCAAGGCGCGGTCGAGGTTGTCGCACAAAGCGCAGGCGATCCCCTTGCGCGTCCGGTGGTAGTGCGAGCCGATGAAGATGGCCGCCGAGACCATGCCCCAGATCAAGGCCTCCTGCGCCCCGTCCTGCCAGCGGCTGCCCTTGATAAGATTAACCACGAGCAGCAGCGCGAACATCGTGGTTGCCGCCAGCAGATAGCGTTTGATCCAATAAGCGATGCCGGGCATGCCGTGCTCCTCAGAGTGTTTTCAGATAGGCGCGGATGGCGTCGGCCACGCGCTGCGCTTGGTCGAACATGACGAAATGGCGCGCCGGCGCCACCGACACCACCGTCAACTTCGGCGTGCCTGCCATCAGCGATTGATAATAGGTCTTCTTGGCGGCCTCGGTTTGTTCGGGGTCTGGCGTGTCGGCGTTGAAGTAGGGCGCGATGACGAGCACCGGCGCCTTGATCGCCGGCAGGCCCGGACGCAAGTCGAGCGACAGCACCTCGGCCATATATCTGGCGACCGCGGCCGGGTCGCTCTTTGAGGTCAGCTTCGCGAGGTCGTCGGCCTTGCTCATTTCGATCACGCCGACGCCGCGCATATATTGCTGCTGCATCGGCGCGAAACTGGCCGGCGGCATCGCGGCGATGCGTGCGCGCATGCCTTCGGCCATCTCCGGGCGTTGCGCGAGCGGCAGTTCCTCGGTGCCCGGAAACACCGGCAAGCCGTCGATGGCGACCACGCCGCCGACCAGCGCCGGATGCTTTTGCGCGATCGCGAGCGACAAGGTCGCGCCCATGCTGTGTCCGACCAGCACCGGGGAGGCCAGCTTGCGCGTGACGATCAAGTCGTGCAAGGCTTGCTCGGCCGAAGCGAAACCGTTGCCCGCGACGGGCGCACGGCCGTCGAAGCCGGCCAGCGTGACCACGTAGATCACGTGCTCGCCCTTGAGCTGGCGCAGCAGGTCTTGCCAGGCCCAGGCGCCGCTGGCCAGGCCCGGGACCAGGATCAGCGGACGGCCGCGTTCGCCGTGGCGCTCGACCAGCAGGCTGCCGCTGTCGAAGCGTTCGGCCGGCACCTCGGTCGCGGCGTAGCGGTTTTCAGGCGGCGCCGGATCGGCGGCAAAGCCCGGGGCGGCGGCGCCGAGGAGCAGGGCGAACAGGAAGGCAGATTTCATGGGGACTCCGGGTCGGGGGTGAAAATCGATTCGATCGGTTGGGAAAACAGTTTTGCGATGGAAAACGCCAGCGGCAGGCTCGGGTCGTAGCGGCCCGTTTCGATCGCATTGACGGTCTGGCGCGAGACGTCGAGCAGGTCGGCAAGGTGGGCCTGGCTCCAGCCATGTTCGGCGCGCAAGGCGCGGATGATATTGTTCATCGCATGCGCCAGGCCTGGATGCCGTTGACCACGCCCCAGACCAAGCCCATCACGGGCCACACGTAGAACATCGACAGTTTCGGATAGCCGGCCGTTTCGAGGAAACCATAGCTGAACGAGAGCGCGGCGCTGATCGCGGCCGTGATCGCCACGCCCTCGAGCGCGTTCTGGCGCATGTATTCGTCGGTGCGGCGGAAGTGGCGCAGGATCACCCAGCCGCCCAGCACGAAGCCGGTCATCGGGCTCAGCAGCACGAGCGTGCGCAGCAGGCCTTCTTGCATCGGACGCCCGAATTTTATCGAGGCGACGAGCAGCACGGCGTACACGAGCAGCGCTCCCATGAGCTCTGCGGTGTAAATGGCCATCATTTTTTTGGTGCGCATCACATTCCTCAATTAGTAAAGTATGCTTTACATATTAAGGCGTGAAAAAAGCGATGTCAAGCACGCTTTACATCTATTTGGTCTTGAGGGTAAAAGCTTGCACCGGCTCCATCTTCATCGCGCCGGCGGCGATGCCCTTGTTGATCGCGTCGATGCGCGCCTGCAGGCCCGGATGCGAGGCGAGATAGTGCGAAAGTGCGAATTCCGGGCGCCGTTCGGCCTTGAGCAGCTCGAAAAATTCGGTCGCGCCGCCGGCGTGGCCGAAACGGCAGTTCAGGGTTTGCAAGGCGAGCGCGTCGGCGCTGCTTTCGCGCGCGCGCGAATAGTGCGACTCGCCGATGCTGTTGACCGGGACCAGCAGCTCGGCCACGCCCGGATCGGCCCCCACGAGCAGGGCAGTCACCGACATCAGCACCACGCCGCGCCCGAGCGCGCGCAGCGGGTCGCGCTGCCGGATATGGCCCATTTCGTGGGCCAGCACGAAGGCCAGGCCGTTGGTCGAGCGCATCTGCCTGGCGAGTCCGGCAAACACGAACATATGGTTGCCCGGACTGACCGCGGCGTTGACGTCGCCGCGGTCGAGCAGGTGCACTTGCACCTTGCTCGCCAGCCCCGCGCATGCCTGCATGCTGTCGACCAGTTCCTGCAACTGCGCCTGCTGCTGCAAGGCGGGCTTTGCCATCTCGCCGCGCGGCAGCACGACCATCTTGTTGATCGCCGCCTCGGTGTCCGGATCCATGTGCTCGACCGTGTAGTCGATCGCCAGACCCAGGCACCAGAACACGAACAGGCACAAGGCTAGCAGCGTGAGCAAGATCTGGACAAACTCGCGAAACGGACGCATGTGCGAGACATTGTCGTTATGCTCGGGCAGCTTGGGCGCGTATTCCATGCCGGTTTCGCGCCTATTTCACGAAGTAGATCGCGGTGGCCGATGCGAGCACCTCGACCGAGCCGACCGTGTTCTTGGCCCCGCCCGTGATCGACGCCGTTTCAATCCGCAAATTGATGATCTGGCTCGCGTCGGGGCAACTCTCTTTGAGGCGCAGCACGGCTTCGCGGCGCGCACGGTCGATCAGGGTTTCGTAGGCTTGCACGGGGCCGCCGACGATGCCGCGCAACACGCCAAGCGCGCGCTTGAAGTAATCGACCGAGACCACGACGCTGCCCGTGACGAGCTCGGCGCGCGCGACCGGCAGCGCTTCGCCGATCAGATGCTTGCTGGTCGTCGTCGGCAGCGCGAGCAATTGTTTTTCGCGCAAGTGGATCGAGGCGTAGTGCTTGGCCTCGGCCATGCGGCCGAAGACGAAGCCGAGCGTGATCAGGATCGCCCAGAAGGCGATCGGGATGAGGTTTTCCATCGCCGCCTAGCCCACGGTGACGGCGGTGCCGTAGACATAGATTTCGGCGGCGCCGGCGGCCACGGACGAGGTCGAAAATCGCACATTGACGATCGCGTTCGCCCCCATCTGCGCCGCTTGCGCCTTCATGCGCGCGATCGCGGCGTCGCGCGATTCCTCGAGCAGCTCGGTATAGCCTTTGAGTTCGCCGCCGACGATGTTCTTGAGGCCAGCCATGATGTCGCGCCCCACGTGCTTGGCCCGCACGGTGCTGCCCGAAACGACGCCGTGGCAGACGGTGATGGACTTGCCGGGGACGGTTTCGATATTGGTCATGAACATGTGCATTCCTTTGATTGGGGGTGGGACAACGATCGATTGTAAGCGGGATCATTCATTTTTAACAGCATTGCCGGCATTCATGCAATCCCGGGCCGGTTTGATCTGGAATACAATGCTGCTGCTGTAAAACCCCTTCACCAGCCCGGCCCATTCGCATGACAACAAGCATTGCCCAACCCGCCCGCGTGGCCGTCATCGGCGGCGGTCCGGCCGGCCTCATGGCCGCCGAAGTGCTCAGCGCAGCGGGCGTGCGCGTCGACGTCTACGACGCGATGCCCTCGGTCGGGCGCAAATTCCTGTTGGCCGGCAAGGGCGGCATGAACATCACCCACTCCGAGCCGTATCCCGCATTCGTCGCGCGTTACGGCAGCCGCGCGGACGAGGTCGGCGCGTGGCTCGCGTCCTTCACGCCGCAGGCGGTGCGCGACTGGATCCACGCGCTCGGGGTCGACACCTTTGTCGGCAGTTCGGGCCGGGTCTTTCCTACCGAAATGAAAGCGGCGCCCTTGCTGCGTGCCTGGCTGCAGCGCCTGCGCGGCTCGGGCGTGCAGTTCCATATGCGCCACCGCTGGCTAGGCTGGCGCGGCGACGCCTTGCTGCTGGCTTGCCCCGACGGTGAAAAAACCGTGCAGGCCGACGCCGTGATCCTCGCCCTCGGCGGCGCGAGCTGGGCCCGGCTCGGCTCGGACGGCGCCTGGATGCCCCTGCTCGCGTCGCGCGCGGTGGCGCTGGCGCCGCTGGCGCCGTCCAATTGCGGTTTCGACACCGATTGGAGCGAGCACTTCAGCAGCCGCTACGCCGGCTCGCCGCTGACCACCGTGGCCGCCAGCTGGACCGACGCGCAAGGCGCGAGCGTGCGCAGGCAGGGCCAGTTCGTGGTCACGGCGAGCGGCGTCGAGGGCAGCCTGGTGTACGCGATGTCGGCCGCGCTGCGCGAGCAGATCGCCGCCGACGGCAGTGCCACGCTCCACCTCGACCTCGCACCCGACTTCAGCGCCGAGCGGGTCGCGGCCGAAGTCACGCGTCCGCGCGGCGCGCGCTCGATGTCGAGCCACCTGCAAAGCCGGCTCGGCCTCAAGGGCGTCAAGTCGGGGCTGCTGCGCGAGTGCCTGTCGGCCGAGCAATTTGGCGATCCGGTGCAGCTGGCCGGCGCCATCAAGCGCCTGCCGCTCGTGCTCAAACGCACGCGACCGATCGACGAGGCGATCAGCAGTGCGGGCGGGGTGCGGTTCGAGGCGATCGACCCGGCCAACGCGATGTTGCGCGCGCTGCCGGGCCTGTTCGTGGCCGGTGAAATGGTCGACTGGGAAGCGCCGACCGGGGGATATTTGCTCACCGCGTGCCTGGCGAGCGGGCGCGCGGCGGGGCAGGGTGCGCTGTCGTGGTTGCGCTCCGGGCGCGGCGGTAATCCGATGCCGCCCGCCAGCGACACGTCGCCACTTACTTGAACAAGACTTCGCCCGAGCCGGTGCGGCTGATGTTGCGGCTTTTCGGCGCGCCGTAGACGAAGACGTCGCCGTTGCCGCGCACTGTGACGTCGACCGATTCGACTGCGTGCAAGGTCGCCGTGCCGGAACCTTGCAGACTGATCGTCGCCTGTTGCACCGTCAGGTGGCGCGCGTCGATGTCACCCGAGCCGGTCAGTACGGTGTCGAGCGTTTTGCACTCGCCGACCACGGTCAGCTTGCCCGAGCCGCGCAACTGTCCTTCCAGTTGGTCGCAGTTACCCGCGTTCACATCGAGCTCGCCGCTGCCCATCATGCCGGCCGACACTTCCTTGAAGCGGCCGTTGACCGTGACCTTGCCGGAGCCGCTCAATTGAACTTCGAGGCGCTCGCCGCTGAAACCATTGACCGTGCTTTTACCGCTTCCCTTGATGTGCACGCCCTCGAGCGAGGGCAACACCAATGTCAATTTGAGCGGAACGCGCTGGCGCATGACCATGCCCTTGATTTTGATCTCCAAGTCGCCGTCGTGCTGCTCCGTGCGCACATGTTCGAGCAGGCGTTTCTCGCCACTCACGACAAGCGAGGCCACCGGCCCCTGTCGCAGGGTCATATTGAACGGGCCGCTCAGATCGACCGTGCGCACGTCGCCTTCAAGCGTGCGGGTTTCCTCGGCGACGACGCGGCCTTCGCGGTTCGCCGGGCCGCTGCTGCCCTGGGCCCGCAGCCCGCTGTAGACCAGGCCGATCAACACAAAGCCGAGCAACAGCAGGCTGAATCCAATTTTAATTAAGGTGCGCATGATGACTCCGGTTTAAATCAGTTTCCCTTGAGCAGGGAGATATTCATTTGGACGTAACGTTTGAGGCCGATTAGCGTGTAGCGCGTCACGACCAGGCATAGCAGTAACAGGATGATTCCGCCCAGCAGTGTCGCCAGGCCGAGGGCCGATTGGGTGGCGCGCGCGTCGCTGTCCATGTCGGTCGAGATGTGGATGCCGCGGTTGGCAAGGCGTTCGGCGCGCCGGATCGTGTTGCGCTTGTCGGCCGTGGCGCTCGCCTCGTCCTCGGCCGCGTCGTGTCCGGGATGTTCCGATTTTTCGGTCTTGACGCGGATGCCCATGTCGTCGATCGTGATCCGGGTTTGCGAGTCGTCGCCGACCGCGACACCCTCGTCATCGACGATGAAGTGGCGCATCGGGCCGTCGAGCACGAGCTCGTTGGCGCCGGACAAGCCGCTGGCCGTGATCGCGATGCCGCCCACGTACAGGCCGAGCGCGCTGGCAAACATGGCCGCGAGCAGGGCGGCGTAGACCATCGCCGGCACCAGCATGAATAGATTAAAGATCAACAAGCCGAGCCCCGAGAACAGCATGCGCACGAAATTGGCCGGGTTCCTGGCCTGCTCGAACGCCTTCATGTGGGTGTTGGCGCGCAGCGTCATCGCAATTTGTTTCGGCTCGCCGATTTCTTTGGCGATGTCTTGCTCGCTGCGTCCCGCGGTGTCGCCGTCGACAAAACGCTGCTCGTAGTAGGCCAGCGTCTTGGCCTGCAGCTCGGGCGCCAGTCCGGCCATGGCCCGCTTGAGTGCGTCGAGAAATTCCAGTTTGCCCATATCGTGCTCCGTATCAGTGCGTTCAGGCGTGGCCGACGGCCACGACGGAAGGAAGTGCGGGCTGCGCCGAGGCGCCGCCGATTAAGTTTGGTGCAACAATCACGGTGGTGCTGGCTGCCACGAATAACAAGAGGCCGAGTGCGCGCAATCCGAGGGTGATGTTCACTTTTCTTCCTTTTCTACAAGTCCTGTTTCGATGGTGCTACTTTACCCAAGCACAGCCCTGGCACCCATCGGATTGCGACAGGCTGCACTTTTGGCGGGGTGGGCGGATCAAAAAGGGGACTTTTGAGGGAAGTGATAACGCAACGCCGGCGAAACGGGGGCGAATCGCGACGCTTAGCGGCGCTGGTTCCGGCCCGTATCGTGCAATACGCCCTTGGCCGCGAGGATGCCGCTGCGCACTGCCGATTCCAGCGTGGCCGGATAGGCGCCGGCGGTATAGTCGCCGGCCAGCACCAGTCCGGGCAGTCCGCTCGCGTTGGCCGGACGCGCGAGCGCCGGGGTGCAGGCGAAGGTCGCGCGCTTCTCGGTGATCAACTCGGTCCATTCGGGCATGGCCAGTTCCGGCCGCTTGAACACCTCTGCCAGTTGGACCGCGATCGCCTGCGCCAAGGCCTCGCGGCCCAGCGCGGCGGCCTCGCCCGAGGCGCTGATGACGACCGCGAGCAAACCCATCTGCGCGGCGTCGAGCTGGCCGCGGTCGAACACGAACTGGCCCCAGTGGCCGCGCGCGCCGTCGTCGATCAGCGCGTAGAACGGCAGCGCGAGGCTGGTGCCGGCGCCGTACTGGAGGTAGCAGGTGGTGATCGGTTCGTAGGAGAAGGCGGCGAGTTGGACGCTGATGGCGTCCAGTTCGAGGTCGGCGATCAGGGCGCCGGCGCTGTGCGGCGCGCTCGCCAGCACCACGGCGTCGTAGTCGCCGCCGCGTTCGCCGTTGAGCGCGCTGCCGCTCGCGTCGATGCGCCAACCGCCGCCTTGCCGGCTGATGCGCTCGACCTTGGCGCCGAGTTGCACCACGCCGCCGTGGCGTTCGACGTAGGCCGCGGCCGCAGTGGGAAACAGGCTGCCGAGGTCGCGTTTGGGCAGCAGCATGTCGGAGGCGGCGCGGCCGGCGCCGAGGCTGTCTTTGAGCACGCTTAAAAACACCTGGGCCGAGGCACGCTCGGGCGCGGTGTTGAGTGCGGCCAGGCACAGCGGGCGCCACATCAGTTGCACCAGGCGCTCGGTCTGGTCGAACCGGTCGAGCAGTTCGCTGACGCTGCAGTCGGTGTCGAGGCGCCATTCCATCCAGCGCGCGCTGGTCGAAAACCGCGCTAACGACATCTTGTCCTCGCGCGCGAGTCCCTTGGCGCGCAGCAGCGCGACGAGCAGATGCAGCGGCGCCGGCAGGCGCGGCGCGACAAAGTCCATGCCGCCCGCGCCGGGCGCGTAGCGCATTTGCAATGGCAGGTTCAACAGGGCTTGCTTCGGTTCGATGCCGACGTGGCGCAGCAGGCGCAGCGTCTCGTTGTACGCGCCGAGCATGATGTGCTGGCCGTTGTCTAGCATGACGTCGCGCAGCATCACGCCGCGCGCGCGCCCGCCGAGGCTGCGCGCGGCCTCGAACAGCGTGACCTTGCAACCGGCGCGCGCCAGTTCGACGGCGGCCGTGCAGCCGGCCCAGCCGGCACCGACCACGGCGACGCGGGTTTGCTTGTCAGCCACGGACGTAGGTCTTCCAGGCCAGCCAGAGTTTGCGCAGCGGGGTCAGCGAGGTGCGCTGATTGAGCACCTTGTAGCCGTCGCGCTCGATTTCCTCGAGCACGGTGCGGTAGATCGCGGCCATCATCAGGCCCGGGCGCTGGGCGCGCCGGTCTTGTTTGGGCAGCAGCGCGAAGGCTTCGTCGTACACCTTTTGCGCGCGCGCGACCTGGAAACGCATCAGGTTTTCGAAGCGCTCGCTGTGGCGCGCGTTGAGCAGGTCGGCCGCGGTCACCTCGAATTGCTGCAGTTCGTTGACCGGCAGATAGATGCGGCCCTTGCGCGCGTCCTCGCCGACGTCGCGGATGATATTCGTCAACTGGAAGGCGAGGCCGAGCTTTTCGGCGTACTCGAGCGTCTTCGGATCGGTCACCCCGAAGATGCTGGCCGACAAAATGCCGACCACGCTCGCCACGTGCCAGCAATAGCGCTGCATCGCGGGATAATCGAGATAGCGGGTCTGGTCGAGGTCCATCTCCATGCCGTCGATGATCGCCTGCAGGTGTTTTTCCTCGAGCTTGTAGACGTCGAGGTGCGGTTGCAGGGCCTGCATCACGGGATGAGTCGGGTTGCCTTTAAACATGGCCTGCACCTCGGTGCGCCACCACGCAAGCTTGATGCGGGCGATCGACTGGTCCGTGCACTCGTCGACCGTGTCATCGACCTCCCTACAGAACGCGTACAACGCCGTGATCGCGCGCCGCCGTTCGGGCGGCAGGAACAGGAAGCTGTAGTAGAAGCTGGAGCCGCTCTGGACGGTTTTTTGTTGGCAGTATTCGTCGGGGGACATGTTCAAAAATACAAGGTGGTCGATACGAAGCCGCTATTCTATAGCGCGCAAGCGGTTATCAGGCAAACACGGGACGTTTTGACGCGCTTTTATGCCCTTTTTCGGCGTCTTTCGGCTTTCTTACATACATAACGCGCGCCAGATGATCACAATCCAGTCGCGCTTGCCCAGTTTGGGGCGGCGCCGGAACACGTCGTAGCCGACCGTCTCGATCGACTCGAGGATTCGCAGGCCGCCTTGGACCACGAGGCGCAATTCCCAGCCGATGCGCCCGGGCAGGCGCAGCGCGAGCGGGGCGCCGCCGACCATCATCGCGCGCGCGCGTGCAACTTCAAAGCCCATCAGCGCGCGCCACGGCACATCAACCTCAGCCCGGTCGAGTTGCGCGGGATCGACCCCATGCCGCGCCAGATCGTCGAGCGGGATGTAGATCCGGTCTTTTTCGCGGTCGATCGCGACATCTTGCAGGAAGTTGATGAGTTGCAGCGACGAGCAGATGGCGTTCGAGTCGCGTACGTTGGGCTCGTCGGCCGCGCCATATAAGGAGAGCATGAGCAGCCCGACCGGATTGGCCGAACGCGCGCAGTAGTCGAGCAGGGCGTCGAAATCGTGGTAGCGCTTGGTCACGACGTCCTGCTTGAAGGCCGACAACAGGTCGTAGAACGGCCGCAGCGGCAGTTCGTATTGCGCGACGACGGCGGCCAGCCGCGTGAACATCGGGTTGGCGTCGGCTTCGCCGCGCCCGATCCGGCCCAGCGCGTCCTCGTAGGCGACCAGCGCGGCCAGACGTTCGGCGGGCGGGGCGTCGCCCTCGTCGGCGAGGTCGTCGGCGCTGCGTGCGAACGCGTAGATCGCCTCGACCGCCGGCACCAGGCGGCGCGGCAGCAGGAACGATGCCACGGGAAAGTTTTCGTAATGTTCTACAGGCATCTTTTTTAAACAGTCATCTCTTTTAATGACGCGAAAGTCATTTGCAAACGGAGTGGACCGGTTTATAATTACTAACCGGAAAGTCATTTAGCCGTTCCCAAGCAGTCATAGTAATATCCACTTAGCAACATACAGCCCCAGCATCTTAAAGGAAAACGCCGTGTTCGCCCTCAAAAACCTGCGCCAGAGTCCGCCCCTCCGCACCACCGCCTTGCTCGCCTGTTCCCTGCTGGTCCTGAGCGCGTGCTCGAAGCCGGCGCCCAAGGCCGAGGACGTGCGGCCGGTGCGCGCGATCGTGATCGACGCGAGCGACATCGATATCAATGCGGAGTATCCGGGCGAGGTGCGCTCGCGCGTGGAGTCGCGCCTAGGCTTCCGGGTAGGCGGCAAGATCGTCGCGCGCAAGGTCGACGTCGGCACGGTCGTCAAACGCGGCCAGACGCTCATGCAGCTCGACGCCCAGGACCTGCAGCTGGCGCAGTCCCAGGCCAAGGCCGCGCTGCGCGGGGTCGAAAGCACGCGCGACTTCGCGCGCGCCGAGATGAAGCGCTACCAGGAGCTGCGCGCCAAGAACTTCGTTAGCCAGGCCGTGCTCGACTCCAAAAACTCGGCCCTCAAGGCGAGCCAGGCCCAGGTCGACGCCGCCATGGCCGCCTACCGGGGCCAATCGAACCAGGCCGGCTATGCGAGCCTGGTGGCCGACATCGACGGCGTGGTCACGGCGGTCGACGCCGAAGTGGGGCAGGTGGTCTCGCCCGGCACGCCCGTGGTGCGGCTGGCCAAGACGAGCGAAAAGGAGATCGTGATCGGCATCCCCGAAGACAAGGTCGACAGCATGCGCAAGGTCGCCGACGTCAAGGTGCGGCTGTGGGCGCGCCCGCAGGATGTTATCGCCGGCAAGGTGCGCGAAGTCTCGCCCGTGGCCGACCCGGCCACCCGCACCTACCCGGTGCGCGTGTCGATCCCCGACAGCCCCGACGTAAAGCTCGGCATGACGGCGCTGGTGCAGTTCTCGTCCAAGACGGCCACGCCGATGATCCGCGTGCCCTTGACGGCGCTGTACCACGAAAAATCGACGACCTCGGTGTGGGTCGTCGACAAGGGCGTGGTGAAAATGGTGCCGGTGCAGGTCGGCGGCACCAGCGGCAACGAGGTCGTGCTGATCGGCGGCATCACGAACGGCCAGACGATCGTCACGGCCGGCGTCAACCAGCTTAAGAACGGCCAGAAGGTCAAGGTGCTCGGCGTCGACGTGCCCGCTTCGGTGGTCATGCACACGGCCCAGACCGGCGCCGCCGAGGTGGCCAAATGAGGGGATTTAACCTTTCGCGCTGGGCCCTCGAGCATATCCCGCTGACGCGCTACCTGATCGGCGCGCTGCTGATCGGCGGGATCCTCAGTTACGGCAGCCTCGGACAGGACGAAGACCCGCCGTTCACCTTCCGCGCGATGGTCGTGCGCGCCGTGTGGCCGGGCGCTACCGCCGTCCAGATGGCCGAGCAGGTCACCGACAAGCTCGAACGCAAGCTCCAGGAAACACCGAACATCGACAAGATCCGCAGCTACTCCAAGCCCGGCGAGACCCTGATCATCCTGCAACTGCGCGAATCGACGCCGCCGAAGGAAACCGCGGCCGCCTGGTACCAGGTGCGCAAGAAGATCGGCGACATCCGCGGCACCTTGCCGGGCGGCGTCGTCGGGCCGTTCTTCAACGACGAGTTCGGCGACACCTACGGCTCGATCTTCGCGCTCTCGGGCGACGGCTTCACGTATGCCGAAATCCGCGATTACGCCGATTTCGTGCGCCAGCAGTTGCTGCGCGTGCCGAGCGTGGCCAAGGTCGAGCAGTTCGGCCTGCAGGACGAGAAGATCAACATCGAGTTCTCACACAAGAAATTCGCCCAACTCGGCGTGCCGTTCGAAGCGATCGTCGGCCAGATCGCGACCCAGAACGCGGTCGAGTCCACCGGCGTGCTCGTCACGCCGTCGGACAACCTGCAGGTGCGCGTGACGGGCGCGCTCAAGACCGTGCGCGACATCGAGGAACTCGAATTGCGCTCGGGCACCACCACCTTCCGGCTCGGCGACTTCGCCAAGGTCAAGCGCGAATACCGCGATCCGCCGCAGGACAAGATGCGCTTCAACGGCAAGGAGGTCATCGGCCTCGGCGTGTCGATGGAGAAGGGCGGCAACATCATCGTCATGGGCAAGAACATCGACGCGACGGTCGCCGAGATCAAGGCCAAGCTGCCGGTCGGCATCAACCTCGAACGCGTGTCGGACCAGCCGCGCGCGGTCAAGGCCTCGGTCGGCGAATTCATCAAGGTGCTGATCGAGGCCGTGTTAATCGTGCTCGCCGTCAGCTTTTTGGCGCTCGGCCTGCACACCAAGCCGTTCCGGATCGACTTCCGCCCGGGCCTGGTCGTGGCGCTGACGATCCCGCTGGTGCTCGCGATCACCTTCTTGTTCATGAGCATGCTCAAGATCGACCTGCACAAGATATCGCTCGGCGCGCTCATCATCGCGCTCGGCCTGCTCGTCGATGACGCCATCATCGCCGTCGAGATGATGGTGCGCAAGATGGAGGAGGGCATGTCGCGCTTCGACGCGGCCACCTACGCCTACACCTCGACCGCGATGCCGATGCTGACCGGCACCCTGATCACGGCGGCCGGCTTCCTGCCGATCGGCCTGGCGGCGTCGGCCGCGGGCGAGTACACGTTCTCGATGTTCTCGGTCAACGCGCTGGCCCTGTTGATCTCGTGGGTGGTGGCGGTCGTGTTCACGCCCTACATCGGCTACGTGCTGCTCAAGGTCAAGCCGCACGCCCCGGGCGAGCTTGGCCACGACCTGTTCGACACGCCCGGATTCATGCGCTTTCGCCGGGTCGTGACCTGGTGCGTGACCTGGCGCAAGACCACGATCGTGCTGAGCCTGGGCGTGTTCGCGCTCGGCGTGTTCGGCTTCAAGTTCATCGAGAAGCAGTTCTTCCCGGATTCGAGCCGGCCCGAACTGATGGTCGAGCTGTGGTTGCCCGAGGGCAGCGCCTTCGCAGCGACCGAGGCCCAGGCCAAAAAGTTCGAGACCTTCATCCGGGCCCAGCCCAATGTCGAGAGCGTGACCTCGTATGTGGGCACGGGCAGCCCGCGCTTCTACCTGCCGCTCGACCAGATCTTCCCGCAGACCAACGTGGCCCAGATCGTCGTGCTGCCGACCAGCCTGGCCAACCGCGAGGCGCTGCGCCAGAAGATCATCGCGCAATTCAAGATCGACTTCCCCGAGGTGCGCGGGCGCGTCAAGATGCTGCCGAACGGGCCGCCGGTGCCGTACCCGGTCCAGTTCCGCGTCTCCGGCCCCGACATGGTGGTCGTGCGCGGGCTCGCCGACCAGGTCAAGGACATCATGCGCGCCAACCCGAACACGCTCGGCGTCAATGACAACTGGAACGAGTCGGTCAAGGTGCTGCGCCTCGACCTCGACCAGGACAAGCTGCGCGCGCTCGGCGTGACCTCGCAGACGGTGATGCGCGCCGCCAACACCATCTTGTCGGGCACGACGGTCGGCCAGTTCCGCGAGGACAACAAGCTGATCGACATCGTGATGCGCCAGCCGGTCGAGGAGCGCTCGACCATCTCGGTGCTCAACGACACCAACATCCCGACCGCCTCGGGCAAGTCGGTGACGATCTCGCAGATCGCGCGCGCCCATTTTGTCTGGGAGCCGGGCGTGGTCTGGCGCGAGGGCAGGGCGTGGGCCATCACGGTCCAGTCCGACGTGGTCGACGGCATCCAGGGCCCGACCGTGTCGACCCAGGTCGGCGAGAAGCTCGAGCAAATCCGCGCCAAGCTGCCGGCCGGCTACGCGGTCGTGTTGGCCGGCGCCGCCGCCGACAGCAAGGCGGCCGAGGCCTCGATCGCGGCCAACGTGCCGCTGGTGATCTTCATCGTGTTCACCCTGCTCATGCTGCAGCTGCAAAGCTTTTCGCGTTCGCTGCTGGTGTTCCTGACCGGCCCGCTCGGCGTGGCCGGCGCCGCGATGGCGCTGTTGATCCTGCAACGGCCGTTCGGCTTCGTCGCCAACCTCGGCGTGATCGCGCTGTTCGGCATGATCATCCGCAACTCGGTGATCCTGGTCGACCAGATCGAGCAGGACATCGCCGGCGGCGCCGAGCCGTGGGACGCGGTCATCGAGTCGACCGTGCGCCGTTGCCGTCCGATCGTGCTGACGGCCGCGGCCGCGGCGCTGGCGATGATCCCCTTGTCGCGCTCGGTGTTCTGGGGGCCGATGGCGGTCGCCATCATGGGCGGCCTGGTGGTCGCGACCGCGCTCACGCTGCTGTTCCTGCCCGCCCTGTATGCGGCTTGGTTCAGGGTCAAAAAGCCGCAGCAAGAGTAACAGTTTGGTGCCAGCGCGGACATCGGAGATGTCTGCCCTGGCACCAACATCAATAAAATTTGGTGCCAGCGCGGACATCGAAGATGTCTGCCCTGGCACCAACATCATAAATTTTGAGCGTCCAAGCGCCCCCTCGCGGGGCCCCGTTCCGCGGCACAATCAAAAAACGCCCTAGCGTGTCAGAAAATCCAGTAAAATAACGGGTTGATGTTGTAGCCCCTAATAAAGGCAGTGCAGGGCGACCGGTCAGTTCATCGGGCGCCCTTTGCTTTTATGCGCATTCAATAGGAGCCGAGAATGAACAGCTCCTGCGATTGCAAGTGCGGCGAATAGCGCGAGGATGGCGAAATTGGTAGACGCACCAGGTTTAGGTCCTGACGCCAGCAATGGTGTGGGGGTTCGAGTCCCCCTCCTCGCACCACGAGTTTAATTCATATTTTTTTGGACGATTTTTACAATGGCAACTGCAGTCGAAACCCTGGGTAAACTCGAGCGTCGCCTGACGATCTCTTTTCCGCTGACTGACGTCCGTACGGAAGTTGAAAAGCGCTTGAAACAGCAGGCCAAAACGGCCAAGGCGCCTGGCTTCCGTCCAGGCAAGGTTCCTCTGAAGATGGTCGCGGCCCAATACGGCTACCAGATCGAATCGGAAGTGCTGAACGACAAAGTCGGCCGCGCCTTCAGCGCCGCTGCCAACGAAAACGCGCTGCGCGTTGCCGGTTACCCGTCGATCGAGCCAAAAGAAGACAGTCCCGAAGGCGTGCTCACGTTCAACGCCACCTTCGAAGTCTATCCAGACGTCGTCATCAGCGACCTCGCCGCGTCCGAAATCACCACGGTCAAGGCTGAAGTGTCCGACGCCGAGATCGACAAGACCATCGACATCCTGCGCAAGCAGCGCGTGCACTACCACGTCAAGGGCGAGGCAGGCGAGCACGGCGACGGCGGCGCGGACCAGAGCGCGCAAAACGGCGACCGCGTGACGGTCGACTTCGTCGGCGTGATCGACGGCGTTGAGTTCCCAGGCGGCAAAGCCGAAGACTACGCCTTCGTGCTCGGCGAAGCACGCATGCTGCCAGAATTCGAAGCGGCGACGGTCGGCCTCAAGGCCGGCGAATCGAAGACCTTCGACCTCGCGTTCCCCGAGGACTACCATGGCAAGGACGTGGCCGGCAAAACCGCCCAGTTCACGATCACCCTCAAGAAACTCGAATGGGCGCACCTGCCTGCGGTCGACGGCGAATTCGCCAAGACGCTGGGCATGGAGGACGGCGACCTCGACAAAATGCGCGCGGACATCAAGGTCAACCTCGAGCGCGAAGTGTCGGGCCGCGTCAAGGCACGCAACAAAGAAGCCGTGATGGACGCGCTGCTTGCCGCGACCGACATGGAAGTTCCAAAGGTCATGATCGCGCAAGACGCCGAGCGCCTCGCCGAAATGACCCGGCAGGACATGGCCCAGCGCGGCATGGATGTCAAAAACATGCCATTCCCGCAAGAGCTGTTCCAGGGCAAGGCCGAGCGCCGCGTGCGCCTCGGACTGATCCTGTCGCAACTGGTCGCCGACAATTCGCTGCAGGCAACGCCTGAGCAGGTCAAGGCCCAGATCGAAGATTTCGCCCAAAGCTACGAAGACCCGCGCGAAGTGCTCAAGTACTACTACAGCGACCGTCGGCGCCTGTCGGAGGTCGAGGCCCTTGTATTGGAAGAAAACGTCGTCAACTATGTGCTCAGCAAGGCGAAAGTGACCACCACCGCGGTCGCATTCGACGAACTGATGGGTAGCAACGCACAAGCGTAACGTTGAAGTTCTTTCCAGGAAGAGACATATGAACCGAAATCCGGCATTGGATACACAATCCCTTGGTTTGATACCAATGGTGGTTGAGCAGAGCGGACGCGGCGAGCGGTCCTACGACATCTACTCGCGCCTGCTCAAGGAGCGCGTGGTGTTCATGGTCGGTCCGGTCCACGACCAGATGGCCAACCTGATCGTGGCCCAGCTGTTGTTCCTCGAGAGCGAGAATCCCGACAAGGACATCTCGCTGTACATCAACTCCCCGGGCGGCTCGGTCTCGGCCGGCCTGGCGATCTTCGACACGATGAATTTCATCAAGCCGGACGTCTCGACGCTGTGCACGGGCATGGCGGCCTCGATGGGCGCCTTCCTGCTGGCCGCGGGCGCCAAGGGCAAGCGTTTCTCCTTGCCCAACTCGCGCATCATGATCCACCAGCCGTCGGGCGGCTCGCAAGGGCAGGCCTCGGACATCGAAATCCAGGCCAAGGAAATCCTGTACCTGCGCGAGCGCCTGAACCATATTCTTGCCGAGCGTACCGGCAAGACGATGGACCAGATCCATAAGGACACCGACCGCGACCGTTTCATGTCCGGCGACGAGGCGGCCGAATATGGTCTGATCGACAAAGTCTTGACCAGCCGCGCTTGATGCATCTATAAAAGTGAAGCCGAAAAACGCCCGGACGCAGCAAGGTTCGGGCGTTTCGTTTTTATTTCGGGTAGCATGGCAGCTGTGTACGTGCTTGATCTGGCCGCGGTGTTGCCGTGGTGCCAAGATCAACGCCTTATCTTTATTGCAATCCAAACTCTTACCTGCCCCATGTCAGACAAAAAATCCTCCAGCGGCGAAAAACTCCTGTATTGCTCGTTCTGCGGCAAGAGCCAGCACGAGGTCAAGAAACTCATCGCCGGCCCGTCCGTGTTCATCTGCGACGAGTGCATCGACCTGTGCAACGACATCATCCGCGACGAAACCTCGAACGTCGAATCGGTCACCGGCGCCAAGTCCGACCTGCCGACCCCGCACGAGATCGCCGCTCTGCTCGATCAGTACGTGATCGGCCAGCAAACCGCCAAGCGCATCTTGTCGGTGGCTGTGTACAACCATTACAAGCGCCTCAAGCACCTCGGCAAAAAAGACGAGGTCGAGCTCGCCAAGAGCAACATCTTGCTCGTCGGCCCGACCGGCTCGGGCAAGACCTTGCTCGCGCAGACGCTCGCGCGCATGCTCAACGTGCCGTTCGTGATCGCCGACGCGACCACCCTGACCGAAGCGGGCTATGTCGGCGAGGACGTCGAGAACATCATCCAGAAGCTGCTGCAAAGCTGCAACTACGAGGTCGACAAAGCCCAGCGCGGCATCGTCTACATCGACGAGATCGACAAAATCTCGCGCAAATCGGACAATCCGTCGATCACGCGCGACGTCTCGGGCGAGGGCGTGCAGCAGGCGCTGCTCAAGCTGATCGAGGGCA
>JAZKIN010000008.1:35062-65772 GCA_040384885.1 Pseudomonadota bacterium | reverse complement strand
GTGGCCCAGGTCTACCGCGCCGATTCGCTCGGCGTGCTGCGCTCGGGCGCGCGCTGGCTCTCGCTGCTCTCGTTCGGCTGGCTGCTGCGCAAGTGGCGCGCCGCGCCGCCGACCTCGCTGCTCGACAACACCCCGCTCGTGGGCCTCTTGCACCGCATGCTCGACCTGCCGCGCCTCGACGCCGCGCTCGCCGACGGCCTGCTGCACGCGGTCGCCGTGACCGCCTCGTCCTACACCGCCGGCAACCACCTGACCTTCTACCAGAGCGCCGCCTCGATCGCGCCGTGGGTGCGCATGCAGCGCATCGCGCTGCAGGACCAGATCGGGGTTGAGCACCTGCTCGCCTCGTCGGCGATCCCGTTCATCTTCCCGGCCGTGCCGCTGTACACGGGCGGCCACCGCGAGTACTGCGGCGACGGCTCGATGCGCCAGCTCGCGCCGATCTCGCCGGCGATCCACCTCGGCGCCTCCAAGGTGCTGGTGGTCGGCGCCGGCCGCCTGACCGAGCCGGCGCACGAGGCGAGCGGCGCGGCGCGCTACCCGAGCCTGGCCCAGATCGCCGGCCACGCGCTGTCCTCGATCTTCCTCGACAGCCTCGCGGTCGACATCGAGCGGCTCAACCGGATCAACCTGACGCTGTCGGCGCTGCCGCCCGAATACCTCGGGAAAACCCCGCTCAAGCCGGTCGAACTGCTCGTGATCGCGCCGTCCGAGCGGCTCGACGACATCGCCAGCCGCCACATCGCGAGCCTGCCGGGCAGCATCCGCACCTTGCTCTCGAGCCTGGGCGCGACCGAGGCGCGCGGCTCGGCGCTGGCGTCCTACCTGCTGTTCGAGGCCAGCTACACCTGTGAACTGATCGGACTGGGCCAGCGCGACACGCGCGCCCGCAAGGACGACGTGCTCGCGTTCTTCGGATCGTGACGGGCCCCATCAATGGAGAATCAATGAGTTGGTCGTGTTTCAATGTACGCCGTCCGGCGGCGCGATGGCGCTGGTCGTGGCTATTGCTGGTGTGCTGCGGCCTGTTCGCGGCCGCCACCAGCGCCGCCGCGCCCGCGCGCAGCCTGCGCTTCGAGCAGTTCAGCGTCGAGCAGGGGCTGGCCCAGGAGTCGGTGCTGGCGGTGGTGCAGGACCGCGACGGCTTCATGTGGTTCGGCAGCCAGGCCGGCCTGTCGCGCTACGACGGCTACCGCGTGCAAACCTACCGCAACGCCGCCAACGACCGCCGCAGCCTGGCCGACAACTGGGTGCGCGTGCTGCACGTCGACCACGCGGGCCGGCTGTGGGTCGGCACCGACGGCGGGCTTGACCGCTTCGACCCGGCCACCCAGAGCTTCACCCACTACCTGACCGGCGAGCCGGCCAAGCGCGGCAACGGCAACCGCCACGTGCGCGCCATCGTCGGCGACGGCAAGCGCGGGCTGTGGATCGCCACCGGCGACGGCCTGCAGCACCTCGACACCGACAGCGGCAAATTCACGGTCCACCACCACGACAAGGGCGACCCGGCCAGCCTGGCCGACGACCAGGTGCACGCGCTCGCGCGCGACGGCGCCGGCCGCCTGTGGGTCGGCACCGCGGGCGGGCTCGACTCGCTCGCGCCCGGCGCGGCATCGTTCGTCCACCACGGCGCCGAGGCCGGGCCGGGCAAGCGCAGCCAGGCGGTGCGCGCGCTGCTGGTCGACGCCGCCCAGAACCTGTGGATCGGCACCGTCGCCGGGCTCGAGACCTGGGCGCTCGGCACCGGCGCCGTCCCCGGCGCGCGGCGCAACTACGGTCCGGCCGAGGGCATCAAGCCGGGCTCGGTCAAGGTGCTGTACGAGGACGCCGACCGCAACGTCTGGGTCGGCACCCACGCCGACGGCCTGTACCGCTGGATGGCGCCGGCCGGCCGCTTCGCCAACTACCGCCACCTCGCCAGCGACCCGCACAGCGTGGCCGACAACCAGATCTCGGCGCTGTACCGCGACCGCACCGGCACCTTCTGGGTCGGCACCTGGTACGCGGGCGTCTCGCGCGTCGACCTCTCGAGCGGCGGCTTCGCGCGCATCGTGAAACAGGCCGAGGTGTCCGACACGCTGCCCGACAACAAGGTGCGCTGGATCGCCGACGGCGGCGGCGGCAAGCTGTGGGTGGCGGCCTCGAACAGCCTCAATCTGGTCGACCCGGCCAGCGCCGCCGTCACCTCGTACCGGCACGACCCGAAGGACCGCAACAGCCTGGCCGAGGGCGAGGTCAGCGCCGTGGTGCGCGACCGCAGCGGGCTGTTGTGGGTCGGCGGCTCGAACGGGGTCACCAGCTTCGAGCGCGCCAGCGGGCGCTTCGAGCGGCTCGCGCTCGCGCCCGGCCACCCCGAGAGCGACAGCGTGCGCGGCATGTTCGTCGACGCCGCCGGCATCATCTGGATCGCCAGCCGCGGCGGCCTGCACCGGCTCGACCCGGCCACGCGCGCCGTCAAGACCTTCCGCCACGACCCGGCCGACCAGTCCAGCCTGTCGGACAACATGGTGCGCCCGATCCACGAGGACCGCCGGGGGCGCCTGTGGATCGGCACCTTCAACGGGCTCGACCTGCTCGACCGCGCCAACGGCAGCTTCCGCCACTACCGGCACGACCCGAAGGACGCCAACAGCCTGTCGCACGACGAGGTCCACTACGTGCTCGAGGACAAGGCCGGCGCTCTGTGGGTCGGCACCGCGGCCGGCCTGAACCACATGACACTGCGCCCGGACGGCTCGGCCGTGTTCCGCCGCTACACGGGCGGCGCCGGCGGGCTGGCCGACGACGCGATCGCCGCCGCGCTCGAGGACGGCGCGGGCCGGATCTGGGTCAGCACCAACACCGGCATCGCCCGGCTCGACCCGCGCAGCGGCCGCTGGCGCAACTACAGCGGCGTCGACGGCATCATCGAGGGCGCCTATTTCGACGGCTCGGCCATGCGCGGCGCCGACGGCACCCTGTACTTCGGCGGCTTCAACGGCATCACCGCGTTCAACCCGGCCGCCATCAGCGACAACCAGGTCGCGCCGCGGCCCGTGGTGACCGGCTTCCAGGTGCTTAACAAGCCGCTCGAGCAGGTCCACCCGGGCCGCCTCAAGGGCCCGATCGAGGCCGCCGCCGAGGTCACGCTCGACGCCGCCGACAGCGTGTTCTCGCTCGAATTCGCGGCCCTGCACTACGCCGCGCCGCAGCGCAACAGCTTCGCCTACCAGCTCGAGGGCTTCGACGCCGACTGGGTCAGCACCGACGCCAGCCGCCGCTTCGCCACCTACACCAACCTCGACCCGGGCAGCTACACCTTCCGCCTGCGCGCGGCCAACAAGGACGGCATCTGGAGCGAGCCGGGGCCGCCGCTGCGGATCGTGGTGCGCCCGCCCTACTGGAAGAGCTGGTGGTTCCGCACCGCGACCGCGCTGCTCGCGCTCGCGCTCGGGTATGCGCTCTACCGCGCGCGCCTGTCGGGCCTGCGCGACCAGAAGGAGCTGCTCGAGCAGCAGGTGCAGGCCCGCACGGTCGAGATCGGGGTGCAGAACCACCTGCTCGAGCTGCAAAAGATCGAGCTCGACGCCCAGCGCATCGGCGCCGAGCGCCAGCGCGCCGAGGCCGAGCAGCGCCACCTCGAGTCCGAGCGCCAGAAGGAGGAGCTCGAGCGCCAGAAGGAGAACGTCGAGCTGGCCCACCGCAAGATCTCGATCCTGTCCGAGATCGGGCGCGAGATGACGGCCACGCTCGACATGGACACCATCATGAACACCGCCTACCGCCACGTGCACCACCTGATGGACGCGCGCATCTTCGGCATCGGCTTCTGCCGCGAGGACGTGGGCCTGATCGAATTCCCGTTCGCGATCGACCAGGGCGTGCGCATCGAGAGCTATTCGCGCAGCCTGGACGACCCGAACCAGCTGGCCGTGTGGTGCGTGACCGAGCGCCGCCCGGTGTTCATCAACGACGTCGCCTCCGAGTACGAGAACTACATCGACGTGCGCGCGCGCGACGCCCGCGCGCCGGTGCTGCGCATCGACGGCACGCTGCCGTCGTCGGCGCAGGCGATGATGTACGTGCCCTTGATCGTCAACGATTGCGCGGTCGGCGTGATGTGCGTGCAAAGCGGCGAGCGCAACGCCTACCGCCGGGTCCACCTCGACATGCTGCAAACGCTCGCCACCCACGCCGCCGTCGCGCTCGACAACGCGCGCGCCTACCACCAGCTCGAGCAGACCCAGGCCCTGCTGCTCGAGCAGGAGAAGCAGGTGCGCCTCAACACCGACGAGCTGGCGCTGGCCAACCGCGCGCTGCAGGAGAACGACGAGCGGCTGCGCCTGGCCAAGCGCAAGGCCGAGGACGCCACGCGCCAGAAGTCCGAGTTCCTGGCCAACATGAGCCACGAGATGCGCACCCCGCTGGCCGGCGTGATCGGCATGCTCGGCTTCGCGCTGCGCGACAGCATGCTCGCCGAGAGCACGCGCGAGCAGATCGTGCGCGGCCAGGCCAACGCGCAGTCGCTGCTGACGATCATCAACGACCTGCTCGACTTCTCCAAGATCGAGGCCGGCAAGCTGACCATCGAGAACATCGACTTCGCGCTCGCGGCCACGATCGAGAACGTGGTCAGCCTGTTCGAGGAGCAGGCCGCGGCCCACAGCGTCGGTTTCTCGACCATGCTCTCGGGCGCGCTGCCGCAATACGTGGTGGGCGACCCGATGCGGCTGCGCCAGGTGCTCGTCAACCTGGTCGGCAACGCCTTCAAGTTCACCAACGCGGGCGAGGTCTCGCTGCGGGTCGAGCGGCGCGCCGCCGACCAGATCGCCGGATCGGGCCTGAACCACATCCGCTTCTCGGTGCACGACACCGGCATCGGCATCGCGCCCGAGGCGCTCGAGCGCCTGTTCCAGAAATTCGAGCAGGCCGACAGCACCACCACGCGCCGCTACGGCGGCACCGGGCTCGGGCTGGCGATCTGCCGCCAGCTCGTCGAGCTGATGGACGGCCGGATCGAGGTCGAGAGCCGGCTCGGCGCCGGCAGCGTGTTCAGCTTCGTGCTGCCGCTGGCCGACGGCGTGGCCCCGCCGCTGGCGCCGCACGTGCGGCTCGAGGCCCACAGCCACCGGCTCAAGGTGCTGTGCGCCGAGGACTTCCCGACCAACCAGATCATCATCCGCATGATGCTCGAGGAGCTCGGCCACCTGGTCGAAATCGCCGACAACGGCGCGCTCGCGGTGGCCGCCTGCGGGCACACGCGCTACGACCTGATCCTGATGGACGGGCGCATGCCCGAGATGGACGGCGCCAGCGCCACGCGCCTGATCCGCGCCGGCGGCGCGCCCGGCGCCCCGGTGCGCGACCGCGATCTGATGATCGTCGCGCTGACCGCCAACGCGAGCGAGGAGGACCGCGCGCGCTACCTTGCCTGCGGCATGGACGACTTCCTGACCAAGCCGATCGACGAGGCGGCGCTGCACCACCAGCTCAGCCGCGCGATCGAGCGCCAGCTCGGGCGCGGCATCGCGCTGCTGCCGATGGGCGCGCCCCGGCCGAGCCGGGCCGAACTCGACGCCATGTTCGGGATCGCCCCGGAGCCGGCGCCGGCGCCGCCGCTGGCGGCGACCAACTTCGGGCCGCACACGGCCGCCTACCAGGCCAGCGAGCTGGCGCGGCGCCTGCGCAACGTGTTCGCCGCCGACATCCCGGCGCGCCGCGCCGAGCTCGAACTGGCGATCCAGAAGGAGAACCGGGAGGCCGCCGGGCGCGTCTTGCACGGCATCCGCGGCAGCGCCGCGTATGTCGGCGCGGCCGAACTGAACACGCTGTGCGCCGGGCTCGAGGCGGCCGCCGACGGCGGCCGCTGGAGCGCGGTGCGCGCCGGCTGGCCGGCGCTGTGCGCGCTGCTCGACGATTTCGTGCCGTAGAAGGGCGCGCGGGCGCGGCGCGCGGGCCGGGCGCGGCGGCGGGCCGATTATCACGCGGGGGCGGGGCGCATCAGGTAGAATTCGCCTCGTGTTGGATGTAGGAATGCCATGTTGTCCGTCCGACCCGGCACCCGGGCAGCACCGATCAAGGATCCGCATGAAAGTATTAGTGGTTGATGACGACGTCATTTCGCGCATGGTGCTGATGCACCTGATCGACAGCTGCGGCACGTTCGACATCCTCGAGGCCGAAGACGGCGCCGACGCCTGGGAGCACCTCGAGGGCGGCCTGCGCCCGGCGATCTGTTTCTGCGACCTGCGCATGCCGCGCCTGTCGGGCATGGACCTGCTCGCGCGCGTGCGCGCCGACGCCGCGATGTCGTCGATGCCGTTCATCCTGGTGTCGTCGGCCACCGACAACGAGACCATGCGCCAGGCCACCGGCCTCGGCGCGACCGGTTACATCGTCAAACCGTTCCAGGCCGAGCAGGTCAGGGTGCACCTGGCCGCGCTGTGCGGGCCGGCCGCCCCGGTCGCGCACGAGGCCGAGGCCCCGCTCGACACCATGCAGCGCCTCGGCATCAACGCCGAGCGCCTGCTGCTCTACCTCGGCGGCTACCAGAACCAGCTCGCCGCCGCCGGCGCCGACCTCGCCGCCTTGCTCGCCGCCGGCGACCCGCAGGCCGCCGCCTTGCGCCTCGAACGGCTGCAGCTGGGCGGCCGGACGCTCGGCCTGAGCGGCGTGGCCGACCAGTTCAAGGCCTTCCCCCAGGCGCTGCTCGGCGCGCCCGAACTGCACCTGCTGCTGGCCGACGCGGTGCGCGCGGTGCTGCGCCAAAGCGACATCGTGCGGCGCAACCATGCGCATGCGTAAATACTGTCGAGATATTGCTTGATGTTGTGATTGTTTAGAACTAAAGTATCCACGGGAATTCCGACGGACACTTTTTTCGAGGCCGACCATGGCATGCATGACCGCAGCAGCGCTCAGTTGTTCGGGCTACGAGGACGATTTCGCCCGTAGCCACCTGCCAGCGCCGGCCCAATGGCCCGAATTCCACTTCGACCTGCCCGAACTGCGCTACGCCGAGCGCCTCAATTGCGTGGCCGAGCTGCTCGACGCCGCCGTCGCGCGCGGCGACGGCGCGCGCAGCGCGATCGTCGGCGCCGACGCCAGCTGGAGCTACGCCGAACTGCAGGCGCGCGTCGACCGCATCGCGCACGTGCTGCGCGCCGACCTCGGCCTGGCCAGCGGCAACCGCGTGCTGCTGCGCGGGGCCAACAACCCGATGATGGCCGCCTGCCTGCTCGCCGTGCTCAAGGCCGGCTGCATCGCGGTGCCGACCATGCCGCTGCTGCGCGCGCGCGAGCTGGCCACGATCGGCGCCAAGGCGCGCGTCGACGCGGTGCTGTGCGCCGACGGCCTGCGCGCCGAGATCGACGCGCAGGCGCCGCCGTTTGAAAAGGTGTTGTTTTTCGGCGCCGCCGGCGGCGCCGCCGCGCCGGCCTCTCTCGAAGCTCTGATGGCGCGCCACGACGCGCCGTTTGCCGCGCACGACACGGCGGCCGACGACGTCTGCCTGATCAGCTTCACCTCGGGCACCACGGGCGTGCCCAAGGGGACCATGCACTTCCACCGCGACCTGCTGGCCATCTGCGACTGCTTCCCGCGCCACACGCTGGCCTCGCGCGCCGACGACATCTTCATCGGCACGCCGCCGCTCGCGTTCACCTTCGGCCTCGGCGGCCTGCTGCTGTTCCCGCTGCGGGTAGGCGCGAGCACCGTGCTGCTCGAAAAACTGAGCCCCGAGACGCTGCTCGCGGCGATCGAAAAGCACCGCGCGAGCGTGTGCTTCACGGCGCCGACCTTTTACCGCCAGATGGCGCCGCTGGCCGCCAGGTACGAGCTGTCGAGCCTGAGCCGCAGCGTCTCGGCCGGCGAGGCGCTGCCGCTGGCCACGCGCGAGGCCTGGCAGCAGGCGAGCGGCCTGCGCATGATCGACGGCATCGGCGCGACCGAGCTGCTGCATATCTTCATCTCGGCCTCGGGCGACCAGATCCGCCCCGGCGCGACCGGCAGGCCGGTGCCCGGCTACCGGGCCTGCATCCTCGACGACGACGGCCTGCCGGTCGGGCCGGGCGTGGTCGGCCGGCTCGCGGTCAAGGGCCCGACCGGCTGCCGCTACCTCGACGACGCACGCCAGAACGACTATGTGCTGGGCGGCTGGAACCTGACCGGCGACGCCTACGAGATGGACGCCGACGGCTATTTCTACTACCGCTCGCGCACCGACGACATGATCATCTCGGCCGGCTACAACATCGCCGGCGCCGAGGTCGAGGAGGCGCTGCTGCGCCATCCGGCGGTGCTCGAATGCGGCGTGATCGGGCGCGCCGACGACGAGCGCGGGCAACTGGTCGAGGCGCACGTGGTGCTCAAGGACGGGTTCGAGGCGACGGCGGCGATGGCGCTGGCGCTGCAGGACTTCGTCAAGCAGGGCATCGCCCCGTATAAATATCCGCGCTCGCTCAAGTTCACCGACAAGCTGCCGCGCACCGAGACCGGCAAGCTGCAGCGCTTCAAGCTGCGCGCATCGTAGGACAGACTAATGAGCCACGTACCAATGAGCCACGTATGAATATCGTTTGCATCGGCGGCGGCCCCGCCGGTTTGTATTTCGGCCTGCTCATGAAAAAGCAGGACCCGCGCCACCAGGTCACGGTCGTCGAGCGCAACCGCCCGTACGACACCTTCGGCTGGGGCGTGGTGTTCTCGGACCAGACGCTGGGCAACCTGGCCAAGGCCGACGAGCCGAGCGCGCGCGCGATACTCGGCGCGTTCAACCACTGGGACGACATCGACGTCTTCTTCAAGGGCGAGAAAATCACCTCGGGCGGCCATGGATTTTGCGGCATCGGGCGCAAGCGCCTGCTCAACATTTTGCAGGAGCGCTGCGAGCAGCTCGGCGTGCAGCTCGTGTTCGACAGCGAGGTCAAGGACGACCAGGCGCTCGCGGCGCAGTACGGCGCCGAGCTCGTGATCGCCTCCGATGGTCTCAACAGCCGGATCCGCACGCGCTACGCCGACAGCTACCTGCCGCAGGTCGAGGCGCGCCGCTGCCGCTTCGTCTGGCTCGGCACGCGCAAGAAATTCGCCGCCTTCACGTTCGCGTTCAAGGAGACCGCGCACGGCTGGTTCCAGGCCCACATCTACCAGTACGACGGCGAGACCTCGACCTTCATCGTCGAAACGCCCGAGGAGGTCTGGCGCGCCTGCGGCCTCGAGGACATGACGCCCGAAGAGGGCATCGCGTTCTGCGAGCAGCTGTTCGCCGAGCAGTTGGACGGCCACGCGCTGATGTCCAATTCGGCCCACCTGCGTGGCTCGGCCATGTGGATCACCTTCCCGCGCATCGTCTGCGGGCGCTGGGTGCACTGGAACGGCGCGCTGCCGGTGGTGCTGATGGGCGACGCCGCGCATACGGCGCACTACTCGATCGGCTCGGGCACCAAGCTCGCGCTCGAGGACGCGATCGAGCTCGCGCGCTGCTTCGGCCAGCATCTTGAGCGCGCGGACGCGCTCGACGCCTATGAGCAGGCGCGCTCGGTCGAAGTGCTCAAGCTCCAGAGCGCGGCGCGCAACTCGATGGAATGGTTCGAGAACGTGGCCCGCTACACCGCGCTCGAGGCGCCCCAGTTCGCGTACTCGATGCTCACGCGCAGCCAGCGCCTGTCGCACGAAAACCTGCGCCTGCGCGACGCCGGCTACGTGGCCGGCTTCGAACGGTGGTACGCCGGCCGCGCCTGCGCCCAGGCCGGCGTGGCGCTGCCCGACAATGTCCAGGTGCCGCCGATGCTCACGCCGTTCCGGCTGCGCGCCGTCACGCTCAAGAACCGCATCGTGGTCTCGCCGATGGCGCAGTATTCGGCCGTCGACGGCGTGGCCGGCGACTACCACCTGGTGCACCTGGGCGCGCGCGCGATGGGCGGGGCCGGCCTGGTGTTCGCCGAGATGACCTGCGTCTCGGCCGACGCGCGCATCACGCCGGCCTGCCCGGGCCTGTACGCGCCCGGACACACGCTGGCATGGAAACGCATCGTCGACTTCGTGCACGCCAATACCAGCGCCAAGATCGGCGTCCAGCTCGGCCACGCGGGCGCGAAAGGCTCGACCCGCGTGATGTGGGACGGGATCGACAAGCCGCTGCCGGAGGCGAACTGGCCGCTGGTGTCGGCCTCGGAACAGCAGTACCTTGCCGGCGTGTCGCAGACCGCGCGTGCTGCCACGCCGGCCGACATGGACCGCATCGAGGCCGACTTCGTGCGCGCCACCGCGGCCGCGGCCGAGGCCGGATTCGACTGGCTCGAACTGCACTGCGCGCACGGCTATTTGCTGTCCTCGTTCATCTCGCCGTTGACCAACCAGCGTGCCGACGAATTCGGCGGCAGCCTGGAAAACCGCTGCCGCTTTCCGCTGCGGGTGCTGCGCGCGATGCGCGCGGCCTGGCCGCAGGATAGGCCGATCAGCGTGCGCATCTCGGCGCACGACTGGGTCGAGGGCGGCATCACGCCCGACGACGCGGTGCAGGTCGCGCGCCTGTTCAAGGAGGCCGGCGCCGACATGATCGACTGCTCGTCGGGCCAGGTCAGCAAGCGCGAAAAGCCCGTCTACGGGCGCATGTTCCAGACCCCGTTCGCCGACCGCGTGCGCAACGAGGTGCAGATCCCGACCATCGCGGTGGGCTCGATTTTCGAGGCCGACCATGCCAACAGCATCATCGCGGCCGGGCGCGCCGACCTGTGCGCGGTGGGCCGCCCGCACCTGGCCGACCCGGCCTGGACCTTGACCGAGGCGGCCCGGATCGGCTTTGGCGCGATCGAGTGGCCCAAACAGTACCTGCCGGCCAAGCAGCAGCTTGAACGCAACCTTGAACGCGAACGCCAGTTGGCCGCGTCCGCCGGCGGCCTGACGCCGCAGCAGGTCGCCGCGCGCCTGCTGGAGGGATGAGCATGGGGATCGCATTGAAACCCACACAGGAGCTGGCCGGCAAACACGCGCTGGTGACGGGTGGTGGGCGCGGCATCGGCGCGGCGGTCGCGCGCGCCTTGCTGACGGCCGGCGCGCGCGTGACGATCGCCGGGCGCAATGCCGACACACTCGCGGCCACCGCGCGCGAACTCGCGGCGATCGGCGAGATCGGCTGCGCCACGCTCGACATCACCGACGCCGACGACGTGCGCGCCGTGTTCGCGCGCCTCGGGCGGGTCGATATTCTGGTCAACAACGCGGGGCAGGCCGCATCGGCGGCGTTCGGCAAAACCGACGAGGCGCTGTGGCAGCGCATGCTCGAGGTGAACCTGAGCGGCACCTTCCGCTGCACCCACGCCGCGCTGCCCGGCATGCTCGACGCGGGCTGGGGGCGCATCGTCAGCGTGGCCTCGACCGCGGGCCTGGCCGGCTACCGCTACGTGGCGGCCTACTGCGCCGCCAAGCACGGCGTGATCGGCATGACGCGCGCGCTCGCGCTCGAGGTGGCGACCAAGGGCGTCACCGTCAACGCGGTGTGCCCGGGATTTACCGACACCGACATCGTGCGCGAGGCGGTGGCGAACATCGCGGCCAAGACCGGCCGCAGCGAGGCCGCGGCGCGCGCCGAACTGGCGGCGGGCAATCCGCAGCAGCGCCTGGTCGAGTGCGGGGAGGTGGCCGACGCCGTGCTGTGGCTGTGCATGCCGCGCTCGGGCGCGATGAATGGACAAGCGCTGGCGGTGGCCGGCGGAGAAATCATGTGAAAAACCAGACCAAAAGAGACGAAATGCAAAACCAGGACGCCCCAGAAAACACCGATGAACTCGACCTGTCGAGCCGCCTCACGCAGGAGCACCACCAGTCGCTCAAACTGTGGCTGCGCATGCTCTCGTGCACCGTGCGCATCGAGACCGAAATCCGCACCCGGCTGCGTAATACCTTCGACATCACGCTGCCGCGCTTCGACCTGATGGCGCAGCTCGAGCGCTACCCGAAGGGGCTGCGCATGGGCGAGCTGTCCAAGCGCATGATGGTCACGGGCGGGAACATCACCGGCATCACCGACCAGCTGGCGCTCGAGAACCTGGTGGTGCGCGTGCCCGACCCGAAGGACCGGCGCGTCTACAGCGTGCGCCTGACGCCGGCCGGGCGGCGCGCCTTTGCCGACATGGCGCGGGTGCACGAGCAGTGGGTGGCCGAACTGCTCAAGGACATCTCGAGCGAGGACAAGGGCACGATGATCGGCCTGCTCTCGCAAATGAAACAGCATCTGACCGAGTCGGATGAAGCAATCGACAGCAAGGAGTAAGCATGCGTTACCTACCAGGCCAGGCGCACCAGCTGCCCGGCAAGCGCGGCCCGATGGCCGGCTACACGGCCAGCCATTTCCGGTTCGAGGTCGAAGGCGCGGTCGCCACGCTCACGCTCAACCGACCGGAGCGCAAGAACCCGCTGACGTTCGAATCGTATGCCGAGTTGCGCGACCTGTTCCGCGCGCTGGCGCAGGCCGACGACGTCAAGGCGGTCGTGCTCACGGGCGCGGGCGAAAATTTTTGTTCGGGCGGCGACGTGCACGACATCATCGGGCCGCTCACGCAGCTCGACATGCCCGGCCTGCTCGCGTTCACGCGCATGACGGGCGACCTGGTCAAGGCGATGCGCGCCTGCCCGCAGCCGGTGATCGCGGCCATCGACGGCATCTGCGCCGGCGCCGGCGCGATCCTGGCGCTGTCGTCGGACATGCGGCTTGGCACCGCGCGCAGCAAGACCGCGTTCCTGTTCACGCGCGTCGGGCTGGCCGGCTGCGACATGGGCGCGTGCGCCATTCTGCCGCGCCTGATCGGGCAGGGGCGCGCATCCGAGCTGCTGTTCACCGGGCGCTCGCTGGGCGGGGCCGAGGCCGAGCGCTGGGGTTTTTTCAACAGCATCAGCGAGCCCGCGACCTTGCTGGCCGACGCGCTGGCGCTGGCCGGCGCGCTCGCGGGCGGCCCGACCTTCGCGCACGGCATGACCAAGAAAATGCTGCAGCAGGAGTGGAACATGGGCGTCGACGAGGCGATCGAGGCCGAGGCGCAGGCGCAGGCGATCTGCATGGCCACCAACGACTTCCACCGCGCCTACCACGCCTTTGTGGCGAAACAAAAACCCGTGTTTGAAGGCGACTGAGATGCTTGATAAATCCTATCTTGGACTGCCGTTCTTCGAGCCGCGGCACCGTGCGCTCGAAGCCGAACTCGATGCCTGGGCCCTTGAACACGTGGCGGGGGCGCATGGCGCCGACGTCGACGCGGCCTGCCGCACCTTGGTCAGGCAACTGGGGCAGGGCGGCTGGCTCGCGCACGCGGTCGGCGACGGCAGCGGTACGATCGACACGCGCGCCATCTGCCTGATACGCGAGACGCTCGCGCGCCACAACGGCCTGGCCGACTTCGCGTTCGCGATGCAGGGCCTCGGTTCGGGCGCGATCAGCCTGTTCGGCAGCGCCGACAACAAGGCGCGCTACTTGCCGCGCGTCGCTAGCGGCGAGGCGATCGCCGCGTTTGCGTTGTCGGAGCCGCAGGCCGGTTCCGACGTCGCGGCGATGCAGTGCGCGGCGCTGGAGGACGGCGACGGCTACATCCTCAACGGCGAGAAGACCTGGATTTCGAACGGCGGCATCGCCGATTTCTACGTGGTGTTCGCGCGCACCGGCGAGGCGCCTGGCGCGCGCGGCATCAGCGCCTTCATCGTCGACGCCGACACGCCCGGCTTCGAGATCGCCGAACGGATCGCGCTGATCGCCCCGCATCCGCTGGCGCGGCTGCGCTTTAACGATTGCCGCGTGGCGGCCGGGCAACGCCTGGGCGCGGCGGGGCAGGGCTTCAAGGTGGCGATGGCCACGCTCGACGTGTTCCGCACCTCGGTCGCGGCGGCGGCGCTGGGGTTTGCGCGGCACGCGTTCGACGCCGCGATCGCGCACGCGGGCACGCGCAAGATGTTCGGGCAGACGCTGGCCGACTTCCAGCTGACCCAGGCCAAGCTGGCCGAGATGGCGACCTCGATCGACGCCGCCGCGCTGCTGACCTATCGCGCCGCCTGGCAGCGCGACCAGGGCATCAAGGTGACCAAGGAGGCCGCGATGGCCAAGATGCACGCGACCGAGATGGCGCAGCAGGTCATCGACGCGGCGCTGCAGATGTTCGGCGGGCAGGGCGTGGTCAGCGGGCATGCGGTCGAGTGCCTGTACCGCGAGATCCGCGCGCTGCGCATTTACGAGGGCGCGACCGAGGTCCAGCAACTGATCATCGCGCGCGAACTGCTGCGCGAGCACGCGGCGCACAACGAATCGAAAGGTGCATGATGGATTTCCTCCAACCCGAAGGATGGGTCAAGCCGCGCGGCTACTCGAACGGCGTGGCCGCGAGCGGGCGCACGGTGTGCGTGAGCGGCATGATCGGCTGGGACGGGCAGGGCCAGTTCCAGACCATGGATTTTGCCGGGCAGGTGCGCCAGGCGCTGCTCAACGTGGTGGCGGTGCTGGCCGAAGCCGGTGCCAGGCCCGAGCACATCGTGCGCATGACCTGGTACGTGGTCGACCGCCACGAGTACGTGGCCGCGCACAAGGAGATGGGCGCGGCCTACCGCGAGATCATCGGGCGCCATTTTCCTGCGATGTCGGCAGTGCAGGTGGTCGCGCTGATCGAGGAAAAAGCCCGGGTAGAGATCGAGGTGACCGCGATCGTTCCCGAGTAGGGTAGAGTAGGGAGTATAAAGCTCGATCATGGCTGGATCGGGACAAGCCAGGGGGCTCGCGTGAGTGCAAAAAACTTCGTTGGAGCGATGCTGTGCGCGGCCGGTGCGTGGGCCGCATTCGAGGGCTACACGGGCGGGGGCGCAGGGTGGTGGATCGCGGCGGCGGTGCTCGTGGTGATCGGCGTCGTCATGCTTTGCCGGCGCCCGCGGCGCGACCCTGCCCACCCGGACGGAAATCTGGTCGATATCGTCGAAGGGGTCATCGAGGTCGGCGCAAAACTGCTTGACTGAACCCTACCGCGGGAAATTAACGACGACGGCCAGGCCGGTATCGTTCGGACCCGCAAGCAGGTCGATGCTGCCGTTATGGCGCGCCACGGCGCGTTCGACGATCGCCAGGCCAAGCCCGCTGCCGTCGATGTCCTGCCCCGGAATGCGGTAGAAACGCTCGAACACCTTTTGCCGCAATGGCGGCGCGATGCCCGGCCCCTGGTCGGCGATGCGCAATTCGCTGCCGGCGTCGCGCACCTCCAATCCCACTAGAACCTTGCCGCCATCGGGCGAGTATTTGACCGCGTTGCTGATCAGGTTGTCGAGCAGCGCGGCCATGCTTTCGCGGTGCAGCGGCATGAGGCATTCGGCGCCGCCGGCCAGTTCGATGTCGATCGCGCGCCGCAGCGCGAGCGGGGCGGCGGCCGCGAGCCGGTCGCACAACAGGGCGCGCAGGTCCTGCTCGGGCAAGGCCTGTTCGACGCTTTCGGTGCGCATGCGCTCGAACGCGAGCAACTGGTGCACCGTGTGCGTGACGCGCGCGAGCCCGCCGCGCAGGCCGGCGCTGGCCGCCTCGCCGCCCGGGGTGTCGCCGCAGCGGCTTAGCAGCAGGTGCGCGTTGATCTGGATGACCGCCAGCGGCGTCTTGAGTTCGTGCGCGGCGTCGGTCAGCAACTCGTGGTCGCGCTCGATGCGCTCGTTGAGGCGCGCCATGAGCCGGTTGATCGCCTCGACCAGCGGCGACAACTCGCGGTACTGCGAATCTGGCAGCGCGCTCAGGTCGGACACCGAGCGCTGCTCGATCGCGGCCGCGATCGAGCGCAGGGGGGCGAGGCCGTAGCGGGTGATGATCCAGGCCGGGATCAGCAGGAAGGGCAGGCCGAACGCGGTCGGCGTGAGCAGCAGGCTGGCGCCCGAGATCGTGAGCATCCATTCGTCGTCGACCTCGTGGCTGCGTTCGACCACGAGGCCGCTCGCGCCGTCGCGCGCGAGGAAGCTGACCCAGGCGTTGGCGTCGCGCGCCGCGGCGCTGGCGGGCGCCGGCAGCAGCGCGGGCAGGGCGGGCGCGGAGTTGTAGATCAGTTGGGCGCCCTTCCAGATCCGCACGCGCACGTGGGACTGGTATTCGAGCTCGCCGAACATGTCGGCGCGCACGCGCTCGAGCCCGGCCGCGGTGTGGCGGATCTCGTCGGGCTGGTCGGCCACGCGCACGATGCTGAACAAAATCTGGCGCGCGGCGGCCTTGTTCTCGCTCGCGGTATGGGACTGCTGGTTGACCTTCGCCTTGTAGACGACGTGCGCGAGGCCGACCAGCGTCAGCGCGATGATCACGCCGCTGAAACCGAACAGCAGGCGGCGGAACAGCGAGGACTGGCTACGCGGGTGCATCTTGCACGAGGTAGCCGACGCCGCGCACGGTGCGGATGTAGCCGTCGCCGATCTTCTTGCGCAGGTTCGAGATGTGGACGTCGAGGCTCTGGCCTTCGCTGTGCGGCAGCACGCGGCTTTCGAGTTCGGCGCGCGTGAGCACGCGGTCGGGCTCCTTGAGCAGCGCGCACAGCAGGGCGAATTCGGTGCGCGACAGGTTCACGGGCAGCCCGGCCTGGGTCAGCGTGACGCGCCGCTCGTCGAGCACGAGGTCGCCGTGCCTCCAGATCGGCTTGGCGGCGTCGCCGGCGCTGCTCACGCGGCGCACGATGGCGCGCAGGCGCGCGAGCAGTTCGGGGATTTCGAAAGGCTTGATCAGGTAGTCGTCGGCGCCGCACTGGAAGCCGCCGAGACGGTCCTCGAGGCTGTCGCGCGCGGTCATGATCAGCACCGGCAGCGTCTGGCCGTCGGCGCGCAGCGCGGCCAGCAGGCCCATGCCGTCGCCGTCGGGCAGGCCGAGGTCGAGCAGCAGCGCGTCGCACTGCTCGGCGGCGATGCGGGCGCAGGCGCCGCCCGCCATGCGCACCCAGACCACCGTGTGCCCATCGTCCTGCAGCACCGACAGCAGCGCGCTGCCGAGGGCAAGATCGTCTTCGATCAGGAAAATCTTCATGGCCCGAGTGTAGCAGGGCGTTGATGCTTGGGGGGAAGCAGGGTCTTAAGGTTTGCTAAACCGGGCCGCCGGCGCCGCTGCAACCATGCTACGCAAGGCGCATCTCGAGTCGCTTGCCCAGCGCGCCAAAAGCGCGTTCGACACTATCGATTTTTGTGGCGTGCCGCAAGTCGATGAGACGATTGATTTCTTGCGGAATGGTGCCCATCCGGCGTGCGAGGTCCGAAGCCGAAACCTTCTGCGCGACCATCTCGTTGAGCAGTAGAACTTTGACTGCCACGCTCGAAGGCAGCGTGACGAGTACCTCGCCCTCTTGCGCGGGCGAGGGCGAGGGAACGGTCCGCTTGTCATCGAAATAGAAATCCATGGCGGTGACCAGAGCGTCTTTGGCCATCGCCATGGCCTGTTCGAGGTTGTCGCCCTGGGTAATCGCCTCTTGGATGTCACGGAACGTGACGACAAGACCGCCTTCCTCGTCCGGTTCAAACTTGGCTGGATATTGCATGCTTCGCTCCGCTAATAGGTATCGCTCAATTTGAAACCCTATTTGACGCCCAGTTGTTTTTCACCGCCTCGACCAAGCCGGTCTTTAGCTCCTTCGCGCCATGCCTGGGCAGGGTGCTCTGCCTCCCGTTGAGGTAAACCTTTAAATGATTGGTTCCATCTTCAAAAGTTGCCCCCCTGAGTTTAAGCCAACGCAAAAATTCACTTTGTTTCATGCCTTGCCCTTGGCTGATGTACAAAGGCTCCCCAGGCACATCGAAAAGATTAAACAATAATGTTTAATTTGTCCGGCGCCTTTAAACGTTCCGTTTAAGTTCTTGGTCTGGCGCGACTAGCTCGGCCAATGGAGTCCATGCGTTCTGACTGAACGGAGGCGGGAATGTTCAATATTTCGTACGGGTGATGCGGGGGAGCCGAGGTGATGCCAGCGTCGCGTTGGCATTGCCTCGAGAAATACGGGAGGTCTTGGGAAGAAGGCTATAGAAACAATCTTATTGAACGCGCCGGACCTTTGGCGCCGTGTTGGTGCCCTCGATCACCATGAACGTGGTGCCGACGAAGTTGCGCTCGACCGTGACCTTGAGGTCGGTGCCGACCACCTGGTCGTCGCGGCTGTCGTCGACGATGCGCCACACCTCGCCGTTGGCCAGCGTGATCTGCTTGTTGGGGCTGATGCCGTCGAACTTGCCGGGAATCGTGCTCGTGAACGACTTCGGCTCGGTGGCCTTGGGTTTGATGTACGACTGTCCCATCGTTTGCGCCGCCGCTGCGGGCTTCGCGCCGACCACCATGGCATCGTAGCAGGCCAGGCGTTGTACGCCGTCGCTGATAGTGCGGCAGCGCAGCAGGGAAGCGTCGTCGGCAAGCGCCGAAGCGGAGGCCAGGAGCAGGAGCAGGGCAATTTTCATGGTGTCGATCGAGATAGATGTTGAGGGCGTTTGGTGCCGCCCAGTATTTCATGCATGGGTCCAGTGGTCAAGGTTGCACCGGCGGCCAAGCCGGCCATGGCGCCTTGTGCCCGAACGCGGGAGCAGGCCGCACCGGCAAGCCTGCCGATGCCGGTTGTATAGGACCTAATCCCACACGCCGATCGGAATGCCGTGACTGTACGGGTCGGAAGACTGGGGCGTCGAAGGCTGAGGAGTGGTTCCCGACTCCATGGCCGGGGTTGCAGCAACTACTGGTCCCCCCGACTGGAATCGAACCAGTATCCCACGCTTAGGAGGCATGTGCACTATCCATTGTGCTACGGGGAGGACGCTCGCCCAACCGGGAGCCGGCCGGGCATCGATCCGGCGATCGGCGCCCGCAAAGCGGGCCGGTGTCGTGAATCGAGCGCAATTATAGCCGACCTTCGGACCCATTTTGCGACCGATGGCCCGTCTATCGGTACAATGCACGCTTCTTTCATTTAATCGGCCACGTTTTTCCCCGGAAAATCGCAGCGGCCGGGCACTCTCCTACTATTATGGCTGTCATTTCCCTTTCGTCGGCGCAACTCGCGTTCGGCCACGTCGCCCTGCTTGACCATGCAGAATTCTCCCTCGAATCGACCGAACGCGTCGGCCTGATCGGGCGCAACGGCACCGGCAAGTCGTCCTTGCTCAAGACCATCTCGGGCAAGTTCAAGCTCGACGACGGCCTGCTCGTCATGCAGCAGGGCATCAAAATCGCGTATGTCGAGCAGGAACCGACCTTCGACCCGGACATGTCGGTGTTCGACGCGGTCGCCGCCGGCATGGGCGACCAGCTCTCGATGCTGCGCGAATACGAGGAGCTCACGGGCCAGTTCGGCCAGGGCGACGACGAGGCCTTGATGGACCGCATGCACGACCTGCAGGTCAAGCTCGACGCGACCGACGGCTGGAGCATGGCCAACAAGGTCGACACCACGCTCGACCGCCTGAACCTGTCCAAGGACGCGCTGATGGGCACCTTGTCGGGCGGTATGCAAAAGCGCGTCGCGCTGGCCGTCGCGCTGGTGTCCTCGCCCGACGTGCTGCTGCTCGACGAGCCGACCAACCACCTCGACTTCACCTCCATCCTGTGGCTCGAAGGCTTGCTGCGCGACTTCAAGGGCTCGGTGCTGTTCATCACCCACGACCGCTCCTTCCTCGACAACGTGGCGACCCGCATCATCGAACTCGACCGCGGCAAGCTGCTGTCGTATCCGGGCAATTTCACCGCCTACCAGGTGCGCAAGAGCGAGCAGCTCGAGATCGAGGAGGTCGAGGCGGCCAAGTTCGATAAATTCCTCGCGCAAGAGGAAGTCTGGATCCGCAAGGGCGTCAAGGCGCGCCGCGTGCGCGACGAAGGCCGCGTGCGCCGCCTCGAGGCCTTGCGCCTGCAACGCGCGGCGCGCCGCGACCAGCAGGGCCAGGTCAAGCTCGAGGTGTCCTCGGGCGAGCGTTCGGGCAAGATCGTCGCCGAACTCGAGAATGTCTACAAGAGCTATGCCGAGAAGGTCATCGTGCAAGACTTCAGCGCGACCATCCTGCGTGGCGACAAGGTCGGCCTGATCGGCGCGAACGGCGCCGGCAAGACCACGCTGCTCAAGATGATTCTCGGGCAAGAAGAAGCCGACGGCGGCAAGCTGCGCCTCGGCACCAAGCTGCAGGTCGCGTACTTCGACCAGATGCGCGCCCAGCTCAACGAGGAGGCGAGCCTGATGGAAACCATCGCGCCGGGCAGCGACTGGGTCGAGATCAACGGCCAGCGCAAGCACGTGATGACCTACCTGAACGACTTCCTGTTCGCGCCCGAACGCGCGCGTTCGCCCGTCAAGTCGCTCTCGGGCGGCGAGCGCAACCGCCTGCTGCTGGCGCGCCTGTTCGCCAAGCCGGCCAACTGCCTCGTGCTCGACGAGCCGACCAACGACCTCGACATCGACACCCTCGAACTGCTCGAGGAGTTGCTTGAAGACTATACCGGCACCGTGTTCCTGGTCAGCCACGACCGCACCTTCCTCGACAACGTGGTGACCCAGGTCATCGTGTCCGAAGGCGAAGGCTTCTGGCGCGAATACGTGGGCGGCTACACCGACTGGGAACGCACCAAGGCGCTGGCCCCGGCCGCCGCGCGCGCCGCCGCCAAGGCCGCGCCGGCCGCGGCCGCCGTCAGCACGATGGCGGTGCCGGCCTCCAAGAAGGTCAAGCTGAGCTACAAGGAGCAGCGCGAGCTCGACGAGTTGCCGATCCTGATCGCCAGCCTCGAGGACGAGCAGTCGGCGATCACCCAGCAGCTCAATTCGCCCGATTTCTACAAGACCAACCCGGCCGACGCAAAGCGCATCAACACGCGGTTTGCGCAAATCGAGGATGAGCTGCTCGAGGCTCTGGAAAAATGGGAGCAGATCGACGCGCGCTCAAAAGGGTAGTTAATTTCGGCTCATCCTGCCGGCCGCGGCGCTCCCAAACAGGGGTTCCATGGCTGAACAGGACGAGCACAGTACGAGCGCCGGGAGGTCCCCGGCGGCGGCCCCGCCCGCCGCCGACGGCCCCCTGATCAACCGCGCCGCATGGGCGCGCATCCTGCCTTTCCTCACCTACCTGCTGTTCATCGTCGTCCACGACGTGCTGCATCGCCTCGGCTGGAGCGCGGCCGAGCTGCGTTGGTTGTACACGCTCAAGATCGGCGCCGTTGTGCTCGTGCTCGCGATATTTTGGCGGCAATACACCGAACTTCACCGTTTTTCACTGGCCCCGGCCGCGGCCGCGCTCGCGTGCGCGGCGGGCCTGCTCGTGCTGGCGCTGTGGATCAATCTCGCCGCGCCGTGGATGGTGCTCGGCAGCGCCGCCGGCTTCGAGCCGGTCACGGGCGGGCGCATCGACTGGGTGCTCGTGGCCGTGCGCCTGGCCGGCGCCGCGCTCGTGGTGCCCGTCATGGAGGAATTGTTTTGGCGCTCGTTCCTGCTGCGCTGGGTCGCGCAATCCGACTTCGGGCGGGTCGACCCGGCCCGGGTCGGGTTCAAGGCGGTCGCCGTCACGGTCGTCCTGTTCGGCTTGGAACACAATCTCTGGCTTGCCGGCATGGTCGCCGGCGCCGCCTTCACGGCACTCTATTGCCGCCATCGCACGCTATGGTCGCCCATCCTCGCCCACTCCGTCGCCAACGCCGCGCTCGGCGTGTGGGTGGTGGCGACCCGCAGCTGGCATTTCTGGTGACCCCTTTTGATAAGCGAGATCCCATGTTGAGTTCATTTCGCAGGCGAAGCACGTGCGTTCGACGCGCCCCGGGCCAATTCATGCTGCTCGGCGGCGCCCTGTTGTGCGGCGCCGCCTGGGCCGGGCCCAACGACGCGCTGCATCCCTTCGTCGGCCTGTCCTACCATTACGACGACAACCTGCTGCGCATCGCCGACGACAGCCCCGGCTTCATCGGCCCGCGCAGCGACACGGCGCGGCGCGCGCTCGCCGGGGTCTTGTTCGACAAGACCTACAGCCGCCAAAAGGTGTACCTGCTCGGCAAGCTCAGCAAGGTCAGCTTCGAGCGCTTCAAGCGGCTCGACCACGACGACAAAGACTTCCAGGCCAGGCTCGACTGGCAGATCGGCAACCATCTCGAGGGCAAGGCGAGCGCGACCTACAGCCAGGGGCTGGCCCCGTACGCCGACTTCCGCACCACCGAGCGCAACCTGCGCGAGATCGAGCGCCAGGCCGTCGAGGGCGCCTGGCGTTTCCACCCGAGTTGGCGCGCGCGCGCCGGCGCCAGCCGCGAGCAATACACCTACGAGCTCGCGCGCCTGCGCGTCAACAACCGCGAGAGCGACACCGTCGAGCTCGGCGGCGACTACCTCGCCGCCAGCGGCAGCACGGTCGGGTTCCAGTTGCGCCGCATCGACGCGCGCTACCCGAACGGGCGCGCGATCGGCCAGATCGTGTTCGACGACAGTTTCGAGCAGACCGAATTCAAGGCCAGGGTGGTCTGGCGCTACAGCGAGAAAACCGAGCTGAGCTTCCTCGGCGGGCGGGTCGAGCGCAAACACGCCCGCTTCGGCGAGCGCGACACCAGCGGCACCAACGCCCGCGCCGACCTCAACTGGTCGCCGCGCGCGGCGCTGCGCTTGACGGGCTCGGCCTGGCGCGAATTCGCCGCCGTCGAGAGCGTGCTCGCGAACGCGAGCCTGAGCAAGGGCGTCAGCGTCGACGCCGTCTGGGCCTACAGCGCCAAGCTCAAGATCGACGCCCAGCTGCGCCGCGAAAAGCGCGATTTCCGCGGCCTCGTGGTCGGGCTCGAGGGCGGCGCGCTCAACGACACGAGCCGCTACGCGAGCGTGGGCGCGGCCTGGACCCCGACGCAAGGTTCGACCGTGCGGCTGTCGGCGTTCCGCGACGCGCGCAGCGGCTCGCCCGTGTTCGGCAACGGCGACTACCGCGCCAACGGCGTCTCGCTCAGCGCCAGCATCCAGTTCTGAGCACGCCAAAGCGCCGACCCATGACCGTCATCGACAATCCGCTCATCTCGCTGTTCCAGCGGATCCTCGACCCTTTGATCATCATGGGCAGCCTGTACCTGTCGGCCCTGCTGTTCAAGGAGCCGTTCACGGGCTACCTGCTGGTGCTGATGATCCTCGCGTTCTTCATCTCCTCGGCCGTGTACCAGCAGGTCGACCCGTACCGCGCCTGGCGCAGCGGGCGCATGCTCGCCTACGCGCGCGACACCGTCGTCGGCTGGCTGCTCACGGTCGGCGTGCTGTTGTTCCTCGGCTACGCGAGCGGGCTGTCCTATTATTACGACGAGCCGGCCGTGTTCGCCTGGTTCACGGCCACGCCGCTGCTTTTGCTGATCAGCCACACGACGGTGCGGCGCGTCACCTTCCGGCCGGGCAAACACAGCGAGGTGCGTTCGGCCGTGGTGGTCGGCGCCAACGACGTCGGCCTCAAGTTCGCCACCGTGTGCGAGCAGCAGCCGAACCTGTTCGTGCAGGTGCAAGGCTTCTTCGACGACCGCACCGAGGAGCGCACGCCGCCCAAACTGCGCCAGCCGATGCTCGGCCAGATGGCCGCGATCGCCGCCTACGTGCGCACGCACAACATCAAGATGATCTTCATCAGCCAGCCGATCTCGGCCCAGCCGCGCATCCGCAGGCTGCTCGACGAATTGCAGGACACCACGGCCTCGGTCTATTTTTTGCCCGACATTTATATTTTCGACCTGATGCAGGCGCGCTTCGACAATGTCGGCGGGATGCCCGTGATCGCGATCTGCGAGACCCCGTTCATGGGCTTGAACGGGACCATCAAGCGCGGCAGCGACATCGTGCTCAGCCTGACCATCCAGCTCGTGCTGCTGCCGCTGATGCTCCTGATCGCGCTCGCCGTCAAGCTCAGCTCGCCCGGGCCCGTGATCTTCCGCCAGCGCCGCTACGGCCTGTACGGCGAAGAAATCATCGTCTACAAATTCCGCTCGATGACCGCGACCGACGACGGCAACACGATCGTGCAGGCGCGCGTCGACGACGCGCGCGTGACGCGCGTGGGCGCCTTTTTGCGCCGCAGTTCGCTCGACGAACTGCCGCAGTTGCTCAATGTGCTGCAAGGGCGCATGAGCCTGGTGGGGCCGCGCCCGCACGCGGTCGCCCACAACGAGCAGTACCGCAAGCTCATCAAGGGCTACATGCTGCGCCACAAGGTCAAGCCCGGCATCACGGGCTGGGCCCAGGTCAACGGCATGCGCGGCGAGACCGACACGCTCGAGAAAATGGAGGCGCGCATCCGCTACGACCTCGATTACCTGCGCAGCTGGTCGCTCTGGCTCGACGTCTGGATCATCCTGAAAACCATCAAAGTGGTCCTCAAGCGCCAAAACGCGTACTGAGCCGTCGCGCGTTTTGGTGCCGCCGCGACCCATCAATCGCACGCAGTTTATCCCGCGTCAAACTGGACGGCGGGGTGGCGCGGTACAAGAGGAAACATCGACGCCGCCAGCACGGCGCTGCTTGCTTTGAGTAAAAACCGGGAGGCGCGCGCGCCGCGCGACGCTGCCTTTTTCCGAACCAGCCAGACCACAAGGACGCCAATCGTGAATACCATCGAAACCAGGCGGATGCCGCGGCAGCGCGCCGTTCGCGCCCGCCGCGCCGGCCTGTTGCTGCTCGCGTCCGCGCTCGCGCTCGGCGGCTGCGGCGAGCGCGAGCGCAAGGCGGGGCAGGCGCTCGCGAGCGTCAACGGCACCGAGATCACGGTGCTCCAACTCAACGAGGAGCTCGCGCTCGCCGGCGTGCCCGCCACGCGCCAGGAAGCGGCCAGCAAGCAACTGCTCGAGGCGCTCATCGAGCGCCAGCTGCTGCAGCACGAGGCCGCGCGCGAAAAGCTCGAGCGCGACCCCAAGGTGATGCAGGCGATAGAACGGGCCAAGGCCCTGATCGTCGCCCAGGCCTGGCTGCAAAAGCGCATCGGCCAGGTCGCGCGTCCCACCAAGGCCGAGGTCCAGGAGTACTACCTCAAGCACCCGCAATTCTTCTCGAACCGGACCCAGTTCGACCTCAAGCAGCTGGTGCTCGCGACGGCCGACCTCGACGCGCCGCTCAAGCGCGCGGCCGACGCCGCCAGCTCGCTCGACGAGGTCGCCGCGTGGATGGAGACGCACAAAGTGCGCTTCGCACGCGGGCAGGTGTCGCGCACGAGTTCCGACCTGCCGCCCGAGCTCGCGGCCAAGCTCGCGGGCATGCCGAAAGGGCAGTTGTTCATCATCAAGGAGGGCGAGCGCAGCATGCTGATCACCGTGGTCGACACGCGCGAGGCGCCCGTCTCGCTCGAGGTCGCATCAGGCCAGATCGAGCAGTTCCTGTTCAATAAAAAGAACAAGGAGGCGGCCGACGCCGAGCTCAAGCGCCTGCGCGCGGGCGCCAAGATCGAGTATCTGGGTGTGCCGCCGGCGCCGCCCGCGGGCGCGGCACCGGCGGCGCCTGCGCCCACCGTGGTCGCCCCGGTGCCGGCGCGCGCGGCCGCGGCCCAGGCGCCGGCGCCAGAAATCGCGGCCGGTGCGAACGAACGCGGCGTGGCCGGACTCAAATAGGCTGAGCACCTACTAGCCTCGACCAAACATGGGATGGGAATAATCATGAAACGACTGTTCATGCAACGACACTTCATGCAGCGACACATCATGCGACTACTTATGCAACGACTCATGCAGCCACGTGTGCAGCCACAAATGCACCGACGCGTGCAGCCACACTTCATGCAGCGCCTGGTGCACGCCGCGACGGCGATGCTGGCGGCCCTCGCGTTGGCACTCACGGCGGGACCGGCCGCGGCGGCCGAGGTCCTGCTCGGACCGGGCGACGTGCTCAAGCTGTCGGTCTACGGCAACCCCGACCTCGCGCTCGAGACGCGCGTGAGCGAAACGGGCACCATCACCTTCCCCTTGCTCGGCCAGGTCAGCATCGGCGGCCTGCCAGTCGCCACGGCCGAAAAGCGCATCGGCTCGCTGCTCGAAAAAGGCGGCTACCTGCGGCGCGCCCAGGTCAACATCATCGTCAGCCAGTTGCAAAGCCAGCAGGTCGGCGTGCTCGGCCAGGTCAACCGGCCCGGGCGCTACCCGATCGAAAGCCGGCGCAGCCTGATGGACCTGCTGGCCATGGCCGGCGGCATCGGGCCCGAAGGGGGCGACTCGGTCAGCGTGCTGCGCACGCGCAACGGCACGACCACGCGCGAGAACATCGACATCGTCCAGATGGTGCGCACCGGCAAAATGGCGCAGGACCTCGAAGTGGTCGGCGGCGACGTCATCTATGTCGAGCGCGCGCCGCGCTTCTACATCTACGGCGAGGTGCAGCGGCCCGGCGCGTTCCGCCTCGAGCGCGGCATGACGGTGCTGCAGGCGCTGTCGGTCGGCGGCGGCCTGACCCCGCGCGGCACCGAGCGCGGCATCCGCATCAAGCGCCATGGCGCCGACGGCACCGAGCAGGTCATCAAGGCCGGCCACAACCAGCTGCTCCAGACCGACGACATCGTCTACGTGCGCGAGAGCCTGTTCTGAGCCGCGCCAATCCACCCGCCGAGAGAGTGCCATGAATCTAAGCCAGTTCCTGCTGATCCTGCGCGCGCGCAAGCGCATCATCCTGTCCGCACTGTTCGCCACGGCCGGGCTGACCTTGCTGATCTGCCTGATCGTGCCGAAGTCGTACAAGGCCGAAAGTGCGCTTGTGCTCAACTACAAGGGGGTCGACCCTCTCACCGGCCTGACCATGCCGGGGCAGTTGCTGCCCGGTTACATGGCGACCCAGATCGACATCCTCAGCAGCAAGAACGTGGCGCTGCGCGTGGTCGACCAGCTGCGGCTTGCCGAGAGCGCGGCCGTGGTGGCCCAGTTCCACGAGTCGACCGACGGCAAGGGCACGGTGCGCGACTGGCTGGCCGACCTGCTGCTCAAAAAACTCGACGTCATGCCCTCGCGCGAGAGCAGCGTGCTGACCGTCAGCTTCAAGGGCGCCGACCCGCTGTTCGCCGCGGCGGTGGCCAACGCCTTCGCCGACGAGTACATGAAGATCAACATCCAGCTCAAGGTCGAGCCCATGAAAAAGGCGGCGGCCTACTTCAACGACCAGATCAAGCTGCTGCGCGACAACGTCGAGGCGGCGCAAAGCCGGCTCTCCAAGTACCAGCAGGACAACGGCATCGTCAGCGTCGACAACCGGCTCGACGTCGAATCGAACCGCCTCAACGACCTATCTGGCCAGCTCGTGATGGCGCAGGGCCAGGCGATGGAGGCGGCCTCGCGCCAGGGCATGGCGCAAGGCGCGGGGGGCGCCGACTCGCCCGACGTCGCGGCCAGCCCGCTGATCCAGAACCTGCGCCTGAACCTCTCGAGCGCCGAGACCAAGTTCGCCGAGGTGGCGCAGCGGCTCGAGCGCAACCACCCCGGCTACCAGGGCGCCAAGGCCGAGGTCGACAAGCTGCGCGCCGAACTGGCGCGCCACACGGCCTCGGCGTCGAACAGCGTGGGCAACAACGCGCGCATCCTGCAGCAGCGCGAGGCCGCCATCCGCGCGGCCATGCTGGCGCAAAAAGACAAGGTGCTCGCGATGAACCGCACGCGCGACGAGATGAACGTGCTCGTCAAAGACGTCGAGAGCGCCCAGCGCGCCTTCGAGGTCACCTCGCAGCGCTTCTCGCAAACCAAGATCGAGGGCCAGTCCGACCAGGGCGACATCGCCGTGCTCAATCCTGCGGTCGCGCCGGTCGAGCCGTCCAATCCCAAGACCTTGCTCTACACGTTGTTGTCGGTGCTGCTCGGGGGCGTGCTCGGCCTTGGCGCCGGCCTGGTCGCCGAGATGCTCGACCGCCGGATCCGCTCGGGCGACGACCTGCGCGAGGTGCTCGACATCCCCGTGTTCGGCGTGATCGACTGGCGCGCGCCGAAGCACCCGCGCGGCGGCGGCCTGCTCGGCGCCGTCATGCCCAAGCGCCTGCGCCTTAACTGAGGCGCGACCGTCGCCGGCAACGGCGCAACAAACCAAACGGGCGCGGCGCGAGGCGGCGCCGGCCCAGCACAGGAGCCATACCTCATGAACCATCCAGCCCATCCGCTCACGCCGCCCTTGTCCCCACACGACCTAGGCCCCGACCAGGGCGCCGACTCGCGCATCGGCGCGCTGCTGCTCGCCTCGGGCAAGCTCGGCGCCGCCGACGCCGAACGCGTGCTGCGCCTGCAGCAAGAGGCCGGCGTCCGCTTCGGCGAGGCGGCCGTGCGCCTCGGCCTGATCAACGAGGCCGACATCGAGCACGTGCTCGCGCGCCAGTTCGCCTACCCCTACCTGCAGCGCGGCGAGCACGATTACTCGCCCCTGCTGGTGGCCGCCTACGAGCCGTTCAGTCCGCAGGTCGAGCAGATCCGCGCCGTGCGCAGCCACCTGATGCTGCGCTGGTTCGGGCGCGGGCACAAGTCGCTGGTGGTGCTCGGCGTCGACAGCGGCGACGGCGCCAGCCTGTTCGCGGCCAACCTCGCGGTCGTGTTCTCGCAGCTCGGCGAAGCGACCCTGCTGGTCGACGCCAACCTGCGCAAGCCGCGCCAGCACACCGTGTTCGACCTCGGCGCGGGGCCGGGCTTGTCCGACCTGCTGGCCGGGCGGGCCGGCCTCGACGGGCTGGTCGCGCGCATCGCCGCGCTCGACGCGCTGTCGGTGCTGCGCGCGGGCACGCTGCCGCCGAACCCGCAGGAGCTGCTGAGCCGGCAACGCTTCGGCGCGCTCTCGGTGCAGCTCGAGGAGCGCTATGCGATCGTGCTCTACGACGCGGCCGCGCACGCGCACGGCTCCGACGCGCTGGCCGTGGCCGCGCGCGCCGGTGGCGCGCTGCTCGTCGCGCGCAAGGACAAGACGCGCCTGGCCGACGTCAACCACTTGGCCGAGCGCATCGTCGGCTGCGGCGCGCACGTGGTCGGATCGGTCGTGGTGGACTTCTGATGGACCGCACGCTCGACGCGGCCGCCCGCGCGCCCCTGGAGCGGCTCAGCCGTCCCGGACGCGATTGGTGGCCCGTGTGCGCCGGCCTGGCGCTGCTGTACCTGCCGACCCTGTACGACCTGCTGACGGGGCTCTGGCTGACCGAGGAGCAGGGGCACGGGCCGATCATCCTCGCGATGGCGCTCTGGCTCATGGCGCGCCAGTGGCCGCGCGCCGGACAGGCCGGCGCCGGCGGGCGCGCGCCGGGCGCGGCCGATGCGGGTGCGCAGGCCGCCGGCGGCCACGCGCAGCCCGCCGGTCAAGGCGCGCCCCCCCCGGACGCGCAGCCAGCGCGCGCCGGCTGGGCCGTGCTCGCTGTCGGCCTGCTGCTCTACATCCTGGGGCGCTCGCAACATATCATCGCGCTCGAAATCGGCTCGTTCCTGTGGGTCATGGCGGCGCTGGTGCTGCTCAAATTCGGCACGCGCGCGCTGCGCGCATTATGGTTTCCGTTCTTCTTCATGCTGTTCATGATTCCGCTGCCGGGCCAACTGGTGAGCATGCTGACACTTCCGATGAAAACGGCGGTCTCATACATCACCGAGCATCTCCTGTACCTGGCCGGCTACCCGATCGCGCGCAACGGCGTGATTTTGCAGATCGGACAGTACCAGTTGCTCGTCGCCGACGCCTGCGCCGGCCTGCAGACCCTGCTCACGCTCGAGGCGCTCGGCCTGTTTTATCTCAACGTGGTGCGCCACACCTCGTCGTTACGCAACATCGCGCTGGCGCTGCTGATCATCCCGATCTCGTTTACGGCCAACGTGATCCGCGTCATCGTGCTCACGCTCGTGACCTATTACTTCGGCGACGCCGCCGGGCAGGGCTTCTTGCACGGCTTCGCCGGCATGGTGTTGTTCGTGTCCGCGCTGATCCTGATCCTGGCGCTCGATTCGCTGCTCCAGTTCGGCATTTCGCGGCGCCGCGCCGCCAAGGTGGCGCGGTGAGCGCGCCCGTCCGTGCGCGCATGTGCGCGAGCCTGCTCATGGCCGCGCTCATGGCTGGCGCGGCCGTCGTCACCAAGGCCATCACGCCGACGGCCAAGCTGGCGGCGACGCGCCCGGCCGTCGACCTCGGCGCCATGGTGCCCCCCGTGATCGGCGACTGGCGCGAGGACCAAAGCATGGTCGCGGCGGTCGTCAACCCACAGACCGAGGCCGCGCTGAACAAGCTGTATGCGCAGACCATCAGCCGCAGCTACGTGCACCGTGACGGGCGCCGCGTGATGCTCTCGATCGCGTATGGACGCGACCAGGGCGGCGAGGACACCCAGGTGCACCGCCCCGAGTTCTGCTACGCGGCCCAGGGCTTCAGCCTCGACCAGCAGGCCGACGGCGCGCTGGCCACGCCGCACGGCGCGATCCCCGTGCGGCGCATGGTCGCGGTGCAGGGCGCGCGCGTCGAACCGATCACCTACTGGATCACCGTGGGCGACCGCGCGACCTTGCCGGGGCTGGGCCGCAAGCTGGCGCAACTGTCGTACGGGCTCAGCGGCGCGGTGCCCGACGGCCTGCTGTTCCGCGTGTCCTCGATCGGGCGCGACAAGGCGCAGGCCTACCGCGACCAGGACGCGTTCGCCAACGCCGTGCTCGCGGCCGCCTCGCCGGCCCAGCGCGTCCGCCTGGCCGGGCTCGCGGCCGACGCCGCGGCGGCTGGCGCGGTGCCACGGGCAGCGCGTTCGGCGGCACCTGCGGCGGCACCGTCACCTGCACCGGCGCCTGCGGCGGCACCCGCGGCGGCACCCGCGGCGGCACCCGCGGCGGCACCCGCGGCGGC
>JAZKIN010000008.1:0-34962 GCA_040384885.1 Pseudomonadota bacterium | reverse complement strand
CGGCGGCACCCGCGGCGGCACCCGCGGCGGCACCCGCGGCGGCACCCGCGGCGGCCACGCCATCGCCCCCACCCACCGCCTCACCGTAAGGGAAACACATCGTGGCCAAAGTCGCTCTCATTACCGGCATCACCGGCCAGGACGGTGCGTATCTGGCCGGCTTCCTGCTCGACAAGGGCTACACGGTGCACGGCGTCAAGCGCCGCGCCTCGCTGTTCAACACCGAGCGCATCGACCACCTCTACCAAGACCCGCACGTCGCCGGGCGCAGGCTGATCCTGCACCACGGCGACCTGACCGACTCGGGCAACCTGACCCGCATCCTGCAAGAGGTGCAGCCCGACGAGATCTACAACCTCGCGGCCATGAGCCATGTCGCGGTCAGCTTCGACATGCCCGAATACACGGCCAACACCGACGGCCTCGGCGCCCTGCGCCTGCTCGAGGCGATGCGTATGCTCGGCCTGGGCAAAAAGACCCGCTTCTACCAGGCCTCGAGCTCGGAGCTGTACGGCCTGGTGCAGGCCAGCCCGCAGACCGAGGGCACGCCGTTCTACCCGCGCAGCCCGTACGCGGTCGCCAAGCTGTATGCGTACTGGATCACGGTCAACTACCGTGAGGCGTATGGCATGTACGCCTGCAACGGCATCCTGTTCAACCACGAGTCGCCGCTGCGCGGCGAAACCTTCGTCACGCGCAAAGTGACGCGCGCGCTCGCGCGCATCAAGCTCGGCCTGCAAGATTGCCTGTACCTCGGAAATATCGACTCCCTGCGCGACTGGGGCCACGCGCGCGACTATGTCGAGATGCAATGGCTGATGCTGCAGCAGGAGCGGCCCGACGACTTCGTCATCGCCACCGGCGCCCAACACAGCGTGCGCGACTTCGTCGACGCCGCCGCGCGCGAACTCGACATCGAACTGGCCTGGCGCGGCAGCGGGATCGACGCCACCGCCACCGACGGCCGCGGCAAGGTCGTGGTGCGGATCGACCCGCGCTATTTTCGGCCCACCGAGGTCGACAGCCTGCTCGGCGACGCGCGCAAGGCGCGCGAATTGCTCGGCTGGGTCCCCAAGACCACGTTCGCCGAACTGGTGTCCGAGATGGTGAGTGCCGATCTGCGCAGCGCCGAGCGCGACGAACTCGTCAAACAGCACGGATTCGACGCCTACGAGCACAACGAATAAGCGAGGACCGCCATGCCCATGAACCAGTCCACCATGCGCCGCCGCGTCAAGCTGTCGCTCGTCAACGACTCGCCAGCCAAGCAGCCGCACCCCAACCAGGCGCACGCCAACCAGCCGCAACCCAACCAGGCGCACGCCAACCAGCCGCACCCCAACCAGCCGCGCGGCGACCGGTCGCAAACCAAGCCCACGCACGCCAAGCTGTCCCTCGCCAGCAGGCACGCGGCCCCATCGGCGCGCGGTATGGCCGCCGCGCGCGCGGCGCCGCCGCGCGCGTGCGCCTGAGGCCCACGCCATGCCCGCGCGCTCCGACCCGTGTGCGCCGCCAGTGCCCGGCGACGGGCAGTGCGGCGCGCCCATGAAGGGCCCGCTGCAGGCGCTCGTGTTCGGCTACGGTTCGGCCACGCTGGTGCAGGGCGTGGTCGGCTTTTTGGCGGTGCCGTTCCTGCTCGCGATTCTGGGGCCGCGCGCGTTCGCGCAATGGGCCATGCTCGAGCCGCTGGTCGCGGTGCTGGCCGGCTTCGCGCTCGTGGGCGTGCATTACGGCCATCTGCACGGCATCAGCACCGGGCTGCTCACACCCGCCGCGGCGCTGCGCCAGGTGGCCGGCTTCGGCGTCGCACCTGCCGCGCTGGTGGCGCTCGGCGGCGCGGTGGCGGCGGCCACGTTTGTCGTCGGCGGCAAGCTGGCTCCGGTCGCCACCTTGTGCGTGGCCTACGTCGTGCTCGAGGCGGCTATCCTGTTGCTGCAGTTCCAGTCGCGCGCGCTGTCGGACGCGTTCGCGTTCGCGGCCACCGTGTGGCTGCGGTCCGGCGGCATCGCGCTCGGCCTGCTCGCGTTCAAGTACGCGGGTGCGCGCCTCGCGCTGACCCACTACCTGGCTTTCATGATCGCACTCGACCTTGCCGTGCTCGGCGTCGCCTGCTGGCGCCACCGGCCGCTGCTCGCGGCGATGTTGCGCGAGGGGCCGCCCGTGCGCGAGAGCTATCTGTGCGCGCTGCGTTACGGCCTGCCGATCATGCTCGCGGGCGGCTTCGCGATGCTGGTCAGCAACGGCGACCGCTACGTCGTGCACGCGCTGATGCCGGCCGAGCAGCTGCCGGCGTATGTCGTCATGGCCAAGCTGGCCGGCGCGATGTCGTTCGTGATGGCGCCGCTCAACCTGTGGTGGCCGGTCGCGCGCCACCGCCATATGCGCGACGGCGACGGCGGCGCGGGGTTCTTCGCCAACGCGATGCCGCTGCTGCTCGCCTACTACCTGATGGCCGCCGCCGCGCTGTGGGTCGCCAGCGGCCAGTTGGTGCGCTGGTACGCGCCCAGCGTGCACGGCTACGACGGCCTGAGCATGTCGCTGCTGCTCGGCGGCGGGGTGGCGCTGGGAATGACGGTGCCGGCCAACATCGGCATGCTTGCGCCCGGAAAAACGCATTGGCTGCTCGTTTCGGTCGCGCTGTCGGCCTGTGTCGGGCTCGGGCTCGCGTTCGCGCTGGTCCCGCGCCTCGGCTTCGTCGGCGCGGCGCTGTCGACGCTGCTGGCGCAGTGGGCCAGCCTGGGCTCGGTGTACCTGATTTCGCAGCGCCTGTATCCGTTGCCGATCGGATCGGCGCGGCTGGCGGGGATCGCGGCCGGCGGCGTGGCCACGATGGTGCTGCTGTGGCTCGCGTCCGCCAGCCTGCTGGCGCAGGTAATCGTCTGCGCCACCACCTGCGTGCTGATGGCGGCGCTGCTGCGGCCCAACTTCGACGCGCTACGGAACGGCTGACCAGGCCGCGCGGCCGCGCGCACCGCGACCAATTGCAACAGACGCAGAGAATGTGGAGAGGACGAAATGCGGGACGCCATGCGGGACAATTTGCACAACAACATGCAGGACAATTTGCACGACGCCATGCAGGAGAATTTGCTCGACACCATGCGCGGCGCAGGCGCACGCGCGCGGTCAAGCGCCAGGCAGTGCTACGAGTACGGCAAGCCGCGCCTGTTCTTTGTCGCCCTCCTGGTCTTGGCCGCCGGCATCGACGTGCGCACGCGCGACATCGGCATCGGCGGCCCGGCCTCCAATCCGCTCGAGGCGCTGCTGCTGGTCGCCTTCGCGCTGCTGCTGGCCGACGCGGTCGTGTTCAGCCACCAGCCGGCCCGCATGCTCGAATCGGCGTGGCGCAGCAACCGCTTCGCCGTGCTGTACTTCGGCTGGGCCGGCCTGGCCGGCTTCGTCGGCATTTACCAGCTCACCTCGCTCTCGTTCTTCGTTTTCCGCAACCTGTTCCCGGCCTTCGTCGCCTACGTCTTCCTCACCTTCAGCGTGCGCAAGGCGCAGGACCTGCGCTTGCTGCTGACCGTGTTCCTGGTCGCCGCCGGTCCCAATTTGCTGCTGGGCCTGTCGCAGTATTTCTTCGACGGCCCGTTCCCGGTCCAAATGAACGCCGCTTCGGCCATCAAGATGGACATCGACGGCACGCTGGTGCGCTCGGCCGTGGCGGGCCTGTTCAACCACCCCAACGGGCTCGCGATCTTCCTCGTTCCGGTGTTGCTGACCGCGTTCGGACTGGCCGTCTCGCGCGCCCCGTCCAGCATCTGGCTGCGCCTGTTCGCGGGCGCCGTGCTGGCCACGACCATGCTGTTGCTGTACCTGAGCAAGGCCAAGGGCGCCTGGGCCTGGAGCTTGTTCGGGCTGATGGTGCTGCTGGCGCCGCGCGGCCTGCTCGCGTTCCGGCACGCGTGGACGCTGCACCTGCTCGCGGTCGGCGCGGGCATCGCCGCGCTGACCACGGCCAGCCTGCTGATCGGCGGGGCGTTCAACACCATGCTCACACGGATCGAACTGTGGCACGCGGCCATGCTCGCGGTCGGCAACGACCTGTTTTCGCTGTTGTTCGGCAGCAGCCAGGAGGGCGTGTGGCGCTTGTCGACCCGCATGTCGAGCCTGCAATACACGAACGCCCACAATGTTTTTCTGAACCAGGCCGTGTACTTCGGCCTGCCGGCGCTGGTGTTCTACGTCGGCACCTTCGTGTATGCCGTGCGCGCGGCCCAGCAAGCCTTCGCCGCGGCGGCCGATCCGCGCGTGGCGCAGGGCGCGCGCATCGCGCTGGCGGTGTTGCTGTCGATGGCCGGGCAATATTTTTTCGAGCCGGCCGCCGAGGCCAGCGGCTACGCGCTCGAGTGGCTGCTGTTTGTCGGACTGGCGGCGGCCACTTTGCGGATGAGTAAAACCCAGTGAGCCAGCCCAACGCGTAGAAATGGGTCAAACCTGATTGGTAGAACACGGTCCGTGAAACCTGATGAGTCAAACCCGATGAATAACTTCCGATGCGCAGACCCCGGTGCGCAAAACGACATGCGTAGAACGCCATGAACAGCCTCGGCCGCGTCGCGATCCACGTCAACGTCTATCCGCTGCCGTCGGAGGTGTTCGTGCGCGAACAGGCGCGCGCGCTCGTGCGTTTCGCGCCGACCATGTTCGTGCGGCGCCAGCTCGGTCCGTCCGATGGCTTGCCGTGCGAAACCATCTGCGGACCCGGCGGCGCGCGCGGCTGGGCCGCCAAGGCCTTCGCGCTGCGTCCGGGCGCCTGGGCCTGGGGCGGGCGGCGCGCCTTTGCCGGCGTCACGCTGGTGCACGCCCACTTCGGGCCGAACGGCGTCTACGCCTTGCCGCTGGCGCGCGCGCTCGGCGTGCCGCTGGTGGTCAGTTTCCATGGCTTCGACGCGACCGTGCGCGCCGGCGCGTTCGCGCGCGCCGGCCTCGCCGGCCTGGCCTACCTCGCCGGCTTGCCCGAACTCAAGCGCCGCGCCGCGCGCGTGATCGCCGTCTCCGACTTCCTCGCGGGGCGGCTGCGCGCGATGGGTTTTCCCGAGGGCGCGATCCGGCGCCACTATGTCGGCGTCGACCCGGAGCGCTTCGCGCCGCTCGCCGCGGCCGAACGCAGCCTCGACGTTGTCTGCGTGGCGCGCCTGGTCGCGGCCAAGGGCATCGAAGAACTGCTGCGCGCGTTCGCCGCGGTCGCGCCGCGCTTCCCCGAAAGCCGGCTGCGCCTGGTCGGCGCCGGCCCCTGCGCCGCCCGGTACGCGGATTTGGCCGGCGCGCTCGGGCTCGGCGGGAGGGTCGTGTTCCACGGCGCGCTCGCGCACGAGGCGGTGGCGCGGGTGGTCGCGCGCTGCGCCGTGAGCGTGCTCGCCAGTAAAACCGGCGCGAACGGCTCGCAGGAGGCGTTCGGGCTCGGCGCGATCGAGGCCGCCGCCGCCGGCCTGCCCGCGATCGTCTCGGACAACGGCGGCCTGCCCGAGACGGTCGAACACGGCGTGACCGGCGTGGTCGTGGGCGCGGCGCGGGTCGACCAACTGGCCGACGCGCTCGCCACGCTGCTCGGCGACGCCGCGCTGCGCGCGCGCTTCGGCGCGGCCGGCCGCGCGCGCGTGCTCGCGCACTTCGCGCTCGGCCCCCAGACCCGAAAACTCGAAGACATCTATTGCGAGGCAACCAATCTATGAACGAGCAAGCCAAGCGCACGCCGGCGCTGATCTCGGTGATGATGCCCTGCCACAACGGCGCCGCCTTCCTCGACGCGACCATCGCGAGCATCCGGGCCCAGACCTATCCCCACTGGGAGCTGCTGTTCGTCGACGACGGCAGCACCGACCGCACGCTCGAGATCATCGAGCGGCATGCGGCCGCCGACGCGCGCATCCGCGTGTTCGCGATGCCGCACGGCGGGCGCGGCCGCGCGCGCAACACCTGCATCGGGCAGGTGCGCGGCGAATTCGTCGCCGTGTGCGACGCCGACGACATATCGCTCCCCGAACGCTTCGCCCGGCAGTTGGCCTACCTGCGGGCGCATCCCGAGGTCGGCGTGCTCGGCTCGGGCTGGGTGCCCTTCGTGGATAGCATTGCCGGCGCGGGCAGGGCGGCGACCGGCTTTCCGTCGACGCCGCAGGCGATCGGCGCGCAATTCTCGCGCCGAAAAATGCGTTTCCACAACGCTACCGCGATGCTGCGCGCGTCCTTGTTCGAACGTTACGGCGCCTACAACGCCGAACTGCGGCGCGCCCAGGACTACGAGTTCTATGCGCGCCTGAGCCGCGCCGGCGTGCTGTTCGCGGCCCTGCCCGAGGCGCTGCTGTATTACCGGCAGGAGGGCAAGATACCCTCGCTCATGTATTTCCGGGAGAACGGCATGTTCATGTCGTATGCCGACCGCGTCCTGAGCGGCAACAGCGAAGTCTTCGCCGACTTCGCCGCGTCCTTCGGCGGCCGCGCCTGGTATGCGTATTACACCCTCAAGTATGCCTATTTCTACCTCAAGATGCGGGTGCGCACCCATGGCTGATCCGTCCACCCGGCGCCTCGTGCGGGCCGGCGCGCGCGCCTGCGCCCTGTGCGCCTTGTGCGCCGTATGCGCGGCGGCGCCGCCGGGCCTGGCCGCGCCGCAATCGTTCACGCCCGCCTTCTTCGGCGCCCATGTCCACCGCAGCGTCGGCCACGCGCTGTGGAGGCAGGCCGGCTTCGGCGCGCTGCGGCTGCACGACACCAACACGACCTGGGCCGAACTCGAGCCCGAGCCGGGACGGCGCGACTGGCGCAACCTCGACCGCATCGTGGCCGGCGCGCGCGGCGCCCGGGTCGAGCTGCTGCTGCCGCTGCAGGGCACGCCGCGCTGGGCCGCGTCCGAGCCGCGCCGGGTCGGCGCCTACGGCATCGGCGCCAACACGGCGCCGGCCAGGCTGGCTGATTGGAGCGCCTATGTCAGCGCCGTCGCGCGCCGCTACAAGGGCGTGGTCGGCGCCTACGAAATCTGGAACGAGCCGAACCTCGCACGGTTTTTCAGCGGCACGCCGCAGCAAATGGCAGCGCTCACCCACAGCGCCGCCCGGGCGATCCGCGAGGCCGATCCCGCGGCCAAAGTGGTGTGCGCAGGCATCACCGGCAGCTACGGCCTGCGCTGGCTCAAGGACTACCTCGCCGCCGGCGCGAGCACGGATTGCGATGTGATCGCCTACCATTTTTACGTGCACCACGGCAGCCCCGAGAAAATGGTGCCCGTGATCGCGCAGGTGCGCGAGGTCTTGCGCGGCGCGGGCATCGGCGACATGCCGATCTGGAACACCGAGACGGGCTGGGTCATTGACGACGGCCACAGCAACGCGGCGGCGGCCGGCGTGCCGACCGAATGGAGGGCCCTGTCGATGAGCAAGGCGGTCGCCTACGTCCCGCGCGCCCTGCTGCTCGCGCGCAGCAACGGCGTCGAGCGCTTCTATTGGTATTCGTGGGACCACGGCAGCATGGGCCTGTCGGCCGGGCGCGGCACCGGCATGACACCGGCGGCGCGCGTCTACACGAGTTTTCGCAACTATGTGATCGGCGGGCGGGTCGATCGCTGCGCCCGCCAGGGCGCGCTGTGGCGCTGCGCGCTCGTGCTGCAAGACGGCACCCGGGCCGAGGCCTTGTGGTCGGAGCAGGGGCGGCTCGGGTTCCGGCCGGCGCGGGCTGGCTCCGTGCTCGAAATCAACGCGCTCGGCGAGATCGAACGGGTGCGCAAGGTGGCGGCGCGGGCTGCGCTGTCGGTGGGGCCGACGCCCCTGTTCATCGAGTACCGCTAGCGCGATGAGCTTACGCATCCTGATCGTGCACAACGCCTACCAGTACAAGGGCGGCGAGGACAGCGTGGTCGAGGCCGAAATGGGCTTGCTGCGCGCGCACGGCCATGCGCTCGCGCTGTTCACGCGGCACAACGACGCGATCAAGTCGATGTCGCCACTGCGGCTGGCCGCGCAGAGCATCTGGTCGGGCCCGAGCGCGGCCGACTTCGCGCGCTGCGTGCGCAGCTTCCGCCCGCAGGTGGTCCATGTCCACAATGTCTTTCCGCTCATCTCGCCCTCGATCTACTGGGTCGCGCACGAACACAAATTGGCGCTGGTCCAGACGCTGCACAATTTCCGCCTGTTGTGCCCGCAAGCGATGTTGCTGCGCGAGGGCAGGGTGTGCGAGGATTGCGTGGGCGCCTTGCCCTGGCGCGCCGTCGTGCACGCCTGCTACCGCGGTTCGCGCGCGCAAAGCGCCGTGGTCGCGCTGATGGCCGGCGCCCACCGTCTCGCGGGCACCTGGCACAACAAGGTCACGCGCTACATCGCCCTCAACGACTTCGGGCGCGACAAATTCATCGCAGGCGGTTTCCCGGGCGCGCGCATCGTCGTCAAGCCGCACTTCGTCGACGCGCCGGCGCCGCCCGTGCACGAACGCGCCGGCTTCCTGTTCGCCGGCCGCCTGTCGCGCGAAAAAGGCCTGGCCGTGCTGGCCGACGCCGCCCGCGCGAGCGGCGCCCCGGTGCGCGTGGCCGGCGCGGGCCCGGACGCCGCGCTGCTCGACGGGCCGGCGAACCTGCTGCCCTTGGGCCACCTCGCGCCCGGCGCGCTGCGCCACCAGATGCACCGTGCGCTCGCGCTGCTGGTGCCGAGCATTTGCTACGAGACCTTCGGCCTGGTCGTCATCGAAGCGTTCGCCTGCGGGCTGCCCGTGATCGCGAGCCGGCTCGGCGGCTTTCCCGACCTCGTGCGCGAGGGCGAAACCGGCCTGCTGTTCACCCCCGGCGACAGCGCCGACCTCGCGCGCGCGATGCGCTGGGCCACGCGCCACCCGGCGGCGATGGCGCGCATGGGCGAACGGGCCCGACTGTGCTACGAGGCACGCTACGGGCCCGAACAGAACTATGCGGCGCTGATGACGATCTACGCCGCCGCGATCGACGAACTGAAAGGGGGGAAGCGCGATGCATGAAAGGAAGCGCACGCGCGTGCTCACGGCAGCGCTCGACGTGCTCGACTGGGACGAAGCCTTGCGCCGCGTGGCCGGCTGGAGCGCGCGGCGCGAAAGCCGCTACGTGGTCATCTGCAACGTCCACTCGGTCGTCACCGCGGGCCAGGACGGCGCCTTCGGCCGCGTCGTCGACGAGGCCGACCTCGTCACGGCCGACGGCGCCCCGGTCGCCTGGATGCTGCGCCGGCTCGGCCACCCGGGCCAGCAGCGCATCAACGGCCCCGACCTCATGTGGCGCTATTGCGCGCGGGCCAGTGCCGGCGCCGAGTCGGTCTACCTGTACGGCGGCAGCCCCGACACGCTCGCAAAGCTGCAGGCGCGGCTGCGCGAGGCCTTCCCCGGGCTCAAGATCGCGGGCGCGCATTCGCCACCGTTCCGCGCCTTGTCGCCGGCCGAGGATGCGCTCGACGTCGCCGCGATCAACGCCTCGGGCGCGGGCACGGTCTGGGTCGGCCTCGGCTGCCCGAAGCAGGAGGCGTGGATGGCCGCGCACCGGGGCCGCATCGATGCCGTCATGATCGGCGTCGGCGCGGCGTTCGACTACCACGCGGGCACGGTCGCGCGCGCGCCGCCATGGATGCAACACGCCGGCCTTGAATGGCTGCACCGCCTGTGCGCCGAACCGCGCCGCCTGGCGCGGCGCTACCTGGTCACGAACACGCGTTTCGTCGTCGGCGCGGTGCGGCAATTATGGTTCAAACGGGTTTGAGCGGGCCGCGTGGTATTCAATATCAATTAAGAATATTAGTTGCATTTTGATTATATCGATAGCCATTGTCAGGACTTTATCGGAGTTTCTGGCGCCACATTGAACTGGACAGTTCAATATCAATTGAACGCAAACGCATGTATTTGAGTGAAATATATTGAACACCGCTTAGCTGTTGTTTTTAAGGAGGAAAAGAATAAGTCACTGCCGCCAGATCCATATTCTTGGAAGTCGTTTTTATGGTTGTTCAATATATTAACTATTGGAATTAAATGCTTGCTGGAATTAAACTCGGTGATATAGTAAAAATGGAATGTGCAATTGGGAAATTATTTGCGTGTTCCATATTTATTTATCACCGAGTACTTATAATCCGGAGCATGCACAATGAGCCAAATCCGCCCCTGCGGCTTTTTAAAAATAGCCGCGGCATCGAGTCTGACGATCGCACTCGCATGGAGCGGCCGCGCGAACGCCGACGCCTTCATCCATGTCTCGCCCAGCGGCAATGACCTGCACACGGGCGCGAACGCCACGGCGCCGTCGACGGGCACCGGCGGCCCGGTCAAGACCTTGGCCGCGGCCCAGAAACTGGCGCGCCTGCAGTTGAGCGCGATGAAGCTCGGCACCAAGGCGCGCGAGCCGGTGCGCGTGGTGGTGCAGCCGGGCTGGTATGTTCTCGGCGCGCCGCTCGCGTTCACCCCCGACGACTCCGGCACCGCTGCCGCGCCCGTCATCTACGAGGCCGCCACGCCCGGCACGGCGGTCATTTCGGGCGGCGTGGGGCTGGCCGCGCTGCTGTCGACCGGGCCCTACGCGCGCTTCCAGGCGCCCAACAACAACATCGACCACATCAAGGCGGCCGGCCAGCTGTTCGTCAACGCCAGGCGCGCGACCCTGGCGCGCATGCCCAACGAGGGGCAGTATTACTTCGTCTCAAAACCGGTGCCGCTGGCGAGCGAGCCCGTGACCGCCTCCGGCCACCACGCCTTCGTCCCGTTCGACAACGCGCTGCCCTTCCTGAACGGCCTGAGCGCCGCCGACAAGGCGCGCGCGGTGGTCGGCGTGATGGCGTCCTGGACCGCCTCGCGCCAGCGCTTCGCGACCGTGGCGCCGCCGCCGGGCGCGGTCCAACTGATGCCGCGCAGTTCGCAGGCCTTCCTGTCGCACGGCCTGAGCCAGCGCTTCTTCGTCGAAAACGTCCCGTCCGCGCTCGACGCCGCGGGCGAGTGGATTTGGGACGGCGCCGAGATCCGCTACCTGCCGCGCACCCAGGACAGCGGCACCCCGATGGACGCGGTGGTACCGATGCTCGACCGGCTGGTCAGCATCAAGGGCACCGCACTCAGTTTCGTCGAGCACCTGCAGTTCAAGGGCCTCGCCTTCCGCTACCAGCGCTCGGTCGCGCCGCCGGGTGGCTACGTCGACGGCCAGGGCGCGTTCTGGATCCCTGCCGCGATCGAGGCGGACCTCGCGCGCGCGCTGCTGTTCGAGAGCATCGAGGTCTCGCGCACGGGCGGGGCCGGCATCTGGCTGCGCAACGGCGTGCGCAACAGCACCATCACCGGCTCGCTGTTCAACGACCTCGGCGCGGGCGCGATCAAGATCGGCGAGAACACCAGCGGCGGCTTGACCGAGCAGACCGGCGCCAACCGCATCGTCGGCAACCGGATCAACGAGATCGGCAAGGTCTATCCGGGCGGTGTCGGCGTGATCATCGCCCAAAGCTTCGACAACGAAGTCTCCTACAACCAGATTTCGAACACGGCCTACACCGGCATTTCGCTCGGCTGGAGCTGGGGCTACGGCACGCCCACCTCGGGCCGCAACCAGGTGGTCGGCAACCTGTTGTTCAACATCGGCCAGTCGGTGCTCAGCGACCTCGGCGCGATCTACGCGGTCGGCATCTCGCCCGGCACCGTGATCGCCGAGAACCTGGTCCGCGAAGTGCGCGGCTACGGCGGCTACGGCGCCGGCGCCTGGGGCATCTACCTCGACGAGGGCGGCAGCCAGATCGAGGTCAAGAACAATGTCGTGGTCGACACCGACAGCGGCGGCTTCCACCTCAATTTCGGGCGCGCCAATTACGTGCGCGACAATGTGTTCGCGCGCGGCGTGCAGTCGGAGCTCGCGATCACGCGCAGCGACCCGCTGCAGACCAAGCTCGACTACCGCAACAACCTCGTGATCCCGAACACGCCGCGCCCGATGACCAAGTTCGCGGTCTCGCCCGACGTCATCTTCACGGCCAACCTGGTCTCGGGCGCCGAGGCGCGCAGCGCGCTCGACATCTCGCAATGCGGCGCCGGCTGCGCCGCGAGCGGGGCGACCCTGAGCACCTCGGCCAGCCCGGCCGATGTGGTGCTGGGCAACGCCGACGCGACCACCGTGGCCATGGTCAACCGGGTCGCCGCGCGCGCCGGGCGCCTGCCGCCGACGTCGACCGTGTTGCCGCCGCCGGGCTACCACGCGATCGACGGCCTCGGCGTGACCACGGCGGCCGTCGCCGTGGCCGCCGAGGCGCCGCCGGTGGCGCTCGCGATCGACCTCGACACGATGGCCGCCGGCGGCACCCGCCCGGCCGGCCTGGCCTACCACCCGGCCACCGACCTCGCCGCGGTCCGGGTCGTGGGCGAGGCCGCGGCGCCGGGCGGCAAATGCCTGCTGTTCGACGACAGCGCCCGGTTCGCGTTCCGCTACGAGCCGTATGTGTCGATGGCGATGAGCTACATGAGCGGGCCGGTGCTCGGCCAGTTCTCGCTGCGCTTCGACGCGTCGGCCGTCATGGTGCACGAATGGCGCGACGACGCCTCGCCCTACCTGACCGGGCCGGCCTTCAAGATCGCCGCCGGCGGCGTCCATATCAACAACGTCAACGTGGCCAGCCTGATGCCGGGCGCGTGGTACGGCTTCCGCACCGAAGTGGCGTCGATGGGCGGCGCCACGACGTGGAAGCTGACCGTGACCGACGCGGCCGGCACGGCGCGCGTGTTCGGCAACCTGCCGTTCAAGAGCGCCGGCTTCAAGAAGCTCAAATGGATGGGCTTTATTTCGGACACGGCCAATGTGTCGCAGTTTTGCATGGCCAACATCAGGGTCGGACCGGGCTGAACGAGCGCGCCGCGTTGACGATCCCGCCCGCGCCCGCCGGCGGGATTTTTTGGCTGGTTTTCTGGGCGATCCAGGCGGCGTTTATCTGCGCACGCTTGGCCTGCCGCAGGCCGCGCGCGCGCGCCCGTGCGACCATGCAGCGACGGTGCGCCCGCGCGCGCCGCGGGGGAGGGCGCGTGCGGCCTCCCGTGCCAACCCCATCCATGGAGCCGTCCCGTGACCACAGCACCCGCCCGAATCTATATCGCCGGCCACCGCGGCCTGGTGGGCTCGGCCATCATGCGCGCGCTTGCCGGGCGCGGCCACACGCTCGTCACGCGCACCCACGAGCAACTCGAACTGACCGACCAGGCCCAGGTCCGCCACTTCTTCGCCACCGAACGGATCGACCAGGTCTATCTGGCCGCCGCGCGCGTGGGCGGGATCCACGCCAACAACAGCTATCCGGCCGAATTCATCTACGACAACCTGATGGTGCAGGCCAACGTGGTGCACGAAGCGTGGCGCAGCGGCGTGCGCAAACTGCTGTTCCTCGGCTCCTCGTGCATCTACCCGCGGCTGGCGCCGCAGCCGATCCGCGAGGAATACCTCATGGCCGGCACGCTCGAGCCGACCAACGAACCGTACGCGATGGCAAAAATCGCCGGCATCAAGCTGTGCGAGAGCTACAACCGCCAGTACGGCACCGACTACCGCAGCGTGATGCCGACCAATCTGTACGGTCCGGGCGACAACTACGACCCCGAAAACGGCCACGTGATCCCCTCGCTGCTGCGCCGCTTCCACGAGGCGCACCGCGACGGCCTCGGCGAGGTGCGGATCTGGGGCAGCGGCACCCCGCGCCGCGAGTTTCTTTACGTCGACGACATGGCCAGGGCCAGCGTGCACGTGATGGAACTGGCGCCCGAGGCGCACGGCGCGCACACCGGGCCCATGCACTCCCACCTGAACATCGGCACCGGCAACGACATCACGATCGCCGCGCTGGCGCAGCTGATCGGCGCGATCGTCGGCTACCAGGGCCGCATCGTGTTCGATCCGAGCAAGCCCGACGGCACCCCGCGCAAGCTGCTCGACGTCTCGCGCCTGGCCGCGCTCGGCTGGCGCGCGCAAACGCCGCTCGAACAGGGCCTGGCGCAGGCCTACCGCGCCTTCCTCGCGACCCACGCCTGAACGCGGACGCGGGCCGGCCGCCATCAGGCGGCGTGCCCGACTGTGCGCCCGGCAGCCCGACCGACGGCGCGCCCGACAATGTGGCGACACGCGGCGGGCAGATTGCATACAATCGTCGCACGGATCGCTGCCCAGCGGCCGCCGCGGCGCCAGCGCGCCGTCGAGCAGGCCGATGAGCAAGCCCTTGAGCAAGCCGCCGAGCAATCTGCGGCATGGGCATTCCCAACCATATAGACGTGCGCAAGGCGCTTTTGCCCCTGCGCCCGCCGCGGCATGGCGCCGCCACCCGAATCAACGGCCTGCCAGCCAGGCTTCAAAAATAGGAAGTACGACCATGAAAGCTATGATTCTTGCCGCGGGCAAGGGAACGCGCGTCCGCCCGCTCACCTACGACCTGCCCAAGCCCATGATCCCGATCCTCGGCAAGCCCGTGATGGCCTACCTGATCGAGCACCTCGCGCGCCATGGCGTGACCGAGATCATGGTCAACGTGAGCCACCTGCACGACAAGATCGAAGACTATTTCGGCGAGGGCCACCAGTTCGGCGTCCAGATCGGCTATTCGTTCGAGGGCTACACCAACAGCGCCGGCGAGGTCGTGCCGCAGCCGATCGGCTCGGCCGGCGGCATCAAGAAGATCCAAGAGTTCGGCAATTTTTTCGACGAGACCACGATCGTGCTGTGCGGCGACGCCCTGATCGACCTCGACCTCGGCGCCGCGCTCGCCGAGCACCGCAGCAAGGGCGCGCTGGCCTCGGTCATCACCAAGGAGGTGCCGTGGGACAAGGTCTCGAGCTACGGCGTGGTCGTGGCCGGCGCCGACGGGCGCATCAAGGCGTTCCAGGAAAAGCCGCAGCAGGCGCAGGCGCTGTCCAATTTCGCCAGCACCGGCATCTATATCTTCGAGCCGGCCGTCATCGACCTGATCCCGAGCGGGCGCGTGTTCGACATCGGCGCCGACCTGTTCCCCTTGCTCGCCGAGCGCGCCATGCCGTTCTACGCGCAAACGCGCCCGTTCAACTGGATCGACATCGGCAGCGTGTCGGACTACTGGCAGGTGCTGCAAAACGTGCTCATGGGCGAGGTCGCCCAGCTCGACGTGCCCGGCACGCAGATCCGCGACGGCCTCTGGGTCGGCCTCAACACCCGCATCGACTGGAACGGCACCACCATCGAAGGCCCGGTCTACATCGGTTCGGGCACCCGGATCGAGGCCGGCGTGACGATCATCGGGCCGAGCTGGATCGGCCACGGCAGCCACATCTGCGAAGGGGCGATCGTCGAACGCAGCATTTTGTTCGAATACACGCGCATGTTGGCCAATGTCGTCACAAGCGAGACGATTGTGTTCAAAGATTACAACGTCGACCGTAACGGCTGCATGCGCCACGTCTCCGAATATTCCAACGACGAATGGGCCAACGCGCGCGACCGCCGCCACAAGCGGCGTCCCGACCACTCACTCGAACTGGAGGCCTCCGCCGCAAAATAGCGCGGGCCCCCGCGCACAAGGGGCATGCAACATGAAAATCTACCCGGTCATCCTGTCAGGCGGCGCGGGCACCCGCTTGTGGCCGCTGTCGCGCGCGGTGCTGCCCAAGCAGTTGCTGCCCCTGGTGTCCGACAACTCCATGCTGCAAGAGACCGCGCTACGGCTGGCCGGCTGGCCGGGCCTGATGGCGCCGCTCGTGGTCTGCGGCAACGAGCACCGCTTCATGGTGGCCGAGCAGATGCGCGAGATCGACGTCGTCCCGCTCGCCATCCTGCTCGAGCCGGCCGCGCGCAACACGGCGCCCGCGGTCGCGGCGGCGGCCCACTTCCTGATGGCGATCGACCCGCAGGCGATCATGCTGGTGCTGCCGGCCGACCATGTGGTGGCCGATCCGGCCGCGTTTTGCGCGGTCGTCGCGCTGGCCGCGGCCGCCGCGGCAGAGGGCGCGCTGGCCACCTTCGGCATCGTGCCGACCGGCCCCGAGACCGGCTTCGGCTACATCCTCGGGGGCGCGGCGATGGCCACCTTCGACGGCTGCTTCGAGGTCGCGCGCTTCGTCGAAAAACCCGACCGCGCGACCGCCGAGGGCTTCCTCGCGGCCGGCGGCTACTCCTGGAACAGCGGCATGTTCCTGTTCCGCGCCGAGCGCTACCTGTCCGAGCTGGCCATGCTGCGCCCCGCGATCCACGCCGCGGCCGAGGCCGCGGTGCGGCTCGGCTACCGCGACCTCGACTTCTGCCGCCTCGACGAGGCCAGCTTCGCCGGCTGCCCGTCCGAGTCGATCGACTACGCCGTCATGGAGCACACCGCGCACGCGGTGGTGGTGCCGGCCGCCATCGGCTGGAGCGACGTCGGCTCGTGGGCCGCGCTGTGGGAGGTGCTGCCGCGCGACGCCGCCGGCAACAGCGCGCGCGGCGACGTCTACCTCGACGGCGTGCGCGATTCGCTGGTGCGCGCCGAGAGCCGCATCGTCGCCATGGTCGGGGTGCGCGACCTGGTGGTGGTCGAAACGCGCGACGCGGTGCTGGTCGCGCACAAAAGCCAGGTCCAGCGCGTCAAGCAGGTGGTCGACCACCTCAAGGCCAAGGCGCGCACCGAGCACGTGCACCACACCAAGGTCTACCGCCCGTGGGGCTACTACGAGGGCATCGACGCGGGCGACCGCTTCCAGGTCAAGCGCATCACCGTCAACCCGGGCGAAAAACTCTCGCTGCAGATGCACCACCACCGCGCCGAACACTGGGTTGTGGTGCGCGGCACGGCGCGCGTGACCTGCGGCGACAAAATCTGCCTGCTGTCCGAGAACGAATCGACCTACATCCCGATCGGCATGAGCCACCGGCTCGAAAACCCGGGCAAGGTCGCGCTGCACATCATCGAGGTGCAGTCGGGCAGCTATCTGGGCGAGGACGACATCGTCCGCTTCGAAGACGTCTACCAGCGCGCCTGAGTTCAATCGCGCGGCGCTTGACCGGCGCGGATGATCGCGCCACTATGCGCCATGCGAACACTTTCCATTCTTATACTTCTCGCCTGCAGCGCCTGCGCCGATCCGTCGGCCAAGCCGCTCGCAGCCCCGACCCCCGTCGCCTCGTCGGCGCCGGTCGCCGCGCCCGCGCCCGTACCCGCGCCCGTCGTTGCGCCCGTGCCCGCGCCAGCGCCCAAGCCGCCCATGGCGGGCGCGCCCGCCGCGACGCTCGCGCAAATGCGCGCAGCGGTCGGCAGCGCCGCTTGCACCACGTCGTCGCAGTGCGCCACGGTCCCGGTCGGCGCGCGCGCCTGCGGCGGCCCCGAAGCCTACCTGGCCTACTCGAGCGCCACCACAAACGCTGCCGGCTTGCAGGCGCTGGCCGAACGCTACCGCGCCGAGCGCAAGGCCAGCAATGTCGCCTCGGGCATGGTGTCCGACTGCCGGCTCATCACCAATCCGGGCGCGCAATGCGTGGCCGGCAGCTGCCAGCTCGGTTCGGCCGCATCGGCCGCCGCGCGCTAGTGCCCTCAACTGAAAATTCCTTGAGCGAGCAGTGCGGCGCCGTTCTGTTGATCGATGAATCGGTAATTCGGGACACCAGGCCGGCGGCCAATTTTGTAACGGCGCAGAAACGGCGTGGCGCGCCGTTTGCTGCACCCGGCGCGGGTCCTGACAATCGGACTAGTTCTGGACCTGCCCCACCACGTCGAGCACCGCCTTGACCACGGCTTCTGGTTTGGTTTCGTGGATGATGTGGCCCGCCCCCGCGATGATGCGCACTTCGCCGCGGCGCGACAGTGCCGCGACTTCTTTCTGGATTTTGAGGTTCTCCGCTTCCATCGCCTTGACCAACTTGCTTGGCGGTTTGCTCGGATCGGCGAACGGATTAAGGGTCCGCACCAGCACCACCAGCGGCAAGTCGCCAAATGTGCGGCGCGCGGCGCGCAGCTGCCCGCCGCTGGTATCAAATTGGGCTTCCTCGGCCGCCATGGCACGCCGCCGCGGCGCCGACATCGCGTGCGCCATGTGCGCGGCGGCAAGTTCGCGCCCTTGCTCGGGAATCGTCGCGCCGACGCAGCTGGCCATCGCCTCGCTGCCGGGCACGAAGCCCTTCTCGGCATGTTCGATGCAGGCCGCCGTCATCTGCGCCTGCATGGCATACATCTGTTTGAGCTTGCCCCCGCTCGCCGCGTTGCCGCGCGCGGTCTCGTCCTCGTGGTGTGGCTCCACCAGTACCAGTCCGGCCACCTGCGCGGGGTGGCGGTAGGCGAACAGCTGGGCGTTGGCGCCGCCGTAGCTGCTGCCGACCAGCACGTATGGCGGGGCGATACCGGCCGCGCCGAGCAGCGTTTGCAAGTCGTCCACCGCGTTGGCGGACGTGCCGGGCCTGGACGATGGATCGCTGAAACCGAGGCCGGCGCGGTCGTACACGCAGGCCCGGGTGCGCTTTGCGACTTCCGGCTGGACCTGGTACCAGCTCCAGCCCGTCCCGCCCGAATAGGCGTCGAACACGACCGTGACGGGACCTGAGCCGCTGCAATGGAGGTGCATGCGGCGTCCGCCGACATCGATCATTTGTTGCGGCCGGGCGAATGTGGCACGCGTGTCCGGCGCCGCCGCCGCGGCTGAGCCGCCCGCGCCCAGGCCGGCAAGTAGCAACAGGAGGGGCGCTGGTTTCATCATCATCATCATCATCATCATGTTGGTGGCCTGTATGGTGGGTGTGCCGGCATTGTACGTTTTAAAGTTTGCAAAATAAACCACATAAAAAAACGCCGCGGGCCCGAAGGCGCGCAGCGTTGGTGCCGGCCGGGCCGCCACGCAAATGGCGTCCGGCTTTCGCCCCGGTGCAGGATGCTCAGTCGCGCCGCCGGGCCTGCGCGCGCGGGTCGAGGCTGCGCCGGCCGAGGCCCGCCGGCGGCAGCGCATCGCTGGTGTCGACCTCGAACAGGGTCATGCCCTCGGGCGCGCCGTTGACCAGGTACTGCACCGCGCCCAGGTACTCGGCGCCAAGCCCGAGCCCGGACCAACTGGCCGTCACCGACGCGGTGCCGCCAATGAACACGCTGGCGGGCAGCGCGACCTTGAAGCCGTAGCCCGAGTCGGCGCCGCTGACCACCCACTTCGACATCACATAGGTGGCCGTGCCGCCGAGCGGGGCGAAGCCGACCACGCAGGCGCGGTAGCTGCCCGCCGCCGGCGCCGTCAGCGTGATCTGCTCGTTGGCGCTCGGGCCACCGCTGTAGCCGGCCACATTCCCGGCCGGGTCGAGCAGGATCAGATCGAGGTCGTCCTGCCCGCCCGCCTGGTAGCCGCTGGTGTCGGCGTCGGCCAGCTTGATGCGCGCCACCAGCGCGCCGGCCGGCACCACCACGCCGCTGGCGGTCACGCCCGCGCTGCCGCCGGCCTGGCACTCGGCCAGTCCGCCGTCCGAGGCGGCGCTGCGCCCGACGCTGCCGGCGTCGCGCTGGGCTGCCTTGAGGCCGCCCTTGAGCGCGCCCAGTTTGCCCGTGAAGCCGGTGCCGATCGTGTAGGCCAGGCTGCCGCTGCTGGCGTCGCTCGCGAGGCTGGCCGGCGCGGCCAGGATCGAGGCGCGCGCCGTCAGCGGGCTGCGCACGACGTGCACGCCGTCGCGCCATTCGAGCGCGCCGTAGCTCCAGGCCCCGATCGGCGCCGTGGTGCGCGTGAGCGTGACGCCGAAGCTGGCGCGCTGGCCGGGCGCGAGGTTGAGCGTGGGCGGCTCGACGCGGACCGTGAAGCCGGGCACCGAGGCCGACGCCACATAGCGCGCGGGCGCGGCGCCGACGTTGGTGACGCTGCGCTGCAAGGTCAGGCGCCCGAGCACATTCGAGGCGGTCATCGAGGGCAGGTTCAGGTTGAACGGCGCGAGCGCGCCGATGGTGCGGCAGCCGGCGGCCGGGGTGGCGCCGGTCCCGCACAGGAAGCGGTAGTAGTCCTGCGCCGCGAGCTCGTACACCAGGCCCGGGTCGGCCGCGCGGTTCGGCACCACGTGGCCGGCGCCCTGGGCCCACGGCAGGCGGCCGTTGCCGATGCCGGGCACGCCGTCGTCGTAGGTGGTGGCGGCGGTGGTCATCAGCGACGATTTGATCATGGCCGGCGACCAGTCGGGATGGCGTTGCTTGAGCAGCGCGGCGAGGCCGGCCACGTGCGGGCTCGACATCGAGGTGCCCTGGTAGAAGCTCCAGGCCGGCTGCGGCGCCAGCGTGCCGTTCTCGATCGCGTCGCGCTGGGCCTCGGTGTAGGCCGGCGTGACACCGGCCAGAATGTCGACCCCGGGCGCGCTCAGGTCGGGCTTGAGCACGTTGGGGTTGTTCTGGTTCGGGCCGCGCGACGAAAAACCGGCCATCACGGGCGCCGGCTGGCTGCCGACCTGGATCGAAAAGCGCGACAGCGACACCGTCGGCGCCGCCGTGGCGGACGCGTAGGCGCGCAGCGCGGCGCCGTCGGCGGCCGACACGTGCACGGTCGGCACCGCGTGCACCTCGGACACCAGTCCGGCGCCGTTGTCGATCAGGATCATGCCGATCCCGCCGGCGTCGGCCACGGTGCGGCTCTTGTCGACCCGCGCGCTGACGCCGCGCTCGCACAGCAGCACCTTGCCGGCCACCCGCGCCGGCTCGAGCGCGGCGGCCGCGCTGCCGCCGTAGGCGGCGCGGTCGGCCGCGCTGAAGCACAGGCGGCGGGCGTCCTGGTCCTGGGTGCCAAGGCTCGCGTACGGCGTGCTGCCGGCGTCGCGCGCCGACAGCAGCGGCGCGTTGGCCACCGGCGTGGCGTTGAGCGAGGCGCCCGTGTAGCGCGCGCCGGCGCCGGTGGTGACGGTGGCGCCGTTGAAGCGGTTGTGGGTCGAGGCGGCCACCGTGGTCAGCCACGGGCTCACATGCGCGACCGATCCGGGCTCGCCCGCGTTGCCGGCCGAGGCGGCGACGAACACGCCCGCGTTCGAGGCGCCGAGGAAGGCCAGTTCGACCGGGTCGACCACGCTGTCCTGGGAGCCGCTGATCGAGTAGTTGAGCACATGGACGCCGTCGGCGACGGCGCGCTCGATCGCGGCCACGCTGTCGGAGGTGTAGCAGGAGTTGCGCGAGCCGGTGCCGTCCGGATTGTCCGGATCGACGTAGGTCCAGCACACCTTGTAGACGGCCACGCGCGCGCGCGGCGCGATGCCCGAGACGGCGCCCATCGGAACCGCGCCGACGCTGGCGGCGACGTTGTTGTTGCCGCCCGCGGTCGAGGCGGTGTGGGTGCCGTGGCCGCCATGGCCGTTGGGGCCGGCCACCGAGTCGCGCGGCGAGACGAAGTCGGTCCAGTGCAGCGTGCGCCCGCTGCCGAGGAAGCCGGCGTTGAAGTAGCGCGCCCCGATCAGCTTGTTGTTGCAGTGGTTCGCGGTGAAGCCTTCGCCGCCCTGGCACTCGCCGCGCCAGCCCGGCGGCGGCGCCCCGTACGCGAGCACCGTGCCGGCGCCGAAGGCGGGCGTGCCGGACAGGTCGACGCGGTCGGAGAAGGCCGGGTTTTCGGGCCACACACCGCTGTCGACGATGCCGATGACGATGTTCTCGCCGGCGCGCGCGCGCCCGCCGAGCTGGTTCCACAAGCCGTTCGGCTGGTCGAGCCCGAGGAACGCCGGGGTGTAGTTGGTCAGCGGCTCGCGCGCGACGTCGGGCGTGATCGCGGCCACCCCGGCCACCTTGCGCAGCGCGCGCACCTGGCGCTCGCTGAGGCGGGCCGAAAAACCGTTGAACACGAGGCGGTAGTTGTGGATCGTCCTCACCTGGCCGACCGCGCCGAGCACGCGGCCCTGCTGCTGGGCGAGGTAGGAGACATAGGTTTGCACTTCGGCGGCGTCGGCCTTGAGCGTGGCGCCCGGCGCGGCCTTGGTCGCGCGCAGGCCGGCCACGCCGCCCGTGTACGAGGCGGCCGGCTGGTCGGCCAGCTGCACGATGTAGGGGCGCGGCGTGTCGGCCGCCTGGGCGGCGCCGGCGGCGGCGGCCAGCGCGGCCGCGGTCAGTGTGAGGCGCAGTGCGAGGCGATTCATGAGCGTGCTCCCGATGGTGAAGTGGCGCGGCGCCGGGCCAGCGCCAGTCCGCCCAGGCCGAGCCCGAGCATCAGCCAGCCGGCCGGCTCCGGCACCGCGCTCACGCGCAGGTCGTCGATCGCGAACTGGGCCTGGTTCTGGTTGAGCAGGTGGTCGCTGACGCAGGCGCCGGCGCCGTCGTACAGGCAGGCGCTCGCCGTCAGGCTCGACAGGATGGTGTCGCCGAAGGCGCCGGCCAGGCTCCAATAGCTGAAGCTGTAGTTGCCGTTCAGGTCGGGCGGGCCGAAATCCATGCTCGCCGAGACGCTGCCGCCGTCGCGCGCCAGCCCGCTGAGCACGAGCTGGCCGCTGCCGCCGCCGCCGAAGCCGCCGACCGGCGCGAGCAGGGCGAAGCGCAGGGAGGCGAGCCGGAAGCCGAGCGCGTCGGCGCGGGCGAGCGCGAACACGCCGTCGTTGACGACCGCGAAATAATGGCCGCCGTTGTCGATCGGGCAGCGCAGCCCCGCGCAGCTGGCCGGGTCGGCGCCGTCGATGCGCACCCCGAGCCCGCCGTAGTCGGCCGGGTCGGCCGTCGGATGGTTGAGCAGGCGCATCGTGAAGCCGGCCTCGCGCAAGGCGTCGCCCGTGGCGTAGTTGCTGTCGTTCGCGCCGAGCTGGGGCGTGACGACGTTGTTGACGGTCTCGAAGGTGAGCACGGCGGCGCCGGCGCCGGACGCGGCCAGCAGCGGCAGCGCCGCCAGCGCGGCGGCGCGCAGCAGCCTGGCCGCCGCACGGCGGGGATGGGAAGGTCGGTTCATGGTGGGCCCTTGTTCCAGTGGTTGATCGGGAGGATTCATGCCCCCGAGTCTGCTACCCGGCCGGCGCGCACTGTAGGAAATTGAACAACATTGCGCGGCGGCGCGGCGGACGCCGCCGGCCCGGTTTGCGGCGCCGCAAGGCCGCACCGGCGATCCATGCTGGATTTTCCCAAACACAAGAAAAAATGCCTGTCGTACATAGGTAAAATTGCAAAGAAAAGATGGCGGCGGCGGGGGCGGCATGGTAGCCTTTGCTCGCGCAAATTTCCATTAAGCACAGGAGTTGTTCCAATGTACGCAGTCAGCAACGCAGCGCCTCACCCCGCGCGCCCGCGCCAGGGCGGTTTCACCCTGCTCGAACTCCTGGTCGTGATCGTCATCATCGGCCTGCTGGCGGCCTACGTCGGCCCCAAGTACTTCGCCCAGCTCGGCAAATCCGAGGTGACGATCGCGCGCGCCCAGATCGAGGCGTTCGAAAAGTCGCTCGAGATCTACCTGCTCGACGTCGGCCGCTACCCGAGCACCGAGGAGGGGCTCGGCGCGCTGCTGGCCGCGCCGGCCGCCGCCGGCGCCAAATGGAAGGGCCCCTACCTCAAAAAGAGCGTGCCGCTCGACCCGTGGGGCAACCCGTACAGCTACCGCTCGCCCGGCACCAAGGGCGAATTCGAGATCGGCTCGAACGGCAAGGACGGCCAGCCCGGCGGCACCGGCGAGGCCGCCGACATCGGCTCGCAATGACCCCGCGTTGAGCCCCCGGCGCGCCCCGACCCTCCCCGCACCCCCGTAAAGGCACCATGCAGTACGCCGTCCGCACCCTCGCGCCCGACCTGTCGATCGCCAGCCTGGTCATCGACGCCCAGGACGAGGCCGACGTGCGCCGGCAGGTCGCCGCGCGCGGCCTGTTCGTCTCGGCGCTCGCGCCCGTCGGCGCCGGCGCGCGCCGCCGCGGCGGCCCCAAATTGTCGCTCGTGCTGCTGAGCCAGGAGCTGCTCGCGCTGCTCACGGCCGGCCTCGGCATCGTCGAGGCGCTCGAGGCGCTGCTCGAGAAAGAGGCGGGCCCGGGCACGCGCGGCGTGCTCGAACGCCTGCTCGCGGGCCTGCGCGAAGGCAAGCGCTTCTCGAGCGTGCTGGGCGAGCAGCCCGACCTGTTCCCGCCGCTGTTCGTGGGCATCGTGCGCGCCGCCGAGGGCACCAGCGACCTGCCGCGCTCGCTGGCGCGCTACATCGACTACCAGCAGCGCATCGACGTCGTGCGCGGCAAACTGGTCAGCGCCGCGATCTATCCGTCCATCCTGCTGCTCGTCGGCGGCGGCGTCAGCATGTTCCTCATCACTTACGTGGTGCCGCGCTTCGCCGAGGTCTACCAGGGCGCCGGGCGCGACCTGCCGTGGATGTCGCAGATGCTGCTCGGCTGGGGCCAGTTCGCCGGCAAGCACGGCAGCTGGCTGCTGGCCGGCGCCGCCGGCCTCGGCGCGGGCGCGTTTTTCGGCGCGCGCCACCTCGTGCGCAGCGGCGCCGTCGCGCGCATGGTCGCGCGCCTGCCCGGCATCGGCGAGCGCGTGCGCATCTATGAATTGTCGCGCCTGTACCTGACGCTGGGCATGCTCAGCGAGGGCGGCATCACGATCGTCAACGCGATCGACACGGTGCAGGCGATGGTCTCGCCGGCGGTGCGCCTCAAGCTGGCCGCCGCGCGCGGCGCGATCGAGTCGGGCCAGCCGCTGTCGTCGGCGTTCGAGGCCAACGGCCTGACCACCCCGATCTCGCTGCGCATGCTGCGCGTGGGCGAGCGCACCGGCGACATGGGGCCGATGCTGACCCAGTCGGCCGCGTTCTACGACGGCGAGATCAGCCGCTGGATCGAGCGTTTCACGCGCACCTTCGAGCCGCTCTTGATGGCCGCCATCGGGCTCGTCGTGGGCGCCATCGTGGTGCTGCTGTACATGCCCATTTTCGACCTCGCCGGAGACATGTCATGAGCGCCACCATTTCAGTCGTGGCCGACAACGCGGCCGCCGGCGCGCCGCCCGCCGCCGCCATCGACCCGGCCATGCTGGCCGCCGCGCGCGCGCGCAGCGCCGCCTCGCAGCGCCCGCTGGTGGCCGAACTCGAGGCCATGAGCGGGATCGACCCGCGCCTGCTGGTGCGGTCGCTCGCGGCGCCGTTCGGCCTGGGCGTGATGGAGACGGCCGAGATGCTCGGCCAGAGCCCCGCGTTCGAGCTGCTGCCGCTGGCGCAGGCGCTGGCGCGCCACTGCGTGCTGCTGCGCGCCGGCGGCGTGCTGACCGGCGTGGTTGCCGACCCGTTCGACCTCGACCTGCAAACCTGGCTCGGCACGCGCGCCAGAGCGACTCCGGGCGCGCCGCTGCGCATGCGCCTCGCGCTCCAGTCCGACATCCAGGCCTACCTTTCCAAGCAGGAGGAGTCGGCGCGCGCGGTCGACACGCTGGTGGCCGGCACCGGCGAATCGCGGCGCGACGGCAAGACCGCCGCCGTGCTCTCGTTCGCGTCGGTGTCGGAGGCGGCCAGCCCGGCCGTCAAGCTGGTCAACTCGACCCTGTACGACGCGCTCAAGGCGGGCGCCTCCGACATCCACCTCGAGAGCACCGCCGGCGGGCTGGCCGTCAAGTACCGCGTCGACGGCGTGCTCGACCACGCCACCTCGGTCAACGGCATCGAGGTCGCCGAACACATCATCTCGCGCCTGAAGGTGCTCGCCGAACTCGACATCGCCGAGCGGCGCGTGCCGCAGGACGGCAGCTTCCGGGTCGAGTCGGGCGGGCGCGAGATCGACCTGCGCGTGTCGATCATGCCGAGCATCCACGGCGAGGACGCGGTGATCCGGATCCTCGACAAGCGCGCCATGGTCGAGGCCTACGGCGCCCTCACGCTCGAGGCGCTCGGCTTCGACGCGCCCTCGCTGGTGTCGCTGCGCGCGCTCGCGCAGGAGGCCTACGGCATGCTGCTCGTGACCGGCCCGACCGGCTCGGGCAAGACCACCACGCTGTACGCCGCGCTCACCGAGATCCACAACGGGCGCGAAAAAATCATCACGATCGAGGACCCGGTCGAGTACCAGCTGCCCGGCATCCTGCAGATCCCGGTCAACGAGAAAAAGGGCCTGACCTTCGCCAAGGGCCTGCGCTCGATCCTGCGGCACGACCCCGACAAGATCATGGTCGGCGAGATCCGCGACCGCGAGACGGCCGAAATCGCGGTGCAGTCGGCGCTCACGGGCCACCTCGTGCTCACGACCGTGCATGCGAACAATGTGTTCGACGTGTTCGGCCGCTTCACCCACATGGGAATCGATCCGTATGCCTTCGTCTCGGCCCTCAACGGCATCTGGGCCCAGCGCCTGGTGCGCATGAACTGCCCGCACTGCGCGGCCGCCTACCGCCCCGACGACGCCGAACTGGCCGGCGCCAACCTCGCGCGCGCCGACGTCCAAGACTACCTGTTCATGCAGGGCAAGGGCTGCGGCGATTGCCGCGGCACCGGCTACAAGGGGCGCCGCTCGATCGCCGAGATCCTGACCCTCAACGACGAGATCCGCGAGCTGATCGTCGACAAGCGCCCGATCCGCCAGATCAAGGCCGCCGCGCACGCCAACGGCACCCGCAGCCTGCGCCTGGCCGCGCTCGACCTGGTCAGGCGCGGCGCGACCACGCTGGCCGAGATCAAACGGGTGACCCTGCATGCGTAGGCGCCTCGGACAGGCCTTGCGCGTCGGCGTCGGCGACAGCTCCCTCACGCTGCTCAAGACCAGCCGCTGGTTCGGCCCCGCGCAGACGCTGATGGCCGGCTTGCCGCTCGCGCGCGGCAACAGCCCCTCGGCCGTGGCCGAGGCCCTGCGCCAGCTGCTGCACGGCGGCACCTATGCCGGCTGGCCCGTCACGCTGGTGCTCGACGAGGCGCTGGTGCGGCTGTGGCATGTCACGCCGCCGCCCGGCAGCGCGCGCCGCGCCGACCTTGAGGCCGCCGCCGCGCTGCGCTTCGAGCTGCTGTACGGCGAGCCGAGCGCCGACTGGAAGCTGAGCGCCGCGTGGGACGCGCGCCGCCCGTTCCTGGCCGCCGCGATCGCGCGCCCGATGCTGGCCGCGTTCGAACAGGTCGCGCGCGAGGAGCGCCTCGCGCTGGTCGAGGTCGTGCCGCAGTTCGTGGCCGGCTGGAACCGCTGGCACGGCGCGCTCAGGGACGACGCCTGGTTCGCGCTGCTGCAGGAGCAGGTGCTCACGCTCGGCGCGCCGCGCGACGGCGCGCTGGCCTCGGTGCGCAGCGTGCTGCTGCCCGAGGGCGCCGCGCCCGGCTGGCTGGCCGCGCACCTGGCGCGCGAGGCGCTGCTGCTCGACCTGCCCGCGCCGGCGCGCCTGCAGGTGTGCGCCGGCGCGCTCGGCCCGCTCAAGCGCTGCGCCGACGGTGTCGACTGCACCCTGCTCGGGCCCGAGGCCGAAGCGGGCAGCAGCGCCGGCGCGCGCCTGGCCGCGACCGGGAGCCGCGCATGACGCGCCATACCAGGCAGCGCACGAATCAGCGCCTGCACGCGCTGGACATCGACTTCGCCGCGCCCGGCCTGCGCCGCGCGCTGCACCGCACCGGCCCGGGCGCGTGGCTGTTGTGCGTGCTGGCGCTGGCGCTGTGCCTGGCCGTGGCCGCAAGCGCCTGGTCGCTGCTGGCGCAGCGCCGCAGCGACGCGGCGCAACTGGCGCGCGCCGACGCGCGTGCCAACGCGGTGGTGGTGCGCGAGCTGCCGGCGCCGCAGCCGCGCATCTCCGAGGCCCAGGCCGGCGCCGTCAACCGCGCCGTGCTCCAACTTAACCTGCCGTGGCGCGCGCTGCACGACGCCGTCGCCGGCGCCACCCCGGCCAGCGTGGCGCTGCTCGCGCTCGAGCCGGACGCGCGCAGGCGCAGCCTCAAGATCACGGCCGAGGCCAGGACCGCCGACGACATGATCGACTACGTGTCCAGGCTCAAGGAGCAGGATTTGTTCACCGACGTGGTCATCACGCGCCACGAGATCAACGACCAGGACCCGAACCGGCCGCTGCGTTTCCAACTGGAGGCCGCATGGATGGCGCGCTGAAACCCGTCGCGCCGGCCGCGGCCATGCTGCCGACGCTGATGCTGCGCGCGCGCCTCGCGCTGGCCGCGCTCGGCCCGGTCGCCTGCGCCGCCGCGCTGCTGTGCGTGCTGGCGCTGGCGACGCTGGCCTGGCTGCTGCCGCAGCGCGCGCTGCAGGCGCAGCGCCAGGAAGTGGCGCTGGCCCAAGCCACGCTGCCGGCGCCGGCACCGGCGGCGCCGCCCGCCGCCGACGCCAACCTGGCCGCGTTCTACGCCGCGCTCGGCGCCAAGCGCGACGCCGAGCAGCAGGTGCGGACCCTGTTCGGGCTGGCCGCCAAAAACGGTTTGGCGCTGGGGCAGGGCGAGTACAAGGACCTGTACGACCCGGCCGCGCGCCTGTACGCCTACCAGGTCACGCTGCCGCTGAACGGCAGCTACGCGGCGCTCTGGCAGTTTTCGCTGATGGCGCTCGGCGCCATGCCCAACGCCTCGCTCGACGAGATCAGCTTCAAGCGCGAGAGCATCGGCGCGCCGGTCGTGCAGGCGCGCGTGCGGCTCACGCTTTACCTGTCGGGCGCGGCCCCGGGAGCGCCCCAGTGAAGCCGCGCCATCTCGCGATGGGCGCGGCGCTGCTGGTGGCGGCCGGGCTGGCCGTGTTCGGCGATAAGCGGCCCGAATCGGACGTCGCCGAGCCGGTCGCGCGCGCGCCGCAGGCGCCGCCGGCACAGCAGGCCAGGGTCGTGGCGGTGGCGGCGCCGACGGCGCGCGCCGCCGCGCAGGGCGAACCGACGATTTTGGCGCTGGAAGAGCGCGCGCGCCTGATCGGCGACGACGGCGAAGCCATCGGCGCGCGCGGCCAGGTGTTCGGCACCCAGGACTGGAACCCGCCGCCGCCGCCGGCGCCCAAGGCGCAGCCGCCGCAGGCGCCCCAGCCGGCGCCGGCGCCGAGCGCGCCGCCGCTGCCGTTCGCCTACATGGGCAAGGCGGTCGGCGACGGCGCCTGGGAGGTGTTCCTCACGCGCGGCGAGCAAACCTATATCGTGCGCACCAAGACCGTCATCGACGGCACCTACCGGGTCGACGCGATCGCGCCGCCCGTCATGACACTGACCTACCTGCCGTTGAACCAGGTTCAACAGCTCAACATTGGAGTCCTAGACTGATGGCCCGTGAACAAAATGGCAAACGCCTGCAGCGCCGCGCCGCGCCCGCGCTGATGGTGCTGGCGCTGGCGCTGGCCGGCTGCGCCGGCCAGAACGCCTACCGCGAAGGCCAGCTGCTGGTCGACCGGGACCAAATCGAGGCCGGCCTGCTCAAGTACCGCGAAGCGATGGCGGCCGACCCCGGCAACGCGGTCTTCAAGAACGCCTACCTGCAGGCGCGCGACCGCAACGCCAACCGCCTGCTCGAGCGCGCCGACCGCGCGCTGGGCGCCGGCCAGGCCGCGCCCGCGTTCGAGGACTACCGGCGCGTGCTCGCGATCGACCCCGCCAACGAGCGTGGCAGCGCCGGCCTGCGCGCGATCGAGGCCGACGTCCGCCACACGCAGATGATGGCCGCCGCCAACGCCGCCTTCGAGAAGGGCGACTTCGAACCGGCGCGCGCCGCCACCGCGGCGATTCTGACCGAGCGCCCCAGCCACGAGGGCGCACGCCAGCTGCAGGCGCGCGCGGCCGACAAGCTGATGCCTGCCCCGGTCGAGAGCACGCTGGCGGCGGCCTACCGCCAGCCGATCAGCATCGAGTTCCGCGACGCCCCGCTCAAGCAGGTGTTCGAAGTCGTGTCGCGCCGCTCGGGCCTGAACTTCCTGTTCGACAAAGAGGTCAGGACCGACCAGCGCACCTCGGTCTTCCTCAAGAACAGCACGGTCGAGGCGGCGGTTTATTTCCTGCTCGTGACCAACCAGCTGGCCCAGCAGGTCATGGACGACAACACCGTCCTGATCTACCCGAACACGCTGGCCAAGACGCGCGAGTACCAGGAGATGACGGTCAAGACATTCTACCTGGCCAACACCGACGCGAAGACCATCGGCAACACCATCCGCACCATCCTCAAGTCGCGCGACGTGGTGGTCGACGAAAAGCTCAACCTCGTGATCGTGCGCGACACGCCCGACGTGATCAAGCTGGCCACGCGCCTGGTGGCGCTGCAGGACGTGCCCGAGCCCGAGGTCATGCTCGAGGTCGAGATTTTGGAGATCAAGCGCAGCCGCGTGACCGAGCTTGGCGTGGCGTGGCCGGCGGCGCTGACGCTGGCGCCGCTGCTGGCCAAGGCCAACACCCCGCTCACGCTCGACGAGATCCGCGGCCTTGGCCGCAACAACATCGGCATCGCCACGCTGAGCGCGAAAATCAGCGCCAACAGCACCGACGGCGACACCAACACGCTGGCCAATCCGCGCATCCGCGTGCGCAACCGCGAAAAGGCCAAGATCGTCATCGGCGACAAGATCCCGAACATCACGACCACGATCTCGCCCGGCGCCGGCGGCTTCGCCTCCGAATCGGTCACCTATGTCGACGTCGGCCTGACCCTCAACGTCGAGCCGACCATCTACCTCAACAACGAGGTGGCGATCCGGATCTCGCTCGAGGTCAGCAACCTGATCGGCTCGATCACGACGGCTTCGGGCACGGTCGCGTACCAGATCGGCAGCCGCCAGGCCAGCACCATGCTGCAGCTCAAGGACGGCGAGAACCAGGTGCTCGCGGGCCTGATCAACAACGAGGACCGCAGCAGCGGCGACAAGATCCCGGGCCTGGGCCACCTGCCCGTGGTCGGGCGCCTGTTCGGCAGCACCCGCGACGACAACGAGAAGACCGAGATCGTGCTCTCGATCACGCCGCGCCTGATCCGCAACATCCAGCGTCCGGCGGCCGGGGCGGCCGAATTCAACGCCGGCACCGACGCCGGTTTCCGGCGCCGCCCCGACGCCGGTTTCAGGGCGCCGGCCGTGCTGCCGCCGCCTGCCGCGACCTCCCAGCCGCAGCCGCAAGCGCAGCCGCAAGCGCAGCCGGCGGCGCCGATGGTGGTGACCCCGGTTGCGGCGCCCGAGCCCACGCCGCCGCAACCGGCGCAGCCGCAGCCCGCGCAACCGCTGCCCGCGCGACCACAACCCGAATGAACGTGCGCGCGGCCCGGCGTGGCTTCACCCTGATCGAGCTGGTGGTGGCGCTGGCGATCCTGGCGCTGCTCGGCACCCTGGTGCTGCCGGTCGCGCAGGTGGCCGCCCAGCGCAGCCAGGAGCAGGAGCTGCGCCGTTCGCTGCGCGAGATCCGGGCCGGCATCGACGCCTATAAAAAGGCCTACACGGAAGAACGCATCGCGCGCGTGCTGGGCGCGAGCGGCTACCCGAAGAACCTGGCGCTGCTGGTCGAGGGCGTGCCGGACCTGCGCCACCCGAAGCGCAGCAAGATCTACTTTTTGCGCCGCATCCCGCGCGACCCGTTCAATCCCGACACCGCCATCAGCGAGGAGCAATCGTGGCGCAAGCGCAGTTACGCGAGCGAGGCGGACGATCCGCGCGACGGCGACGACGTCTACGACGTGGTCTCGACCTCGCCCAAGACCGGCCTCAACGGCGTGCCGTACAGCAAATGGTGAGCGCCATGCCAAAAACACGGCGCCGCGCGCGCGCCGGCTTCACGCTGATCGAGCTGCTGGTGGTGCTGGGCATCGTGGCGCTGCTGCTGACGCTGGCCGTGCCGCGCTATTTCGGCAGCGTCGACCGCGCGCGCGAAACCATCCTGGTCGAGAACCTGCGCAACATGCGCCACGTGATCGACCAGTACTACGCCGACACCGGACGCTATCCGGACACGCTCGAACAGCTGGTCGAGAAAAAATACCTGCGCAACGTGCCGATCGACCCGGTCACCGAAAGCGCCGACACCTGGATCGTGGTGCCTCCCGAGGAGGCCGACAAGGGCGCGGTGTACAGCATCAAGAGCGGCGCGCCGGGCAAGGACCGCAGTGGCAAACCGTACCAGGACTGGTAGCGCCATGTCCGTGCGCGCGCGCCAGGCGGGCTTCACCTATGTCGGCCTGATCGTGCTGGTGGCGATCGTCGGGCTGACCGGCGCGGCCACGCTCAAGATCAACGCGCTGCTCCAGCGCGCGGCCGCCGAGGAGGAATTGCTCGACATCGGCGCCGCCTTCAGCGACGCGCTGCGCAGCTACGCGGCCGCCACCCCGCGCGGCCAGCCGTACCAGCCGCCCACCTTGCAAGACCTGCTGCGCGACCCGCGCACGCCGGGCGTGCGGCGCCACCTGCGCAAGGTGTTCGTCGACCCGATGACGGGCAAGGCCGAGTGGGGCGTGCAGTACCTGAACGGCCAGAGCGGCGTGGTCGCGCTCTACAGCCTGTCGCAGGCGCGCCCGTTCAAGCTCGCCAACTTCGACGCGCGCTTCCGCGGCTTCGACAACAGCGCGCGCATCTCGGACTGGAAATTCACCGCGAGCGGCCAGGGCGCGGTGCCGCCGCCGCCGCTGCTGGCGCCCGCGCCGCTGGTGCCGCCGGCCGCGCCCGCGATGCCGCCCCCGGCCCCGGCGCCCGCGCCGGCTGCGATGCCGGTGGCGCCGCCTCCCGCGGCCGAGCCCGAGCCGCAGGAGCCGGCGGTCGAGCCGCCGCCCGAACCGGCGCCGGCGCCCGATGCGCCACCGCCGCCGCCGGCCGAGCCGAATCCGGCGCCGCCGGTCGAACCGGTCGTGGAAACAGGCGAGACGGCCGCCGAGCCCGCGACTCCGCCGCCGCCGCTGGTGCCGCCGCCGCCCAAGCCCCCGGTTCCCAAGGGCTTCAAGATCCCCTAGGCGCGCGGCGCCTAGGCGCTGACGCGGCGGAAGTGGCTCAGGCGGAACCCGAGCGCGAGCAGCACGGCGAAGTAGCCGGCCGCGCAGCCGCCGATGATGGCGAACATGGCGCCGGCGCGCAGCCACGGCGTCGCCTGCATCGCGATCCAGTCGAAGCGGCTCTCCGCATATACGCCGAGTGCCCCCATCGCCAGCAGCGCGAGGCCGACCTTCAGGAAGAACATGCCCCAACCGGGCTTGGGCGCGAAGATGGCGCGCCGGCGCAGGATGAAATACAGCAGCGCCGCGTTGAGGCAGGCGCCGAGGCCGATCGACAGCGCCAGCCCGGCCACGCCGAGCCCCATGCCCCAGACGAACGCGAGGTTCATGACTTGGGTCGCGACCAGCACGCCGACGGCGATCCGCACCGGCGTCTTGACGTCCTGGCGCGCGTAAAAGGCGGGAATCAGCGACTTGACCAGGATCAGTCCGATCAGGCCGACGCAGTAGGCGATCAGCGGCCGCGCGGCCGCGCCCACGGCCTCGCCGCTGAAGGCGCCGTAATGGAACACGACCGAGATGACCGGCGTGGCCATCGCGGCCAGGCCGACCGCGGCCGGCAGCGCGAGCACAAACGTCAGGCGCAGGCCCCAGTCGAGCAGGGCCGAGTATTCGGCGCTGTCGCCCTCGGTGTTCGCCTTCGACAGGCTCGGCAGCAAGATGGTGCCCAGCGCCACGCCGAGCATGGCGATCGGGAATTCCATGAGCCGGTCGGCATAGGTCAGTGCCGAGACGCTGCCGGCGCCGAGGCGCGAGGCGATGCCGGTGTTGATGAGTAAGCTGATCTGGGCGGCCGAGACGGCGAACAGGGCCGGCGCCATCTTGCCGAGGATGCGGCGCACCCCCGCGTCGCGCAGCGGCGCGAGCGGATTGAGGCCGATGCGCGGCAGCATGCCGATCTTCATCAGGGCCGGAATCTGGATGCCCACCTGCAGCAGGCCGCCGACGACGACGGCGATCGCCATCGCGTAGATCGGCGTCTCGAGGTGCTTGACCAGCACCAGCGCGGCGAAAATGAACGACAGGTTGAGCAGCACCGGCGAGAACGCCGGGATTTTGAACTGGCGCCAGGTGTTGAGGATGCCGCCGGCCAATGCCACGAAGGACATGCAGACGATGTACGGGAACATCAGGCGCGTCATCCAGATCGAGGCGTCGAGCGCGCCCGGGGTCTTGGCGATGTCGCCGGCCAGCATAGCCATGAGCAGCGGGGTGGCGACGATGCCGACCACGCTCGTGAGCACGGTGGCCCAGATCAGGGCCGTGGCCACATGGTCGACCAGGGTCTTGACGCTGGCCTCGCCCTCCCTGGATTTATACTCCGACAAGATCGGCACGAACGCCTGCGAGAACGCGCCCTCGGCGAACAGGCGGCGCAGCAGGTTCGGGATGCGGAAGGCGATGATGAACGCGTCCGTGAAGGCCGAGGCGCCGAAAGCGCGCGCGAACAGGCTCTCGCGCAGCAAACCGGTCAGGCGGGACAGCAGCGTCATGCTGGAAATGGAGGCTAGGGTCTTGAGCAAGTTCATGGGGCGGAATTATATCCCGCAGGCTCCGTTCCACCCGGCATTGCCAACAATTCTTGATTTTTGAATTGCCTCGATGGGAATAAATGGCTATAATCGAAGGCTGTACAGAATTCTGTTACGCAGACACTAATGTTTGGCAGGCAGTGGTTTGAACGACCAGGTTCGGCAGATGTACTGAACGCACCGGTTTGTCAGACACTAATGTTTGCAAACGCAACTTGACCCCGATCTAGGAAATTCCATGGCAAATACCGCACAAGCGCGCAAACGCGCTCGTCAAGCAGTTAAGCAAAACGCACACAATTCGTCGCAGCGTTCGACCCTGCGTACAGCGATCAAAGCTGTGCGCAAGGCAATCCAAGCTGGCGACAAAGCAGCTGCAACCTCGATCTTCCAGGCATCCGTGTCGAAGATCGACAGCATCGCTGACAAGAAAATCATCCACAAGAACAAAGCAGCCCGTCATAAGAGCCGTCTGGCAGCTGCCTTGAAAGCACTGGCAGCCTAATAGCAGCCGGCGCGCGCGGCCCCCGGGCCGCGTTGTGTGCACGATTAAAAAACCCGCCTGACTCCGGTCCGGCGGGTTTTTTCGCTTGGGCCGGCGCATAGGCACCGCCAAGGCTAGCGGAATTCGCTCGCCCACCACATCGTCCTCGCGTGCGAGGTTGTCGCGAAAGGGCAGCAGCGCGCTCAATTGGCGTTCAAGACGCATCAGAAACCG
>JAZKIN010000007.1:0-13354 GCA_040384885.1 Pseudomonadota bacterium | reverse complement strand
ACACCACGATCAGAAAGCGCAAACACACCACGATCAGAAAGCGCAAACACACCACTACATCGTCCTCGCGAAGGCGGGGACCCATAGAACGGGTGCTCTGCGCCAACGCTAGAAGCAAAGTTTACCTTTCATTTAAATGTTCTATGGGTCCCCGCCTTCGCGAGGACGATGTTGGTTGGGGTGCAGGGCTGATCGATGGATTGGTTTCCTGAGACTCTCATGCATATCTTCGCACCGCCACCCGTGATTCAGATTTTGCATGTATCTGACCATAACTGAATCGTATCGCCGCCAAACGCGGCCTAATTTTCCCTATCGGCCCCTGTAATCGCTCTTTGCCGGTTGATTAAATCGGCTCCATTGGGCAGAATGGTATTTTTCGCACTGCAACATAAACGCCCCACTGGACAGGAAGAATAATTTTGCGACCGATTCTCAAATCGACTAAGTTGGATGAAGTGTGTTACGAGATCCGCGGCCCGGTGCTCCAGAAAGCGCGCCAGATGGAGGAGGACGGACACAAGATCATCAAGCTCAACATCGGCAACCTGGCCGTGTTCGGCTTCGACCCGCCGGACGAGATCGTCCACGACATGATCCTCAACATGCACGGCGCGGCCGGCTACACCGATTCGAAGGGCATGTTCGCGCCGCGCAAGGCCGTCATGCACTACACCCAGTCCAAGAACATCGCCGGCGTGACGATCGACGACATCTACCTCGGCAACGGCGCCTCCGAACTGATCGTGATGAGCATGAACGGCTTGCTCAACACGGGCGACGAGGTGCTCGTGCCCGCGCCCGACTACCCGCTGTGGACCGCGGCCGTGAGCCTGTCGGGCGGCAACCCGGTCCATTATGTGTGCGACGAGCAGGCCGACTGGTATCCCGACATCGACGACATGCGCCGCAAGATCACGCCCAACACCAAGGCGATCGTGGTCATCAACCCCAACAACCCGACCGGCGCGCTGTACCCGCGCGAGTTGCTGCTCGAGATCATCGAACTGGCGCGCCAGCACCAGCTCATCATCTACGCCGACGAGATCTACGACAAGACCCTGTACGACGAGGCCGAGCACGTCTCGCTGGCCTCGCTCGCCGACGACGTGCTGTTCGTCACCTTCAACGGCCTGTCCAAAAATTACCGCTCTTGCGGCTACCGCGCCGGCTGGATGGTGCTGTCGGGCGAGAAGCGCCACGCCAAGGATTACATCGAGGGCCTCAATATGCTCGCCTCGATGCGCCTGTGCTCGAACGCGCCGGGCCAGTTCGCGATCCAGACCGCGCTCGGCGGCTACCAGAGCATCGCCGACCTCGTCGGCCCCGGCGGGCGCCTGCTGCGCCAGCGCGACCTCGCGCACAAGCTGCTGACCGACATCCCTGGCGTCACCTGCGTCAAGCCGAAAGCGGCGCTGTACATGTTCCCCAAGCTCGATCCCGTGATGTACCCGATCGCGGACGACCAACAGTTTTGCTTCGACCTCCTATCCGAGGAAAAAGTGCTGCTGGTGCAGGGCAGCGGTTTCAACTGGATCGCGCCGGACCATTTCCGGCTCGTGTTCCTGCCCAATTCGGACGACCTGACCGACGCTTGCGGGCGCATCGCGCGCTTCCTCGACGGTTACCGGCGCCGCCACGGCCGCGGCTAGACCCACACTCCGGCGCGCGCCGCCATGGCGCCGCCACCACAGCACGAACAGAACAAAAGAGAGCAAGACATGAAACCCATCAAAGCAGGCCTGCTAGGCGTCGGCACCGTCGGTGCCGGAACCTTCCACGTACTTCGTCGCAACCAGGAAGAGATCCGCCGGCGCGCCGGCCGCGGCATCGAGATCGTCATGGTCTCGGCGCGCAACGTGGCCGTCACGACCGAGAAAACGGGCGGCCAGTGCCAGGTCGTCAACGACCCGTTCGAGGTGGTCGACAATCCCGAGATCGACATCATCATCGAGCTCATCGGCGGCACCGGCATCGCGCGCGAACTCGTCATGCGCGCCATCGCCAACGGCAAGCACGTGGTCACGGCCAACAAGGCGCTGCTGGCGCTGCACGGCAACGAGATCTTCGCGGCGGCCCAGGAGAAGGGCGTCATGGTCGCGTTCGAGGCGGCCGTGGCCGGCGGCATCCCGATCATCAAGGCGCTGCGCGAAGGCCTGACCGCGAACCGCATCGAGTCGGTCGCCGGCATCATCAACGGCACCACCAATTTCATCCTGTCGGAGATGCGCGACAAGGGGCTCGACTTCGACACCGTGCTCAAACAGGCGCAGGCGCTCGGCTACGCCGAATCGGATCCGACCTTCGACATCGAAGGCGTGGACGCGGCGCACAAGGTGACGATCATGTCGGCGATCGCGTTCGGCATCCCGGTCCAGTTCGACAAGGCGCACGTCGAGGGCATCAGCAGCCTGCAGGCGATCGACATCCGCTACGCCGAGCAACTGGGCTACCGCATCAAGCTGCTCGGGATCACCAAGCGCGCCGTGGTCGACGGCGTCGAGGGCATCGAGCTGCGCGTGCACCCGACCCTGATCCCGGCCAAGCGCCTGATCGCCAACGTCGAGGGCGCGATGAACGCGGTGCTGGTGCAGGCCGACGCGGTCGGCGCGAGCCTGTACTACGGCCGCGGCGCCGGCGCCGAGCCGACCGCCTCGTCGGTGATCGCCGACCTGGTCGACATCACGCGCCTGGCCACGGCCGACCCGGGCAACCGCGTGCCGCACCTGGCGTTCCAGCCGGGCCAGATGACCGACGTGGCGATCTTGCCGATGGCCGAGATCACCACCAGCTACTACCTGCGCGTGTATGTGAAGGACCAGTTGGGTGTGATGGCCGACCTGACGCGCATCCTGGCCGACGGGCGCATTTCGATCGACGCGGTGCTGCAGAAGGAGCCGGGCGAGGGCGAGACGCGCACCGACATCATCATCCTGACGCACCAGACGCAAGAAAAGAACATCGACGCGGCAATCGCCAAGATGGAAGCGCTCGAGACAGTGGTGGGCAAGGTCACCAAGATCAGGCTCGAGAACCTGAGCTAAGGTTCGCTTGGGAAGGGTCGCAGCCGCGGTTTCAGCGGCGCGAACTGGCTACGCGCGAGCGGTGCCGAACTAGCGGCGCGAACTGGCCACGCGAGAGTGGTGCAGCAGTTCCTTGCCGATCACGTTGGGCACGAAGGCGATTACCTCGCCCGACGCCACCAGCGCGTGGCCGGTCGACATTGCCACCACGCTCACGCTCCGCCCCACCGCCAGCCCTGCGCCACGCACACCGCGCGCGCTGATCCGCACCGCCGCGCTGGCGGTGTCGGAGGCGCTCGCGAGCAGCACCACGGTCGCATCGCCCACCACTTCGACGCTGGTGACGACCGCCTCGCCCGAGGCGGCGACCGCCGACAGCGAGCCGAACACGACGACGGCGCCGCCGCCGGCGACCAGCGCCGACGCCGACGACAGGTCGGCGCTAGGTTCGGCGGCGTTGGCGCTGCCAAGCGCGCATACGAGCAACAAGGCGGTCAATGATTTCACGGTGTTTCCTTTAAAAGGGGGGCTGGGGGTAATGCCGCTGGGTTAAGTGAAATTCACCTACCACCCCATCGTCCTCGCGGAGGCGGGGACCCATAGAACGCTGGCTATGAGCAACTGTTCTATGGGTCCCCGCATGCGCGAGGACGATGTGGTGGTTTGCTTACTTCGGGCAGATGACACACAACTCCAAGCCCGCATTTTTGTCCACGCGCAAACCATTCTCAAGCATTTACGCCACGGTATCGCTTTTGCCCCGAATAAGTATTAGTATTCGCTACCAGATGACTCCTCGGAAATATTTATGCCGCATGCCATTACACTGGTCGACACCTTGAAACGCCTGCTCAAAGCGCGCGGCATCACCTACGCCGAGCTGGCCGGGCGCATCGGCATGTCGGAGGCGAGCGTCAAGCGTATGTTTTCGCAGAAAAATTTCACCTTGCAGCGGCTCGACGACCTGCTCGACGCGAGCGGCATCGGCTTCGACGAGTTGAGCTCGGCGCAGGGCACGCCGGCCGCGGTGGTCCAGCTGACGCTGGCGCAGGAGCGCGAGATCATCGGCGACCCGCGCCTGCTCGTGGTGGCGGTGTCGGCCATGAACCACATCAGTTTCGACGACATCGTGCGCGCCTATGCGATGGAGGCGGCCGAGGTCACGGCCTACCTGCTGCGGCTCGACCGCATCGGTTTTTTGGAGCTGCAGCCGAACAACCGCGTCAAGCTGCTGATCGCGCGCACCTTCAGCTGGATCGCGAACGGCCCGATCCAGCAGTATTTCAGGCACGAGGCGTCGGACGACTACCTCGATTCGGCCTTCGACGGCGAGGGCGAGATGATGCGGCTGGTGAACGTGATGCTGTCAAAGCCGTCGAGCGCGGCGCTGCTCGAGCGCCTGCGCCAGGTGGCCGACGAGTTCGCGCAGCAGCACCAGCACGAGACGCGCCTGCCGTTCGAGCATAAGCACGCGGTCAGCTTCATCGTCGCGGCGCGGCCGTGGGTGCCGCGCGCGTTCAAGGCCTTGTTGCGCGAATCCGCTGGCGGCAAGCGCTGATGCTGCCACTGGAAAAACCCCACATCGTCCTCGCGCATGCGGGGACCCATAGAACGTCGGCTTTGAGCAACTGTTCTATGGGTCCCCGCATGCGCGAGGACGATGGGGTGGTAGTTTTACCTGCGTGGCCCGAGCACGGTACCTCAAGTTAACCCGAACCATTCACCCCCACCTGATTGCGAGTCCCCAGAATGAGTCAATCGAGCCAGTTCTCCCTGCTTGCGCAACGCCGTTTCGGACCGTTTTTCTGGACCCAGTTCCTCGGGGCCTTCAACGACAACCTGTTCAAGACGGCGCTGCTGGTGATGCTCACCTTCGACGCCCTGAACTGGACCACGATCGCGCCGGCCACGCTCAACGTGATGATCCCGGCGCTGTTCATCCTGCCCTACGTGGTGTTCTCGGCCACCGCCGGCCAGCTCGCCGACAAGTTCGACAAGGCGCAGATGGCGCGTTGGGTCAAGATGATCGAGATCGCGATCATGCTCGTGGCCGGCCTCGGCTGGATGACCCACAACCTGTGGCTGCTGATCGGCGCGGTGGTCGGCATGGGCATGCACTCGACCCTGTTCGGCCCCGTCAAGTACGCCTACCTGCCGCAAAACCTCAAGCCCGAGGAGCTCGTCGGCGGCAACGGCCTGATCGAGATGGGCACCTTCGTCGGCATCCTGCTCGGCCAGATCTCGGGCGCGCTGCTGGTCGCCGTCAAGCCGCAGGGCATCGCGCTGGTGGCCGCCGCCTCGCTGCTGGTGGCCGTGGTCGGCCTGGCCACGAGCTGGCGCATCCCGGCCTCGCCGGCGCCCGAGCCGGGCCTCAAGATCAGCGCCAACGTGTTCGCCGAGTCGATGCGCAACCTCGCGTTCTCGAGCAAGAACCGCACCGTGTTCCTGTCGATGATGGGCAACTCGTGGTTCTGGTTCTACGGCGCCATCATGCTCTCGCAGTTCCCGCTTTACTCGAGCAACTACCTGCACGGCGACTACGGCGTGTTCGTGCTGCTGCTGACAGTGTTCTCGCTCGGCATCGGCCTCGGCTCGCTGCTGTGCGAGCGCCTCTCGGGCCACAAGGTCGAGATCGGCCTGGTGCCGTTCGGCTCGATCGGCCTGACCGTGTTCGGGATCGACCTCTATTTCGCCAGCCTCGGCTACACCAACACGGGCGCCGTGACGGTGGCGACCCTGTTCGAGCAGGCCGGCGTGATCCGGATCCTGGCCGACATCGTCCTGATCGGCGTGTTCGGCGGCTTTTATATCGTGCCCCTGTTCGCGCTGATCCAGACGCGCTGCGAGCCGAGCCACATGTCGCGCACGATCGCCGGCATGAACATCCTCAATGCGCTGTTCATGATCGCCTCGGCCGTGGTGGTGATGGGCATGTTCGCGCTCAATTTCACGATCCCGCAGATCTTCCTCGCCACCGCGATCCTCAACGCGCTCGTGGCCGTGTACGTGTTCTCGCTGGTGCCCGAGTTCCTGATGCGCTTCCTGGCCTGGATGCTGATCCATACGATCCACCGCGTCAAAACCGTCGACGTCGAGCGCATCCCCGAGGAGGGCGCGGCCGTGCTCGTGTGTAACCACGTCAGCTATGTCGACGCGCTCGTGATCGGCGCGGCCAGCCCGCGCCCGATCCGCTTCGTGATGGACCACAAAATCTTCAAGATGCCCCTGCTGGGCTGGATCTTCCGGACCGCCAAGGCGATCCCGATCGCCCCGGCCAAGGAGGACCAGTGGCTCATGGAGAAGGCCTATGTCGACATCGCGCAGGCGCTGCACCAGGGCGACCTGGTCTGCATCTTCCCCGAAGGCAAGCTGACGACGACCGGCGAGATGAACGAGTTCCGCGGCGGGATCACCAAGATCATCGAGCGCAGCAAGGTGCCCGTGATCCCGATGGCGCTGCGCGGCCTGTGGGGCAGCATGCTCACGCGCGACCCTGGCGCCCTGTTCGAACGCTCGTTCACGCGCGGCCTGCGTTCGCGCCTCGCGCTCGCGGTCGGCCTGCCGGTGGCGCCGCAGGACGTGACCCCGGAGCTGCTGCAAAAGCAGGTGCTGGCGCTGCGCGGCGACTGGAAGTAGGGCGCCGCGCCCCAAGCCATGCCGAACCCACCCACTCCACGCGGCCCGGCGCGATGAGGATCCGCGCCTACCTGACCCTGATGGTGGCCGCCGTGCTGGTGCCGGTGATGCTGTTCGCGGCGATCTCGCTCGACATGCTGCTCACGTCCGAGCGCGACGCCGCCCTGCGCGGCGTGCGCGAGACGGCGCGGACCTCGCTGGTGAGCATCGACCGCGAACTGACCAACACCCAAAGCGCGGTGCGCATGCTGGGCACCTCGCACCACCTGGAAACGGGCGACCTGGCCGGCTTCTACCAGCAGGCCCGATTCGCCGACAAGGTCGGCGCCACCTGGACCGCGCTGTTCGACGAGAGCGGGCACCAGCTGATGAGCACCGCCGTCCCCTACGGCAGCCAGATGCCCGACGCGCCGCGCAAACGCGTGGCCGCGGCGCTGGCGGCGGGCACGCCGCAGATCTCGAACCTGATCCGCGGCGCCGTCTCGCACGCGCTGATGGTCGTGGTCGACGTGCCCGTCACCACGGCCTCGGGCAAACGCTATGTGATCGCGCAGGGTTTCCTGATCGGCCATTTCGTCCAAGTGCTGCGCCAGGTCAACGCGCCGCCGCAATGGGTGGCCGGGGTGTTCGACCGCAACGGCCTGACGATCGCCCAGACCTTCGGCGCGGCCGGGGCGGCGGCCGGCGTGGTGCGGCCCGACCTCAAGCAGGCGATCCTCGATAAGAAAGTCGGCTTGGTGCGCAACCGCACTGAGGGCGAGACACGCCTGTACACGGTGCTGGTGCGCTCGTCGCTGTCCGGCTGGACCGTGGCCGTCGGCGTGCCCGAGGCCGAGATCGAACACGCCGCGCGCGAGGCGCTGACGGTGGCCGCGCTCGGGCTGGGCGCCGCGCTCCTGTGCGCGGCGCTGGCCGGCGTGTTCTTCGCGCGCCGGCTGTCGCACTCGATCGACCTGGCCGCGCGGCTGGCGCACGCGCTCGAGCGCGGCGAGGTGGTGGGGCGCTCGCAGGTGTCGGGCGTGGTCGAGGTGGACGCGGTGCACGCCGCGATCGCGCGCGCGGCGCGGGTGGTCGGCGGCGAGAAGCAGTCGCGCCAGCTGGCCGAGCTCGAGCGCGAAAAACTGTTCGCCAGCGAGCACGCGGCGCGCACCATGGCCGAACGGCAGAACCGCGCCAAGGACGAATTCCTCGCCATGCTCGGGCACGAACTGCGCAACCCGCTGGCCGCGATCGTCAACGCCACCGGCGTGATCGGCTTTAAGGGCATGGCGCCCGAAGCGGTCGAGCGCGCGCGCCAGATCATCGCGCGCCAGAGCGGGCACCTGACGCGCATCGTCGACGACCTGCTCGACGTCGGCCGCGTCCACTCGGGCAAAATCCTGCTGGCGCGGCGCGTGCTGCGGCTCGACACCCAACTCGAAACCTATGTCGCCACGCTGCGCGCGACCGGGCGCGCCGACCAGCACGCGCTGAGCGCCCGGACCGTGCCCGCATGGGTCGACGCCGACCCGACCCGGCTCGAACAGATCATCGCCAACCTGCTCGACAACGCGCTCAAATACACGCCGGCCGGCGGCAGCATCGCCATCGAGGTCGGGTCCGACGGCGACGAGGTGGTGCTGTCGGTGAGCGACTCGGGCGTGGGCATCGGGCCCGAACTGATGCCGCACGTGTTCGACCTGTTCGTGCAGGGGGCGCGCGCGCTCGACCGGGCGCAGGGCGGGCTTGGGGTCGGGCTGGCGCTGGTGCAGCGCCTGGCCGGCATGCACGGCGGCCGGGTCGAAGTGCTCAGCGGCGGCGCCGGCTGCGGCAGCTGCTTCGCCTTGCGCCTGCCGCGCGCGCAGCCGCCGCACGCCGACGCGCCGGCCGGCGAGGCGGCCGCTGCGGCGGCGCCGCGCCGGCGCAGCGTGCTGCTGGTCGAGGACAACGAGGATGTGCGCGAGATGATGACGGTCATGCTCAGGGCGCGGCAGTACGAGGTGGTGGCGGCGGTCGACGGCTACGAAGGCCTGCGCCTCGCGGCCGCCGCGGCGCCCGACGTCGCGCTGGTCGACATCGGCCTGCCCGGCATCGACGGCTACGAGGTCGCGCGCCGGCTGCGGGCCGACCCCGCCACGGCCGCCACGCGCCTGATCGCGCTGACCGGCTACGGCCTCGAGGGCGACCAGCGGCGCGCGCTCGAAGCCGGTTTCGACGCCCACCTGGTCAAACCTGTCAACTTGGAGCTGCTGTTGGAGACGATCGAGGCGGCGCTGCCCGCGTAGCGCGTCAGAGCGCGCGCCGCAGCGCGCCGCCCTGGCGCAGGCGGGCGCTCGCGAGCTGGCGGATCTCGTCGAAGTCGACCGGTTTGACGAGATGGTGGTCGAAGCCGGCCTCGATGGTGCGCTGGCGCGCGTCGCTCTGGCCCCAGCCCGTGAGCGCGATCATCAGCACCGACTGCGAGCCGGGATGGCGCCGGATCTGGCGCGCCGCCTCGTAGCCGTCCATGCTCGGCATGCCGAGGTCCATCACGATCATGTCGGGCATCGCCAGCTCGACGGCGCGCACGGCGGCGAAACCGTCGTAGGCCGTGGCCACATTGCAGTGCTCCATCTCGAACATGAACTGCAGCGAATCGGCGGCGTCGCGGTTGTCGTCGACCACCAGCACGCGCGGGCGGTAGTCGGTCAGGTCGGCCGCCCCGGCCCCGGCCGGCCCCGACGCCGACGCCGGCACGGTCGACACGACCGGCAGCTTGACGATGAATTCGCTGCCCTTGCCGATGCCTTCGCTGCGCGCGTGCACGCTGCCGCCGTGCATCTCGGCGAACTGGCGCGACAGCGACAAGCCGATGCCGAGGCCGCTGCGGATCTGCCCCGACAGCGGGCGGCTTTGCTCGAACATGCTGAAGATGCGCTCGAGGGCGGCGGCGTCGAGCCCGATGCCGCTGTCGCTGATGCTGATTTCGAGGCAGCCCCCGACCACCTGCGCATGCACCCGGATCGCGCCATCCTCGGGCGTGAACTTGACCGCGTTGGTGACGATGTTGGCCACGATCTGGACCACCCGCGCATAGTCGGCGAACAGCCGGATCTCGTCGTGCGGCAGCGCCAGTTCGAGCCGGATGCGCTTGGCCGCGGCGGCCGCCGCGCACAGTTCGACGACATGGTTGATGATGGCCGCGAACGTGATGTGGGTCGGCTGCAGCTCGATCTTGCCGCTGTTGATGCGGGCCACGTCGAGCAGGTCGTCGACGAGGCGCGTCAGGTGCGTTACCTGGCGCTCGATCACCTCGCTGACCTTGGTGATCGGCGGCTGGTTCGGGTACATGTGGGTGAGCACGCCCATCGAGGTGCGGATCGGCGCGAGCGGGTTGCGCAGCTCGTGCCCGAGGCTGGCCAGGAATTCATCCTTGCGGCGGTCGGTCTCGCGCACCTGGTATTGCTTGGCGCGCGCGCGCAGCACCGACTGCAGCGAGGTGATCAGGGTCAGCGTGCGCACCGGGCGCTCGAGCAGGGTGACGTTGCCGAGCGTGGCGATGGCGCGCCGCACGCTGAGCGAATCGGGGCCGCGGTGGGTCAGCAGCATGATCGGCAGGTCGGACCAGCTCGGCTGGCGCAGCACGAAATCGCCCAGCGCCTTCATGCCGCCGGGCGAGAGCGCCTCTTCGACCGTGAGCACGGCGCCGACCCCCGCCAGCATCTGCTCGGACAGCTCGGTCGTGTTTTTGACGACCATGTTCTCGACATGCGCGAGCGTCAGCATTTTGGATGCGAGCACCGCGTCCCGGCCGGTGGGTGCATAAATGAGAACGCGGTTTTCCATGGCGGGCCCGGTGTCAGCTTTCATCGTCGTCGAGCATTGCGCCGCATTGCTCGCCGTCGAAGGTGGGGACACCGGTCAGGATGCCGTGGAAGTTGGCCAGCACGTCGCCCACGAAGATGCCCTTGTCGCTCATGCTGAACAGGCGGATCGTGCGTTCGTGGACGCCGAGGCGTTTTTTGAAAACCGAGATCGCCTGGCGCACCTTGCCGCGCGCCTCGAAGTAGCGCAGCATGATGACGCTGTCGGCGATGTAGCTGGCGTCGACCGAGCTGCTCATGGCGCCGCCGATGATCCCGGTCTGGACGCCGACCAAAATGGTGACCACGCCGCGTTGGCCGAGGTAGGTCAGCAACTCGTGCATGTGGGTGGCCAGGAAGCGCTCGTCGGGCATGGCCTTGAGGTAGCCGTTGAGGCTGTCGATGACGATCACGCGCGCGCCGCCGGCCTCGGCCCCGGTGACGGCCTGCATGAATTCGCCGGGCGCCATCTCGGCCGGGTCGATCTGGACGATCTCGAGCATGCCGCGGTCGATCGCCGACTGCAGGTCCATGCCCAGGCCGGCCGAGCGGCGCAGCAGGTTGTTGGTGGCCTCCTCGAACAGGAACATGGCCGCCTTCTGGCCGCGCTGGGTCGCCGCGTACACATATTGTGCGCACAGCGAGGATTTGCCGGTGCCGGGCGGGCCCGAGATCAGGGTGCTGGTGCCTTCGTCGAGGCCGCCGCCGGTGAGCGCGTCGAGCGAGGCCAGGCCGCTCGAGAGCTGCGCGTTGCTGACGTAGGCGCGGGTGTGGGCGGCGATCAGGCGCGGGTAGACCACCAGCCCGCCCGTGACGATCTTGTAGTCGTGGGTGCCGCCGCGGAAGGCGATGCCGCGGTATTTGACGATGCGCACGCGGCGCCGCTCGGAGCCGTAGTCCTGGTTGATCAGTTCGAGCGTGATGACGCCGTGCGCCACGCTGCGCACCTGCAGGTCGCCGGAGAGGGCGGTGCGGTCGTCGAGGAACAGGGTGGTGCAGCCCTTGCCGGCCAGGTACTGTTTAAGCGCGAGCACTTGGCGCCGGTAGCGCAGCGGGCTCTCGGCCAGCAGTTGCAGCTCCGACAAAGAGTCGAGCACGACGCGCGACGGCTTGAATTTTTCGATCGCCTCGAGGATGCGCTGGGTGGTCAGGCCCATTTCGATTTCGGATGGGTGGAAGATCGTGAACTGGTTGTCCGGGTGCAGGATGTTCTCGTTGGGGATGATGTCTTCGACATGGATGCCGTCCATGTTCCAGCCGTGCGACTGGGCGACGGCGCGCAGTTCGACCTGGGATTCGGCGAGGGTGATATAGATGACCGATTCGCCGTTGCGCACGCCTTCTTGCAGAAACTGCAGGGCGAGCGTGGTCTTGCCGGTGCCGGGTTCGCCCTCGATCAGGTAGAGCCGGTCGCTCGTGAGGCCGCCGGCGAGGATGGTGTCGAGTCCTGGTACGCCGGTGGACAGGAAACGTTTGGTGTCCGTGTTTTGGTTTTGCATGGAAGGGTTTCCCCGCGTTTTAGTCAGCAAAGATTTGTCAAATGCAACAGATAAGGGAAATGGTACATCAACGAAAAAAGCTTTGTAGTTCGCTTGGAAACGTGACCCTTCTGGCTAGGTTGGCAAGAGTGCGTTCCTGTTGGGATCGTTGATCTGGCGCAAGATTGGCGTGTGGGGGTGAACGAGGACGGGGATTTTGTTTGGCAAAAGTGTCCGGCGCTCTGATATAATTCGCCACTAGTCGGGGCGTAGCGCAGCCTGGTAGCGTACTTGCATGGGGTGCAAGGGGTCGAGTGTTCGAATCACTCCGTCCCGACCAATAGAATCAATGAGTTAGGCCAGCCTTCGGGTTGGCCTTTTTCGTTTTCACGGTTAGCTTACTTCCAGTTAGCTGACCAGTCCCTGTGCCGTTGCGTCTGGGCTGTTTTTTCTTGCTCAACTTCGGTTCGAATTATCTCGATATGAGATAATTTACTCGGATGCGCATCATCTCCAATTCCACCCTTTCCGCCTTCGCCAAGGTCCATCCGGACTCCAACGTTCCATTGCAGGCTTGGCGGAAAATTGTTGAGTCGCGTAACTTTGTCAGTTTTTCCGATCTCAAAAAAGCCTTTAACGCGACGGACAAGGTGGCTACGTACTTCGTCTTCGATGTTGGAGGCAATAAGTATCGAGTGGTTGCAGCTATTCACTTCAACAAGCAGATCATGTATATCCGGCATGTTTTTACCCACAAGGAGTACGACAGATGGAAGCCGTAATGGATCCCGTCGTTGTTGCCAAGATAACGGCCCATTTTGAAGCCCTCACGGCGCTCGTGCCGCTACGCACGATCTCCAACAAGACTGAGCTCGAAAAAGCAATTGTCGCTATGAACCAGTTGCTCGATGCGGGCGGTTCGGATGAAGCTCACCCGCTCGCTGGGCTTGTTGATACCTTGGGTGCACTCATTGATGCGTTTGAAGCTGTGCATAATCCAGCGGAAAAAGTGGCACCGGCAGCCATTTTGCGACTTCTTATGGATCAAAAAGGGTTGTCGCAATCCGATCTTCCGGAAATTGGAAGTCAAGGGGTTGTATCGGAAATATTGAGGGGGAAACGTGATCTGAACCTTCGCCAGATCAGGGCGCTCGCAGCGAAATTCCATGTTCCTGCGAGCCTTTTCGTCTAACTTGGCTGGAATTCGTCCCACGCGTTGGGCGGCGCGACATCGCTTCTTTGTCGAGTCAGAACTCTCATTTCCCTATTGAATATGGAAGCATCCATCAAGGAAATTTTTAATCGCAATTAGCAATTGCATCTCCAGCATCTCAAACGGCAACGGGGTCACCCATTAGCCAGTTAGAGTCAAGGTAAAACACTCATCCGTCGTCGC
>JAZKIN010000006.1:0-42682 GCA_040384885.1 Pseudomonadota bacterium | reverse complement strand
AGTGGCTGGCCTGGTTCATGAAGGCGCCGCCGTCGTACTCCCAGGTGCCGCGCCATTTGGCGCTGTTGTAGTAGGCGTCGGGCCGGGTCCAGAACACATTCAGGTTGACCATGTAGATGCGGCCGAAGCGTTTTTTCTCGACCGCGTTCTTGAGCAGCTGCAAGGTCGCGTTGCGCCGGTTTTGCTTGACCACGAACATGCGCACGCCGGCCGCGTCGCAGGCGGCGACCATGCGCTTGCCGTCCTCCCAGCGCGTGGCCATCGGTTTTTCGGTGATCACGTGGCGCCCCGCGCGCGCGATCTGGATCGCCTGCTCCGAATGCATGCCCGACGGCGTGGCCACGATCACGGCGTCGACATCGGTCTCGGCCAGCATCCGCGCGAGCTCGCCGTACTGGCGCGCGCCGGTGCTGTCGGCGGCGGCCGCCGCCGCGCGCGGGTCGATGTCGCACACGGCCGCCAGCTCGCAGCGTTCGGCGTGCTGGGCGATGGCGCCGAAGTGGTTGGCCGCGATGCGGCCGCAGCCTACCAGGGCGAAGCGGATCTTGCGATCGGTCACGGCGGGGGCGAAGTTGCGCATGTTGTCTCCTTGTTGTCGGTCTTGTTCCGGACGTGTTCGCGGTCGGGGGCGGGCCCGGCCGCTCGCTCAGGCCTTGACCACGTTGGCCAGCGGCGCCGCATACACCCCGCGCGTGTCGATGATCAGGCGCGCGTGCTGCTGGATCTGGGCGTAGTCGAAGGCGCCGTGGTTGGTGGCGATCAGGACCACGTCGTAGGACGCGATGCTGGCCGCATCGAGCGCCACGCTGGCGAGCTCGAAGCGGTGTTCGCGCATGGCCGGGAACACCGGCACGTGCGGGTCGGAGTAGGCCACCTCGGCGCCCTTGGCGCGCAGGATCTCCATCAGTTCGACCGAGGGCGACTCGCGCATGTCCTCGACGTCTTTTTTGTAGGCGATGCCGAGCACCAGCACGCGGCTGCCCTTGACCGACTGCCGGCGCTCGTTGAGGGCGTCGGCCAGCTTGCCGATCACCCAGTGCGGCATGTCGGAGTTGATCTCGCCGGCCAGCTCGATGAAGCGCGTGTGCAGGCCGAACTGGCGCGCCTTCCAGGTCAGGTAGAACGGGTCGATCGGGATGCAGTGCCCGCCGAGGCCCGGGCCAGGGTAGTAGGCGGTGAAGCCGAACGGCTTGGTGGCGGCGGCCCGGATCACCTCGTGGATGTCGATGTCCATTTTGTCGGCGATGATTTTCATTTCGTTGACAAGGCCGATGTTGACGGCGCGGTGGATGTTCTCGAGCAGCTTGGTCAGTTCGGCCGCGCGCGTCGAGCTGACCGGGACCACGCGGTCGATCGCCGGCCCGTACAGCGCCATGCCCGCCTGCAGGCAGGCCGCGGTGGCGCCGCCGCACACCTTCGGGATCGTGCGCGTGTCGAAATGGGGGTTGCCCGGGTCTTCGCGCTCGGGCGAGAACACGAGGAACACGTCGCGCCCCACGACCAGGCCGCACGATTCGAGCCGCGGCTTGAGCTCCTCGTCGGTGGTGCCGGGGTAGGTGGTGCTCTCGAGCGAGAGGATCTGGCCGGCGCGCATATGCGGCAGCAGGGCCTCGGTGGTGCCGAGCACGTAACTGAGGTCGGGCTCGCGGTAGGCGTTGAGCGGGGTCGGCACGCAGATGATCAGGGCGTCGCACTCGCCGGCGCGCAGGAAGTCGGCACTGGCCTCGAAGCCGCCCGCGCGCGCCTGCGCGATCTGGTCCGAGCCGATGTGCGCGATGTAGCTGCGCCCGCTGTTGAGCTTGGCCACCTTGGCCGGGTCGATGTCGATCCCGAGCACCTTGAAGCCGACCGCGGCGTAGCGCAGCATCAGCGGCAGGCCGACGTAGCCGAGGCCGACGATGCCGATCACGGCGCTGCGGTCTTCGAGCCGCGAGATGAGTTGCATCAGGTGGTCGGGGGTATGTTGGTCGCGCATGGCTTACCTTTTCTCGAGCATGAAAAAACCTGGCCCGGCGCGCGCGCCGGCGTGTGTGCGGTGTGAAAGCCGGGGTCTGCGCCCGGTCGCCGCCTGTCAGTTGCGGTATTCGATTTTCGGCAGTGGCACGGACAGCTTGGGCGCGGCGCTCGCGCTCGGCGCGGCGCGCGCGCTGTGCGGCGTGTAGTCGGCCACGATGGCCTTGACCATCGACTCGATCATCGGGCGGTCGTTGGTGTCGCAGGCCATCATCAGGCAGGTGATGTAGGTGTCGAGGATGCCGGCCAGCAGGGCCGGTTCGCGCATGTACTTGATGCGCGGGTGCTCGCTCGGGAAGGCCTCGCCGTCGGTCAGCAGTTCTTCGTTGAGCTTTTCGCCGGGGAACAGGCCGACGAATTTGATTTCGATCGCGCCCTCCGGGTGCTGCGCGGTTTTTTCGGTCAGGCCCGACAGCGCGATCATGGTGCGGGCGAGGTCGACGATGCGGATCGGCTCGCCCATGTCGAGCACGAACACGTCGCCGCCCTTGGCCATGGCGCCGGCCTGGATCACCAGTTGCGCGGCCTCGGAGATCAGCATGAAATAGCGCGCGACCTCGGGGTGGGTGATCGTGACCGGGCCGCCATGGGCGATCTGGCGCTGGAACAGGGGGATCACCGAGCCCGACGAGCCGAGCACATTGCCGAAGCGGACCATGCAGAAGGTGGTGGCGCCGGGCTGCTTGGCGGCGGCCTGGAAGATCAGTTCGGCGATGCGCTTGCTCGCGCCCATGATGTTGGCCGGGCGCACCGCCTTGTCGCTCGAGATCAGCACGCAGGTGCCCACGCCGAAGCGCGCGGCCGCGTTGGCGACGCACTGGGCCCCGAGCACGTTGTTGCGCAGGCCCTCGACGTAGTTGGCCTCGACCAGCGGCACATGCTTGTAGGCGGCCGCGTGGTAGATCGTGTCGATGCTGTCGGACTGCATGATGCGCTCGACCAGCGCGGCGTTGCAGACCGAGCCCAGGTGGGCCTCGACCAGCAGCTCGGGGGCGCGCGCGAGCAGCTCCTGGCGGATCGTGTAGAGGGCGAATTCGGAATGGTCGAGCAAGTGCAGGCGCAGCGGGCCGAGCGTGGCGATTTGGCGGCACAGCTCGCTTCCGATGGAGCCGCCCGCGCCCGTCACGAGCACCGTCTTGCCGCGCACGCAGCGGGCGAACAGGTCGATGCGCGGCGGCACCGGCGCGCGCCCGAGCAGTTCTTCGAGCTTGAGCGTGCGGATCGCCAGCTCGGGTTGCTTGTCGGCGTCGTCGGCCAGGTCGAGCAGGCCGCTCAGGATGCGCGTCGTGATGCCGGCCTCGGTCATGCGCCGCATGATCGAGCGCAGCCGCGCCGGCGACACCGCCGGCACCGCGATGATGATCGAGCGGATCGCGAGGCTGTCGACCATTTCGCTGAGGCGGTCGGTGTGGAACACGCGCAGGCCGGCGATGGTGCGCGCGTTGAGGGCGCGTTTTTCGTCGAAGAAACAGACGGGACGGTACTCGCGGCTGGCGCGCATGGTCAGGGCCAGTTGGGCGCCCGGCTCGCCGGCGCCGTAGATCGCCACCGTGTTGTCGGTCGGCGGGCGCTGGTTGGTGTGGTTGCGCAGGAAATTGCGCACGCTGATGCGCGAGGCGACGACATACGAGAAGGCGACGAACCAGTAAATGGCCAGCGCGCTGCCGGGGAACGAGCGCCCGTGCAGCGCGAGCAAGCCGGTGTAGACGCACAGCGAGGACAGCGCCAGCGCGATGCCGGTGACCGTGAGCAGGCGCTTGTCGATGAAGCGGATCACGGCGCGGTACAGGTCGGACATCGAGAACGCGGCGATCGTGGCGAGCGGCACCAGCACGAACGGGGCCGGACCGTACTGCAGGGCAAGCGACAGGTCGCCGAGGCGCAGCAGCATGGCGACCAGGAAGCAGGCGGGCAGCGCGAACAGGTCGACCGTCACCATTAAGGCCATTTTGGCCAGCTTATGGATGGACACCATATCGGCACAGAATTGGCTCAGGAGGTTGATGTTTGGCGTCGACATGGCGGGATATGCAGCTAGGTTAGATAATCGGCATGGAATAACGGAAGTCGAATGGGCGCGCAGGCGGAAAATAATGGGTTGTCGAGTGGGATGGGGAATAATCGGGGTTGATATATTTATTTTATGGAAATAAGTTTTTATGCCGCTTAGAGCGGTGGGGAAAAGTTAAGTTTATTATCTGTGCTGTTGAGCGCATTTGGTTTGATTGCCATCAATTGTGGCCGCCTGATTATTCTCTTGGATATTAATTTGTCATAGGTAAATAGTCTGATTTCTTTTGAAGAATACTTATCTTTAGGTATTATGTCCTGCGATACTTATTTAAATATTTTTATGGAAATAATTCTCGCGGCGAATTTATTACGTTCAATAAAATACGAGTGCGATGAAAGTGCGTGGGAATCGGCCGCCATCGTTTGAGTCAGCAGTATCGCGACAGTTCCGCGTTTGCGCGGCCGGGAATCACGCCGGGTCCGTTTTGCGTGCCGGCGTCGTCGCTGATGGCGTCGTTTTATCGCAGCACTTATTGACGGGCGTGGAACCGTGCGCGCGATCGCTTAATAAGATGTATTCATACCAATGCGAAGGAGCCGCCATGCACGTCCTCGTCAGACTCGACCAGATCGCCGCACTCGCGCCTTGCGTGCGCGTGGGCTACAGCGACGCCTTCGGCGCGGGCCAGCCCGTGTTCGACCGCTACGGCATTTCGGCTTCGCCCTTGCGCGTGGCCCATTTCATGGCCCAGGTATTGCACGAGTCGGCCGCCTTGACACGCCAATACGAAAACCTCAACTACAGCGCCAAGCGCCTGTCGGTGGTGTGGCCCTCGCGCTTCCTGCCCACAGGTCCGCTTGATCCCGCGCAATACGCAAACAATCCGCAAAAGCTGGCCAACGAGGTCTATGGCGGGCGCATGGGCAACGACGGGCCCGACGACGGTTATGTGTTTCGCGGGCGCGGCCTGCTGCAGCTGACCGGCAAAGCCAATTACGCCAAGGCCACGGCGAACCTGCGCAAGGCCGCGCCCTGCGTGCCCGACTTCTGCGCCGAGCCCGACGCCGTGCTCGACGCCCCGTGGTGCCTCGCGGTGGCCGCCGCGGCCTGGCATGCGATGGAGTGCAACGCGCTGGCCGACGCCGACCGGCTGGCCGACATCACCAAGCGCATCAACGGCGGCACCGACGGCGTGCCCGCCGTGCGCACCTGGTTACTGCGCACCAAGCGCAGCTGGGCGTAAGGGCGGGGCAGGGGCCGCCGGCACGGCCTTGCAATTGTTAAAGGTGAAATTGGCGATCCGCGTGCGCCACGTGAAGCGTCCCGAGCTCGGAATGTACTGCTGGGTATACCAGAAGGTGCAGTCGTCGGCCGGGTCGAGCGCCATCGCGCTCAGGTCGCCCCAGCGCCCGGCCGCGCCCTGTTGCACGCCGGTGCCGTTGACGATCACCTCTTCGAGTTCGAGCCGTCCGGGCGCCTGCGTGCGCACGCGCCCCGTGTAGCGCACCCCGGCCGGGGTGGCGCCGCCGGCGACGCTGTAGCCGAGCGCGATGTTGCCCATCCTGTCCATGGCGATGCTGGCCATCCAGCGGCTGTTCGCGTCCGGCGCGTGGGTGCCTTGCTGGTACACCGTGAGCGCGCCGCCCGCCGGGCGCAATTCGTACCAGCGCACGCCGACCGGGCCGTCCCTGGCGGCGCCGAGTTGCTGCACCGAATGGTTCGCCACGAGCGATTCGCGCTTGCCGAAGTTGCGGTAGGCCAGGCGCGGCATGAGCCGGTCGCCGAGCGCGCCGAGCCGTTCGGCACCGGCCTGTTCGATGCAGGCCCCGCCCATGCTGCCCGGACAGGCGATCGTGAACGGCTCGACCGGGATCCTGACCGGTGCGCTGAGGGTGTCGCGCGTGAACGAGTGGCGCCACAAAACCAGGTGCTCGCCGCGGCCGTCGGCGCCGAAGTCGAGCGCCATCAGATAGTTGGCGCTGTCCCTTGGCGGGGCGGCCGCACTGTCGAGGTCGGCCGCGAGCACGGGCCCGAAGGCCGGCCCGAGGTCGCGGCAGCGCACCGCCGCGCGCGCGCCGGCCAGCAGCGCGGCGCGCCCCAGCGCGCACACGCGCGCGCCGCGGTAGGTCTCGCCGGCGGGGTCGAAGGTCACCATGCTCAGGTAGTAGGCGTCGGGCCAGACCGCGAGCCGGAACGCGTCGCCGGCAATGCCGGCATGCGTCGCGTCCTGCAGCGCGAACACGTAGCGCGAATAGCTGCCCGTGGCTTCGGGCGCGCGCGAGACGGCGATGCATTGGTACTGGGTGCCGCCAGTGCCTGCGGCCGCGCTCTGGCTCACGATCCAGCGCCGCGCCGCCTTGTCGTATTGCACGACCGGCATGCCTTGCGTGCCTTGGCGGCAGGCGTCGGCGCCGGCGCTGCCGCCGAAGCCGGCGAACACGGTATTGCTGTCGACCGGGCCGAGCAGCAGGGCGCCGTCGTGTTTGCGGTAGACCGCGATCTGGTCGTTGACGGCCTGCACATACTGCGTTTCGCCGACGGCGGCGTTGACGTTGGCCGGCGAGGCGGCCTTGACGCCGATGCCGTCGAAGTTGAGCACGGTGCCGCCGGTGCCCACGCGCGGCATGCCGGGCAGGGCAGGGTTGCCGGGCACGCTGCTTTGGCCGGGCTCGGCCGTGAGCGCCGCCACGGCCGCGCGCGCATGCAGCTCGGGCCGCACCATCCGCAAGCGGAACACGGCGCCTTGCGTACGCGCCGCGGCGGGCGGGCGGGCCGCCAGTTCGCTCAATGGGGCGCTGGCCAGCGCGGCCGGCAGCACGAAGTCGATGCTCCCGGCGATGGTGCCGGCGCCGCCCGCGGGCTGCGGCTGCGCGCAGGCGGCGCCATGCAAGGCCAACAGCAGTGCGGCGAGGTGGTGCGTTGTTTTCATGCGGCTCTCCCGGCTCAGGACCCACCGCTGCGAGCGAGTCGATGGCGTCTGGGATGGGGACGCATGAAGCGTGCCGAGCCTTCGCCGGCGGCGCGGCCGGGGCGCTGCCTGCCTCCCTGCATGTCACAGTGTCAAATTTTCCGACACGCATAGATTCAAAAAATAAACTTTTTTGTGCGGGAGTGCGGCACCGAACAGTGGGCCGTCGGCGTCCCAAATATGATGCAGTTGTGTGAGCAAAAAGGTGGACGGTGAAAGCCGCAAGGCAGGCTCTTTTCTCAACAGGTTAGCCGATCGCCTCGAGTATCGGCACCAATTTATTGACCAGGCGCATGCTCTACGCGCTTGCCGGAACTTAAGCTGAAAGCGGAGGTCCAAATGCCCGAAATCAACCATCCCTCGAAAGACCAGGTGCGCGCGTATTTGCAGCGCCGTTCGCGCGCTGTCTCGCCGCCGCCGAGCCCCGAAGCCATCCGCCGCGAGCTCGGCTGGAACCTGGCCTCGCCCCAGTCGAAATCGCTTCCTATCCAATCCTGATTTACACTCGCCGCCGCGGCGCTGCATGCTCGCACCGCGTTCTGTGGTGCTTCGCCTTTCCCTTCCTTCCCCCTTCGATAGTGATAGCGCGCTTCCGGTCCCCGCCACGGGATTCGCTTGGCGCGCGCGTGCGCGCCACTTGATGGCGACATCCTTGAGTCCTACACGACGGCAATGCTTTGTCCTATAGGTGTGCGCTCCCGTCCGCTCCGATAATGCAATGGAACCACACAAGGAGATTGCCATGACTAAACGTATCGGAAACAAGGACGAAGCCCAGCTTCGCAGCAAGGAAGACAAATTGGCAAACAAGCGCGACAACATCGCGCGCGAGGCGGTCAAGAAAGCGGTCGCCGCCAGCAAGTACCACAACCAGGTCAAGAACCAGCCGCCGAAGGCAATGCCGGCCTGACCTTTTCCACGTCCCTTCCAGCAACCCGCGACGGCAACGTTGCGGGTATTTTTTTATCCGCACGCCGACGCGTGTAGTCAAACTACGTGCAATGTCACTATTTTATTGACAATAAAAAATACCCGGAGCAGAATTGGCTTCGCCAGATGAGAGTCTATTTGGTAGTAATAGTTCAATCGATACAAACTGACCCCGGCAAACGGGGCATTCAAACGAGACGCATCCCACCGAATCTTGAACGCGCAAGCTGGCGCTGGACGAACACGTCCATGCCTTGCCCGCGCCCGAGTGCAGGCAAGGGGGCGCGAAAAAAATCAGGAGACAGGCAATGCAACTTCACCGACTATTGATCGTGGCGCTGTTTGCGTGCGCCTTGCTGGGCAGCCCCGCCAGCAAGGCCGCGATCAACGCCAGCGGGCTCGGCGCCCAGTACGACGCCGCCAAAACCAACGTGACCTTCAAGATCTACTCGAGCCGCGCGAGCCGGATCGAGCTTTTCCTATACAGCAGCGCCAGCGGCACCCAGGAAAAAGCGCGGCGCGTCATGACGCTCGGCACGGGCGGCGTCTGGAGCCTGACGATCCCGGTCGCCACCCTGGGCGGCTACGGCGTCACCGGCACGGTCTACTACGGCTACCGCGCCTGGGGGCCCAACTGGCCTTACAACGCGGGCTGGACCAAAGGCAGCGCGCTCGGCTTCATCAGCGACGTCGATGCCAGCGGCAACCGCTTCAATCCGAACAAGTTGCTGGTCGACCCGTATGCGCGCGAGCTCAGCCACGACCCGCTGACACCGACCATGAGCAATGGCACGGTCTACGCCAGCGGCGCGCTGTACCGCAACCAGGACACCGGCGCGGTCGCGCCGAAGGCGATCGTGATCGCGCCCGACACGGTGCTGACCGGCACCAAGCCGACGCGCGCGCTCAAGGACGACATCATGTACGAGGTGCATGTGCGCGGCCTGACGATGAACGACACCAGCATCGCCGCCGCCTACCGCGGCACCTACAAGGGCGCCGGGCTCAAGGCTGCCTACCTTGCCGGGCTGGGCGTGACGGCGGTCGAATTCCTGCCGCTGCAGGAGACCCAGAACGACACCAACGACGCCGTTCCCACCAATAATTCCGGCGACAACTACTGGGGCTATATGACGCTGGGCTTTTTCGCGCCCGACCGCCGCTATGCCTACGACAAGACGGCGGGCGGCCCGACCAAGGAATTCAAGGCCATGGTCAAGGCCTTCCACGACCAGGGCATCAAGGTGCTGATCGACGTGGTCTACAACCACACGGGCGAGGGCGGGGTCTGGAACCCGGCCGACAAGACCACCTACAACATCTACGGCATGCGCGGGCTCGACAACCCGACCTATTACTCGCTGACCACGGACCGCCAGGCTTCGTGGGACAACACCGGCGTGGGCGGCAACTACAACACGCGCAACCTGGTCGCCCAGAACCTGATCGTCGACTCGCTCGCCTACTGGCGCAACACGCTCGGCGTCGACGGCTACCGCTTCGACCTGGCCTCGGTGCTCGGCAACAGCTGCGAGCACGGCTGCTTCAACTACGACAAGATGGACGCCAACAACGCCCTCAACCGCATCGTGCGCGAATTGCCGCCCAAGCCGGCCGCGGGCGGCAGCGGCACCGACCTCGTGGCCGAGCCCTGGGCGATCGGCGGCAACTCCTACCAGGTCGGCAACTTCCCGACCGGCTGGGCCGAATGGAACGGCGCCTACCGCGACACCGTGCGCCAGCTGCAGAACAAGCTCGGTTCGGCCCCGGTCACCCCGGGCCAGCTCGCCAGCCGCGTGGCCGGTTCGAGCGACCTGTACGGCGACGACGGCCGCCAGCCGTGGCACTCGGTCAATTTCATCACGGCCCATGACGGTTTCACGCTCAAGGACCTGTACAGCTGCAACAGCAAGAACAACGGCCAGGCCTGGCCGATGGGGCCGAGCGATGGCGGCGAGGACAACAACGTGAGCTGGGACCAGGGCGGCATCGCCGCCGACCAGCGCAAGGCCGCGCGCAACGGCATGGCCCTGATGATGCTGTCGGGCGGGGTGCCGATGATCGTCGGCGGCGACGAGGCGCTGCGCAGCATCAACTGCAACAACAATCCCTACAACCTCGATTCGAGCGCGAATTGGCTCGACTGGACCTGGAGCGCCGAGGAAAGCAACTTCCAGGCGTTCGCGAAGGGCATGATGAAGTTCCGCAAGGCCCATCCGGCGCTGCGTCCGCTCGGCTTCTATGCGTCAGGCGACACCAACGGCAATGTGATGGAGCAGCTGCGCTGGTTCAAACCGGACGGCGGCGTGGCCGACGCCGCCTACATGGGCAACGCCAACAACCACGCGCTGGCCTGGCGCATCGATGGCAGCGAGTTTGGCGACACGGCCGCGGCGATCTACGTCGCGCACAACGCCTGGAGCGCGCAAGTGAACTTCACGCTGCCGTGGCCGGGCGCCGGCAAGAGCTGGTACCGTGTCACCGACACCTGCAACTGGGCCGAGGGTGCCACCCAGGTGCGCGCGCCCGGGCTCGAGGATGCGGTCGGCGGCGAGGCGACCGTGTACGGCGTGTGCGGGCGCGGCACGCTGCTGCTGATCGCCAAGTAAACGAGGCGGGCGCGCCGTCCGGCGCGCCCGTTTTCACCCCCGCTTTAGCCCGCGTTCCACTCCGCATCGATCCTGCACACGGCGCCGCCGGGCGCATTCCACCGATTTTTTTCCATTCGGTTCGCCATTCGCCGGTTGCCACCGGCCACTGGCCGAAAACCGCTTCCGCCCCCGCCGCGCGCCCTGTATCTTCCATTTGTCCGTCAAAACACTGTAAATAGACGCTTCAAAAGGAGGGTATCGTGGGTAAAGCTTCATCGTATGCGTGGCGCAGGCAGCTTTTGTGGGGCCTGCTGCTAGTGGGCTTCGGCGCGGCCATTTTTCTCGACATGACCGGCCATCTGCACATATGGGATCTATGGCGCTATCTGCCGCTGGTGCTGGTCGTCGTCGGCGTCAACAAGATGATCGGTTTCCCGACGGCGCGCCATTTCACGAGCGGGCTGTGGAACCTGTTTATCGGGGTCTGGCTGTTTTTCACCCTCGAAGGCCTGTTCGGCCTCACGTTCAAAAACAGCTGGCCCTTCGTGATCATCGCCTACGGCATTGGTATGATCCTCGAACCATTCATCAAAGCACGTTTCCCCGCACATCCGGAGTCCGACCATGAAAACTGAAATCAACAAGAGCCTGCCCGGCCAGGTAATCCTCGGACTGGCCGTCGTCGGCGTCGGCGTGTTGTACCTGCTCGACAACCTGGGCCTTATCCATTTTCGCAACGAGATCGGCTTCGTGCCGATTGCGCTCATCGTGTTCGGCGTGATCAAGCTGTTCGACACCAGATCGCCCAACGGCTATCTGTTCGGCGCGGTGCTGGTGGCGATCGGCGTGTTCCTGGTGCTCAAGCGGCTCGGCCTGCCTTACTTTAACCTGCGTTCGCTGTGGCCGCTGATTCTGATCGGTCTCGGCGCCTCGGTCATCTACAAGGCGCTCAAGGGGCGCAGCCGGATCGCGCTCGGCATGCCCGACGGTTCCGTGTCCGACGATTCGGTCATCGACGCCACCGCGATCCTGGGCGGCTTCGAGCGCCGCATCACGACCCAGAATTTCCGCGGCGGCGAGGCGACGGCGATCATGGGCGGCTGCGAGCTCGACCTGCGCGAAGCGTCGATCGACGGCGAAGCGGTGCTCAACGTGGTGGCGGTGCTCGGCGGCATCACCCTCAAGACGCCGCCCGACTGGACCGTCATCCTGCACGGCACCCCGATCCTCGGCGGCTTCGAAGAGAAAACCGCCAAGCCGCCGCATGGGAACAAGCGCCTGATCATCACCGGCTACGCCATCATGGGCGGTGTCGAAGTGCGCAACTAAATGCAGGGGCCGTTCTCCACGCGCCGCGGCGCCGCGCTCTACCTCGCGGCCTCGCTGTTATTGGGCCTGGTGATGAGCGCGCTCGTCGTCAGCACGGTCGGCGCCGCGTGGAGCAACGGCCTGTTGTTCGCGATCCCGGTCACGCTGGTGTATTCGTTCGCGACCGGGTTTTCCGCCTATTATGTGTGCCGCGCCTATCCGCTGGCCGAAAAAGCCCCGTTTTCGATCCTCACCGTGCTGTGCGTGAGCGCGGTGCTGTCGGCGGCCATTTTGACGGGCATCGGCCTGGCCTGGAACGGCCTGCTGCAGGCGGGCGAACTCGCGTGGGCCGGCGTCGAGCTCACGACGCCGCTCAAAGCGATGGTCTTCGGCCTCGGCGTGGTGCTGTACGGGCTGTCGGCCGCGGTGCATTACCTGGCCATCGAATTCGACAAGGCGCGCCTGGCCGAGCGGCGCGAACTCGAATCGAAGCTGCTCGCGCAGGAGGCAGAGTTGCGCATGCTGCGCACCCAGATCGACCCGCATTTTTTATTCAACAGCCTCAATTCGATCAGCGCGCTGACCGCAAGCGATCCGGCCGCGGCGCGCCAAATGACCTTGCAGCTGTCCGATTTTTTCCGCCTGAGTCTTGGGCTCGAGGCGCACACCAAGGTGACGCTCGAGGCCGAGTGCGCGTTGGCGCGCCATTTCCTGGCGATTGAAAAGGTGCGCTTCGGGGCCCGCCTGACGGTCGAACAGGACATCGACGACGCCGCCGCGCCGTGCCTGCTGCCGCCCCTGATCTTGCAGCCATTGGTCGAGAACGCGGTCAAACACGGCATCGGCAACCTGCTCGAAGGCGGCGCGGTGCGCATCGTCGCGCGGCGCACCGGCTCCATACTGCGCATCAGCGTCGAGAACGACGTCGACGACGACGACCCGGCCGGCGCGCCCGGCAACGGCATCGGCCTCGTCAACGTGCGCCAGCGCCTGGTCGCCGCGTATGGCCACGAGGCCAGCGTGGCCTGCGCGGTCGACAATAAACTATTCCGGGTCAGCATCACGCTGCCCGCCCAAACAAGGGAGTCCTGAACCATGCGCGTCATTATTGTCGACGACGAAGAACTGGCCCGCGCCGTGCTGCGCGAGTACCTGGCCCGCCATCCCGACCTGAGCATCGTGGCCGAATGCGCCAACGGCTTCGAGGCCGTCAAGGCGATCGCCGAACTGGCCCCCGACCTCGTGTTCATCGACATCCAGATGCCCAAGTTGAACGGTTTCGAAGTGGTCGAACTGGCCGGCGACAAGACGCGCTATGTGTTCGTGACCGCGTTCGACCAGTATGCGATCAAGGCGTTCGAGATCCACGCGGTCGATTACCTGCTCAAGCCGTTCAGCCAGCAGCGGCTCGACGAGGCGCTCGCGCATGCGCGCACCCAGCTCGGCAAGCCCGGCGCGGTCGATGCGGTCGTGCGCGAAACGGCGCTGCGCAACAAGCCGCTCGAGCGCGTGCTGATCCGCGACGGCGCCAAGGTGCATGTGATCGCGGCCGCCAAGATCGCCTATATCGAGGCGCAGGACGATTATGTGCAGATCCGCTCGGACGGCAGATCGTACCTGAAGAACCAGACGCTGTCGGAACTCGAAAGCCAGCTCGACCCCGCGGTGTTCCTGCGCATCCACCGCTCGTACCTGCTCAATATCGCCTGCATCGCCCGCATCGAGCCAAGCGGCAAAGACAGCCACACGGCCGTGCTGCTCGACGACACCCGCATCCCGATCAGCCGCAGCGGCTACCAGAAAGTCAAAAGCCTGATCCAGTGACGGCGGCAGGCTCGGCGTCGAGCCGCCACCAGCGCGGCAGCAATTGGCGCACCTCGGGGCGCGCGAAGCGGTCGTCGATCAGGTACACCACGCCCACGTCCTGTCCGGTGCGGATCACACGGCCGGCCGCTTGCACCACTTTTTGCATGCCCGGATACAGATAGGTGTAGTCGTAACCGGCGCCAAAACTGGCTTGCATGCGTTGCCGGATTTGTTCGTTGACGGGGTTTATCTGGGGCAGGCCGAGCGTGGCGATGAAGGCGCCGATCAGGCGCGCGCCGGGCAGGTCGATGCCTTCGGCGAAGGCGCCGCCGAGCACGGCGAAGCCGACCCCGCGGCCGTCGACCGTGAAACGGGCCAGGAACTGTGCGCGCTGCGCCTCGTTCATCGCGCGCTCCTGCCGGAACAGGGGCAGCGCGGGGTGGCGCGCCGCGCAGGCCGACGCCACCTGATCCATATAGTCGAAACTGCTGAAAAAGGCGAGGTAGTTGCCGGGCTGTTTGGCGTATTGGCGCGCGATCAGGTCGGCGATCGGCGCGAGTGAATCGGCGCGGTGCTGGTAGCGGGTCGAAATACCGTCGACCACATGCACCGCCAGTTGCCCCGCGTCGAACGGGGATTCGACGTCGATCCACGGGGTGTCCGGCGGCAAGCCCAGCGCGTCGCTGTAGTAGTGCCAGGGACTGAGCGTGGCCGAAAACAGCGCGCTCGCGTGCGCGGCCGCAAAACGGGGCGCGAGAAACGGCGCCGGCACGATGTTGCGGATGCACAGGCGCGAGCCGCCGCCGCCCGGGCGCGTGATGTCGAACAGCGAATGCGGGCCGAACGACTCGGCCAGCCGCGCCAGGTGCAGCGCGTCGAAGTAAAAGCGCTGCAGCGCCGGCGCCGGCGCCATCGGCGTCGGGTTGGCGACCAGGAAGTCGGTGATCGTGCTGGCCGCCCCCTGCAACTCGGCCAGCAACTTGGCGGGCGGCTCCGGCAACACCTCGTACGCGGCGGCGCTTTCGCGCTCGAGCGCGCCCCAAACGCGCGCCACGCGCGTGAGCGCCTTTTTGAGCCCTGCCGGCGCCTCCGCGCCCGCGGCGCGCAGGGCGTCGCGGTCGAGTTCGGCCGAATACATCTTGCGGGCGCGCGCGACGAGGTTGTGGGCTTCGTCGACGAGCACGCTCACGCGCCACTGCCTCGACGACGTCAGGGCGTACAGCAGCGCGCCGCGGTCGAAATAATAGTTGTAGTCGGCCACCACCACGTCGCTCCAGAGCGCCATTTCGCTGGCCAGGTAATACGGGCACACCTGGTGCGCGAGCGCCACCGCGCGCAGCGCCTCGCGCGCGAACGCGCCCTGCGCCGCAATCTCGGCGCGCGCGGCGGGCAGGCGGTCGTAGAAGCCCTTGGCCAGCGGGCAGGACTGGCCGTGGCAGGCCTTGTCGGGATGCTCGCAAGCCTTGTCGCGCGCGACCAGCTCGAGCACGCGCAGCGGCAGCGCGGGCGCGCTGGCGGCGATGGTCGCGAGCGCGTCGAGCGCGAGCTGGCGCCCCGGCGTCTTGGCGGCCAAAAAGAACACCTTGTCGAGGCCGTGGCGCGGCGCCGCCTTGAGCGTCGGAAACAGCGCGCCGACGGTCTTGCCGATCCCGGTCGGCGCCTGCGCGAGCACGCAGCGCCCCGCGCTGTTGGCCTTGAAGATGGTCTCGGCGAGCGCGCGCTGGCCCGGTTTGAACGCCGCATGCGGAAATTCGAGCGCCGCCAATGCCGCGTCGCGCGCCGCGCGGTGCTGCGCCTCGTGTCCGGCCCAGGCCATGAAGCGCTCGCACTGGTGCGCGAACAAGGCCGCGAGCGCGTCGGCGCGCCACGTTTCGCGCAGCACGGTTTCGGTCTCGCTGCCGAGCTCGAAGTAGACCAGCGCGAGCTCGACCTCGGCCAGTCCGCGCGCAAGGCACAGCAGGTGGCCATACACGCGCACCTGCGCCCAGTGCAGCTGGCGCTGGTTGGCGGGCATCGCGGCCAAGTCGCCGCGGTGGGTTTTGACTTCTTCGAGCAAGTTGCGGGCCGGGTCGTAGCCGTCGGCGCGGCCGCGCACGCGCAGCGCGCCATGCTCGGCCGACAGGCTCACCTCGCTCTCGTAGCCGGGGCCGCGCCGGCCGGCCACGAGCGCATGCCCGGCCATGCCGTCGCGCGCGCTCGGCGAGGGCGTGAAGCGCAGGTCGAGGTCGCCTTCGCGGGCGGTGAATTCGCACAGCGCGCGCACGGCCACGACGTAGCTCAAGGCGCGCTCTCCGCCCATTGCAGGTAGCACACGGAGATCGGCATCTGGTGTTCGGCGCAATACGCGAGCCAGCGCAACTGGTTGTCTTGCAGGCGGTCGCCCGGGCCCTTGACCTCGATCATGTGGTAGCGCCGTTCGGCCGGCCAGAACTGGATCAGGTCGGGAAAGCCGCTGCGGTTGGCCTTGATGTCGAGCAGCATGCGCTCGAACCATTTCGCCAGGTGCGGCGCGGGGATGCAGTCGAGCGCCGTCGCGAGCAGCTCTTCGCCGAGAAAATCCCACGACAGGAATGGCGACTGGAGGCCCTGTTTTGCGTGGAAATTGCGCACGATCGTGGCGCGGTATGCGTCGCTGTCGAGCTGGTCGAGGCAGGCGCGGAACTGCGGCGCGCGCCGCGCGAAGAAATCGGCGCTGAACAGGTCGGCGGGGCCGCGGTGGAACGGGTGGAAGAACGCGCCCGGAATCGCGCTGAAAACCGCGTCCCAGCACAGCAGGCCGAACAGGGCGTTGATCAGCGTGTTCTCGACGTAGTACACGGGCGCTTCGGCGCTGCTTAGATGGTCGCGCACCACGCCCTCGACCCACCACGGCGCGGGTGGCATCGGCAGCGCGAGCTCGAAGCGCGGCACGCTCGGCGCCGGGCGCGTCTCGGGGCGCCCATGGCCTAGCTGGCGCATCAGGCGCGGCGCGATGCGAAGCAACTGCTGGTGCTCGGCGTCGCTCTCGGGCGCGGCCTGGGCCGCGCGCAGCAAGGCGTAGGCGGGCGCGAACTCGCCGTTTTTTTCGAGCACGCGCACGGCGCGCGCGCGCGCCCCGGGAAACCGGCAGGCCGCGTACGCCTCGTAGGCCTTGCGCCACTCCTGCGCGCGCTCGTAGTGGCGCGCGATCTCGAACAACAAGCGCTCGCGCCGGCTCGCGAGCCATTCGTTGCCGACGCTGGGGGCGGGCAGGTCGCGCAGCACCTCGTCGGCCGGCTCGTCGGCATGGAAGCGTTCGCGGCAGTTGTACAAGGCCAGGTAATGGTCGATGTCGGCGCGCGTGCGAAAGCCGCGCGAGGACGCCGAGAACGCGACCTGCTCGTAGTTGTAGACGCCAAGGTCGGAGAGCACGAATTCGGTCCAGTCCTGGCGCAGGTTGCCGAAAAAAATCAGCCGCAAACGGTCGCACAGGGGCTTGACGAGGATCGCGACGACGCTGTCGCCGGAGTCGCGGTACCAGTCCGAGAACGCGCGCTCGTCGCCGAACACGGGCAGCAGCGCGGCCAGCTGCTCGGACTTGCGCGCGTTTTTCTGGTGCGCGGCAAGTCCGAAAACGGCACCGATCTCGGGCTTGGACAAGAGCTCGAACAATTGCTCTAGCGACAGGCGGGGATCGGTTTCGATCCAGCCGGTGGGCAGCAGGTGCAGCGCGGCCTCGCGTGCGCAGCCGATCTCGGCATAATTGAGCTTACTGGTGCGGAAGTATTTACCCTTGCGCATGACCATCCGGACGAACAGGGCGCGCGATGGCTGCGGCAGGGCGGCAAAGCCGCGCATGAACGCGTGTTCTTGCTCGGTGAGCAAATCGGTGTAACGCTCGCCAATCCAGTGCAGTACGCGCTCGAAATTCTCAAGGTAGTAAAACGGATTTTCAAGCTCTTTGATCATGGTGCCGCCCGACATTCCTGCTTGCCTCGCCGATTGATTTGACTGTATTTATATACAGTATATCGCACCCATGCGACAAATATGTGGCAAATGCGCGGCAAAGCGGGTATTCGGGCACGGCGCCGCATCAGTTTGTGGTTTTTCGCATCGCGTGCGGCAGCACGACATCGCCGTGGCCCTATACGGGTCCACAATCCGGTCGGCTTTGCGCGACGTGTCGAAGGCGCCGGCCATGCCACATCGGGCGAACAACGGCGCGCGGCGCAGGAGCGCTTCAAGCTGTCCGATTTGCATCATCGCAGCGGGACGGCGAACCACCTCGATCCGGTCGCTGCCCAGCGCTCGCGGGAGGGCGCATGGCAATCGGCCGCGCAGGCCAAGGTGCAACACCTCCTGCGCCAGATCACGCCATCGCGCGTGCCTTGCGGCGGGTGGACCAGGGCACTGCAATGCGGCGCGGCCGACGCTGGCTGCTTACCCTGCCGTTCAACCGAGGGCGGTCCACAGATTGTCCCAGTCATCTGGCTTGAAAATCCCGTTGCGGCGCGTCACCAGTTTATGCTCCTTGTTGAGCACAAAGTGGGTCGGCTCCGAAGTGATCTTTCCGAAATTGTCCGTGTGCCCCTTCGCGTTGCGCCATGCTATGGGAAAGTGCTGTTTCGCCGGAATCGTCTTCTTGATCAAGTCGACGTACTCCGCCAGCGAATCCTTCCGGACATCCATGTTCACGCCGATGTTGACGTAGTTGCGCGCATGGTTATCGCCGTAGAATTCGCGCATGAGCCGCAAATCATTGGTGCAGGGTATGCACTCGGCCGTGAAAAAACTGATCAGGCAGGCCTTCCCCTTGTAGTCTTCGAGGTTGATCGGCTTGCCGTCCACATCGACACCTTTTAGCCGGTAGGCGGTAGGCGCGCCTTTTTGCGCGGCGCCAATCGACGGCAGCGCCATCAAGGGGGCGCCTGCCGCGGCGTACCGGAGGAAATCACGACGATTCATTCTGGGCTCCTGGCGCATCATGCGCTGAATGGGGGGAAGGAAATTGGTAGTTTTATTTTAATTTCGCATGGACGTAGCGCTCCATTGTCCTTAGTCGCAACAATGTGTCGATCCTGACAAAAATTTTTTCCCCGGCCCAAGCGGCATACCGAGCGCGCAATCCACGCTCGCGAAATTGGAACAATGACTTATTGATCACGCCTTGCAAGGGATGGGAGCGCTGGTGGGCACTGCTTGTCTGCAATGCAAGAAAACTACCATGCCCGCGTTTGCTTTCGATCCAGCGGGCGGGCAGCAGGAGCAGCGCGCCTGGCGCGCAGTCGATCTCGGTTGAGATTTCTGGCGCGGAAGTATTCACCGCCACGTCAGTCTGTGGTCTTTCGCATCACGTGCAACAACCTGGCCGCGCGCGTAACGCATCTTTTGCCCGGCTCCTGGACCCCGGTGCAGGCGTGGCTGGCCTCGGCGCCGGGGGCGGCCGCGTCGTGGGGCTTGCCAGCGAAGTCGATCAGGGCCGTGAGCAGGGCCACGTCGCTGTCGGTTTCGACCGGCTCCGGCACCAGCGCCGCCTTTCGCTTTTTTGTGCGGGGTAAGGGCGCCTTGAATGTGCGCGGCGCCGAGGCCGGGGACACGGCGGCAAGCCTGGCCGCAACGGCCCGGGACGGGCCGGGCGGCGCAGGCGGCGCGGCTGCGATGGCGGCTATGGGCGGCGCCGCCATTTGGGTGGCCGCCGGCGCGAGGGGGCGCTCGCGGGCCGGGTTGACCAGCAGGCGCGGCGCCGGTGCGGCATCCGGCCGTGCTTCGGGTGGGGCCGCACCCTGGCCGCCCTTGACCAACACCAAAGGCGGCAGCGGTTCGGCCTCGTGCGCGGCGGCGGCGTCGACCGGACCGGTCGCCGGCGGTGCGGGCGCGGCCACCGGTTCCGGCTCGTCAAGCGCCATCTGACGCGGCGTCGTCGCATTCATATGCACCAGCCAACCGAGCGCGCCGATCAGGAACACGATCATGACGCAGCCGCCGCCGACAAAAATGCGACGGTGAAAATGTTCGCCGCGTTCGGCACGGCCGCGTTTGAGGCGGCCGCCGCCGGTAAAACCATGCGGCAGTGCGAAACGACGCTGATCTTGGTTTGTTGGCTGCACCGCTTGTCTCCCCAGTTTGTGGAACCCAGTCAATCAGGTTAGAAAGACTGTGGAAAGACATGCTGATTTTTATCAGCCGTGTGACGGGCGGGCAGGGGAAGGGCGCCGGCGGCGTCGGTATTGTTTATCGGAAATAGCCCGCGACTTTGCGTGGGCACAAATCCGGACCGCGTAGGCGGTCGATGATGGTGGCTCCGCCCGCGCCCCTGAAAGGACGACCATGTTCACCATCGAGCAGTTGCTCGCGCCCTTGGGGCGGGATAATCCTTGTGGCGAAGACATCGCCTTCTCGCCCGAGCTCGACGCGATCGCCCTGGCGCGCCGCACCGACGTGCGCGCCAAGGGGGCACTTCAGGAAGCCGACTGGGATTTCGTCGCGCGCCGCTGCGCCCAACTTATCCGGCTGCGCAGCAAACACCTGAAGCTCGCCGTCTGGCTGGCCGAGGCGGGCGCGATCAACACCGGCATGCGCGGGCTCGGCGACGGCCTGTTGCTCGTGGCCGGTCTGTGCGAGCGTTACTGGGACAGCGTGTTCCCCTTGCCCGACGAGCAGGGCTGCGAGCTGCGCGTGGGCCACCTTTGCTGGATCGCGGCGCGCACGCCGCAACTACTGGCGGCCATCGCGGCCGGGGCCAACCCGGCTTTCGGGGCAGGCGCGCGCCCGGCCCACGAGACCCGCTTGCTCGACGCCGGCCACTGCATGAGCGCGATCGCCGAACTCGAACGCGTCATCGACGATCGCCTCGGCGCGGCCGGGCCGAGCCTGAGCGCGGCGCGGCGCGCGCTCGAACGGATGATGCCGGCGCTGACGGCGGCGGCGCGCGCGCAGCCTGAAGCTCCTGCCGCCGCGCCCGTGACCGCGGCGCCCGAACAAACGCGCGCGCAAGCGGTCGCGCAACTGCGCGACGCCGCGGCCTTCTTCCGCCGCACCGAGCCCAATAGCCCGGTCGCCTACCTCGCCGAAAAGGCCGCCAGTTGGGGCGAGCAACCCCTGCACGTGTGGCTGCACGGGGTGGTCAACGACCCGGTCGCATTCGGGCAACTGGCGCGCTTGCTCGACCTTGGCGCAGACGCCAAGCCATCGCACTAAGATCTCGTTGCGCCTCGACTTCCGCTTGGGTCGGCCTTCGGCCGGGCTTGCTTTAGCCTTGCTTCAGCCTTGACTCCGGCCGGTCTTGATCGGGGCTTATTCGGGCGCGGACGACAAAACGGGCCGCAAGCGGCCCGTTTTTGGGATTGACGCCAGCGCCTCGCGCTGTCTATGCCCGGCTTATTTTTTGGCTTTGGGCGCGGCCTTGGCCGTCGCCCCCGGCGCGACCTGGGCGCTGGCCTTGGCCACTTGCGCCTCGACCACCTGGACTGCCTGGCGCGTCGCCTGGGTCACCTGCTCGTAGCCCTGGAACGCGTTGTCGATCGCGGTCTTGATGATCGCGACGGCATTCTCGGAGCCAGGCTTGACGTTTTGCGTCACATCGTAAATGAGCGCGGACAGCGTGCTTTTGGCCTCGGCCATGTGGGTGTCGGCGGCCTGCGTGAATTCGGTGCGGATGTCTTCGATGATGTCCTTGAGCTGGCCGCCGTAGGCGACCGCGCCGGCCACGCCCGGCTCGGCATGCGCCGCCAGCGAAGCCATGGCCTCTTTCGGGTCTTTGGCCTGGCTCATTTCCTTGCCCGCCGCAAGGGATGCCTCTGCCGAATTTTTTGCCGTTGCCATGTTCAGGGCGACCACCTGTTCGACGCCTTGCACCGCTTTGCTGGTGAGCGCGTTAAACGTCATCATCTGGAGTTCGAAAAGCGTCTTGGTGGCGGATGCAAATTGTTCGGGATTTGTAAACATGTACTTCTCCTCGGTGTGGATGAATGCGGCGGACGGTCTCGGGCTCTTTCTGACTACTCTGGACTATATGGCTTTCGAAGGCGATATTTCAATCATTATTTAACAGCTGACAATATAACGCATTGGCTATTTTTATAGGGGCCGTTTGCGCGCACCCAGCCCGGCCCGAGCGGCGTCTGCGAACAGACCCTCTTGCCGTCGAGCTTGCTGACCCAGGCATACCACGGCGCCGGCGCGGCCGCGCCCAGCACGCAGGCAAGGGCGAGGCTGGCTCCGAGGATGCTGTGGGGAAGGTTCTTCATATGCTAAGGCCCGAGCATAGACTGTTCGCTGCGCAAGTCAATAGTCACCCGCAAGTCGTGTAGGGTGCGCTTTTGTGTCCGCCATCGCGTCCGTTTTTGGGCCCGCTGTTTGGGGCGCCTCGTCGAACTGGGGCGCGACCGGCGGCAGCACGAGCGTGAACGTGCTGCCTTTGCCGCGCTCGCTTTGGAGTTCGATGCGCCCGCCCAGCACCCCGGTCACGATGTTGTGCGCGACGTGCAAGCCCAGCCCCGAGCCGCCGAGGCCCAGTTTTGTGGTGTAGAACGGATCGTAGACGCGCGCGGCGAACTCGGGCGCGATGCCGGCCCCGTCGTCCTGCACCGACAGCGCGAGCCAGCCGTCGGGGCGGCGCGCGGCCGTGATCCGGATCGTGCCGCCGCGCTCGCCCTCGAATGCGTGCAGCAGGCAATTGTCGAACAGGTTCGAGACGACCTCGGTCAGCGGACCCGGATAGCTGTCCATCGCCAATGCCGGCTCGCTCGTCGACAGCACCTCGATCGGGCGCTGGCGCGCGCTGACGCGAAACGGTGGCAGTAATTCGGCGAGCAGGTCGCCGAGCATGAACTTGCGGCGCTGCGAGCTCGACTGGTCGACCCCGATCTGCTTGAAGGCGGCCACGAGGTTGGCGGCGCGCTGGAGATTTCGGACGAGCAGTTTGCCCGCCTCTTCGGCCTGGGCCAGGTAGAGGTCGAGCGTGGAGCGGCGCAGGCCGTGCACGAGGTCGGCCGAGAGCACGCGCGCGCGTTCGGCCATGGTCGTGGCCACGACCAGGCTGTTGCCGAGCGGCGTGTTGAGTTCGTGCGCGACGCCGGCCACCAGGCTGCCGAGCGCGGCGAGCTTGTCGCGCCGCACGAGTTCGTTCTGGGTGGCCGACAGTGTGACGAGCGTCGACTCGAGCTCGTGGTTGATGCGCTCGGTGTGCTCCTTGGCCCGGGTCAGTTCGGCCGTGCGCTCGCCGACGAGTTCCTCGAGGTGCTCGCGGTGGCGCGCCAGTTCGCGTTCGCGCCGCGTGCGTTCGATCGCGATGCCGGCCAGATGGGTCGCAACCCCGATCAGGCGCATGTCGTCGGGCCCCGGGCTGCGTCGTTCGCGGTAATACATCGCAAACGAGCCGAGCACCTGGCCCTTGCCGACGTGGATCGGGGTCGACCAGCAGGCGCGCAAGCCGTACGGGGCGACCAGCCCCGTGTAGCCCTGCCACAAGGGATCGCCCATGATGTCGCTGACCACGACCACGTCTTTGCGGAACATCGCGGTGCCGCACGAACCGGCCTGCGGGCCGATTTTGAGGCCGTCGAGCGAGGCCATGTAGGCCGGCGGCAGATGCGGTCCCGAAGCCGGACGCAGCGTCTCGCCGTCCTCGTCGAGCAGCACCACCGAGCACAGCACGCCCTGCGACTGGGCTTCGATCAGCAGCATGAGCTGGTCGAGCGTCGCGTTCAGCGGCGAACCGAGCGCGATCATTTCGAGCAGGCGCGACTGGCCCTCGGCGAGCGCCTCGGCCAGGCTGCGCGCGGTCACGTCGACTATGCGCACATGCATCAGGCGACGTCCCGGCACGGGCAGCCGGACCATGCGCAGCTCGCCCGCGAACGCGCGGCCGGCGCCATTGAGGAAGGTGATCGTCGGCGCGACGGTGTCGCCCTCGCGCACCCTGACGAAATAGTCTGCCAGCAATTGTGTCGGAGCTTGCCCGCCACCCTGTTGCGGCGGGCACAGATCGGCGAGGCTGTGGCCGAGCAAGGCGGGCCCGGACACGCCGAACATGGCTTCGGCCTTGAGGTTGGCGTCGATCAGCCGGCCGCTGTCGATGTCGACCAGCACGACCGCATCGGGCGAGTGCGCGAGCATCGCGTGATAGTTTACTTCGAGCCCGTACACGGGCGCCGGCGGCGACGCGCTGGCGGGGCCGTGGTCCGGGGCTTGCTGCATGGCGGGAGCTGGCATAGACCAAGTGTAGTACAAAGGGCGGGCCATGGGAAAAATTTGGTATCGGGTGCGGGCCGCGGCGCGCTTTCACGGCGCGCCGCGAATCGGGGCACAATACGGCCATTGCGAACAGACGGGGGCGGGCGGTGATGGCACTTAATATCGGCGAGGCGGCCAAGGCCTCGGGCGTGTCGGCCAAGATGATCCGGCACTACGAGTCGATCGGGCTGACGCCGCCGCAGCGCCGCAGCGGGGCCGGCTACCGGGTCTACGGCGAGAAGGAGGTCCAGATCCTGCAGTTCATCCACCGTGCGCGCGCGCTCGGTTTTTCGCTCGAGCAAATCGGTGCCTTGCTGGCCCTGTGGAACGACAAGCAGCGCGCCAGCGCCGACGTGCGCGCGCTCGCGCGCGGGCATATCGAGGAACTCGACCGCAAAATCAGCGGGCTGGCCGCGATGCGCCGCACACTTGAGGCGCTGGCCAGTTCCTGCCATGGCGATGCGCGCTCGGACTGCCCGATCCTCGACGACCTTGCGGCCGCGCCCGAGGCCAAACCCTGAGCGCACAACGCAAAACGCCGCAATCCTTTTGCAAAGATTGCGGCGTTTTGGCCAAACCCGACAACGGTTTGAAACTCCTGCCTGTTACACACTACTCGCTGCTGACTACTGTTCGGAAATCAATCCGGTAGATGGTGCCCACGGAGGGACTCGAACCCCCACACCTTGCGGCACACGGACCTGAACCGTGCGCGTCTACCAATTCCGCCACGTGGGCACTGGTGCTGCGTCGCTGCTTGCTAATGCTTATACTGCTTCAAACTAAAACGCCGTAATCGAAGATCACGGCGCCATAATGTGATTCCTGCTTGGTACTCACCGTTTAAAAACCGGGGAGTGGTGCCCACGGAGGGACTCGAACCCCCACACCTTGCGGCACACGGACCTGAACCGTGCGCGTCTACCAATTCCGCCACGTGGGCATTGACTGCTGCGCTGCTTTTGCTACTGTATGCCGACGTTTCCTACGACATCTGCTATCATACAAGCCTTTGAAGTTTTGCGCCAGACTAACTTTCTAGGCTTGGCCCCGACTTCGACTGCTGGTACTCCGCATTTTTCTCCTGCTTCGGCTTGCCGCCGCCGCGAGAGACCAAAATTATAGCGGAACAATTTGAAAACGCAAAGCGCTTGCCCAAACAATTTTTCGGGGCGTCCGGCGCGCACGCCAAGTTAGGCGAATCACACGGTCCTCCGTTACACTACGCATATCACCGTGTCAATTTTCACTGTGTCAGTCGCCCGCATGGGCATTCGCCACGGGCGCTGCCAAAAACAATTATAGAAACTCATTTGAACCAAATTACTCATACCATTCCCAGCCGCGAGGATATTCTCGGCATTTTCCGCAGTGCGGCCGCGCCAATCGACATCGAAGCGCTGGCGCGCACACTGGGTGTCCAACCCGAAGCCGTCGAGGTGCTCACGCGCCGCCTGAATGCAATGGAACGCGACGGCCAGCTCCGTTCGGACCGCAAGGGCACGTACGAACTCGTTGACGATACCGGCTTTGTGGCCGGCAAGGTCACGGCGCACCGCGACGGCTTCGGCTTCGTCGTCCCCGACGACGCGAGCGAAGACTTGTTCCTGTCCGAAAAAGAAATGCAGAAGGTCCTGCATGGCGACAAGGTGCTGGCCAAGATCACCGGCACCGACCGCCGCGGCCGGCGCGAAGGCACGATCGTCGAAGTCGTCTCGCGCGGCAACACGCACGTGATCGGCCGCCTGCTCAACGAGGGCGGCGTCTGGATCGTCGCCCCCGAAGACAAGCGCATCGGCCAGGACATCCTGATCGCCGGCTCGCCCGGCAAGGCCAAGGCCGGCCAGATCGTCAGCGTCGAAGTCATCGACCAGCCTTCGCGCTTCAAGCAGCCGACCGGCCGCGTGGTCGAGGTGCTCGGCGAGCTCGACGACCCTGGCATGGAGATCGAAATCGCCGTGCGCAAATTCGGCGTGCCGCACATCTTCTCGGCCGCGGCGCTCAAATCTGCCGCCAAGCTGCCCGGCGAAGTGCGCGACATCGACCTCGAAGACCGGGTCGACCTGCGCGACGTGCCGCTCGTCACCATCGACGGCGAGGACGCGCGCGACTTCGACGACGCAGTGTATTGCGAGCCGGTCAAGGTCGGTAAGGCCAATTGCTTCCGCCTCATCGTGGCGATCGCCGACGTCTCCCACTACGTGAAACCGAACGACGCGATCGACATCGACGCGATCGAGCGCAGCACCTCGGTGTATTTCCCGCGCCGCGTGATCCCGATGCTGCCCGAGAAACTCTCGAACGGCCTGTGTTCGCTCAACCCCGCGGTCGACCGCCTCACGCTCGTGTGCGACGCCGTCATCAGCGACAAGGGCGAGATCAAGGCCTACCAGTTCTACCCGGCCGTGATCCATTCGGCCGCGCGCCTGACCTACACCGAAGTGGCCGAGATCGTCGGCAACACCGCCGGCCCCGAGGCCGCCAAGCGGCCGGCGATCGTGCCGCACCTGCTCAACCTCAACGACGTCTACCACGCGCTGCTCAAGGCGCGCATGGAGCGCGGCGCGATCGACTTCGAGACCACCGAAACCTATATCGTCTGCAACCCGCTGGGCAAGATCGAAAAGATCATCCCGCGCACCCGCAACGAGGCCCACAAGATCATCGAGGAATGCATGCTGGCGGCCAACGTCTGCGCGGCCGACCTGCTGATCCGCCACAAGCATCCGGGCACCTACCGCATCCACGCCACGCCGACCAAAGAGAAGCTCACGCAAGTGCGCACCTTCCTCAAGCAGGTCGGCCTGAACCTCGAGGGCGGCGACAAGCCGAGCGCGGGCGACTACGCCGCGCTGATGCGCGTGGTCAAGGAGCGTCCCGACGCGCAACTGCTGCAAACGATGCTGCTGCGTTCGATGCAGCAAGCCGTCTACAGCCCCGACAACATCGGCCACTTCGGCCTCGCGTACGAGGCTTACGCCCACTTCACGAGCCCGATCCGGCGCTATCCCGACCTGCTCACGCACCGCGCGATCAAGGCTATTTTGCTTGGCAAAAAGTACGAACCGAAGGGCATCGACCTCAAGTCGCTCAACACGACGGTTTCGAACGCGACGCGCAAGCAGCTCGCCAAAGACACCGCCGAAGGCAAGCAAAAGCAAGCCAAGGACCTGACCATCTGGGATGCGCTCGGGGTGCATTGCTCGGCCAACGAGCGGCGCGCCGACGAGGCCTCGCGCGACGTCGAAGCCTGGCTCAAGTGCTTCTTCATCAAAGACAAGCTCGGTGAAGAATTCACCGGCGTGGTCTCGGGCGTGACGACCTTCGGCATCTTCGTGCAACTCGACGCGCTGTACGTCGAGGGCCTGGTCCACATCACCGAACTGGGCACCGATTTCTTCCAGTACGACGATGCGCGCCACGAGCTGCGCGGCGAACGCACGGGCAAGCGCTACCAGCTGACCGACCGCGTCACGGTGCAAGTGTCGCGGGTCGACCTCGAGGCGCGCAAGATCGACCTCGTGCTCGCCGGCGGCAGCGTGCAGGCCGACACGGGCGCGGGCAAACCGAAGAGCGCGGCGGCCAAGGCGCTCGAAGCCAAGCCGGGCAAGTCGCGCAAGCCGACCGTGAACACGGCCGGCAACAGTTCGCGCTACGAGCTCGACACGAGCGCCGAGAACAATCCGAAAGGCAAACGTTCGAAGGGCGGCGCCACGGCCAAGCCGGTGTCGAAAACAAGCAAGAAGAAGCGTTAAGTTGAAGAAAAAATTAAAGAAAAAACGATGAAGAATAAAATGATTTTCGGGTTCCACGCGGTGACCTCGCGTTTGCGTCACGAGGCCTCGTCGGTGGAAGAGATTTTTGTCGATGCCACGCGCCAGGACCGGCGCATGCATGACCTCGTCGCCAACGCCAAGTCGCTCGGCGTGCGCGTGATGCCGGTCGATTCGGCGCGCCTCGACAAGATCGTCGGCACCCGCCGCCACCAGGGCGTGATCGCGTTCGCGAGCGAACTGGCACTGGCGCGCAACCTCGACGAGCTGCTCGACGCGATCGACGGCCCGCCGCTGCTGCTGATCCTCGACGGCATCACCGACCCGCACAACCTCGGCGCCTGCCTGCGCGTGGCCGACGGCGTCGGCGCGCACGCGGTCATCGTGCCGAAGGACCGTGCCGTCGGCCTCAACGCCACCGCCGCCAAGGTCGCCAGCGGCGCCGCCGAAACCGTGCCCTACATCACCGTCACCAACCTCGCGCGCACCATGCGCGAACTCAAGGAACGCGACATCCTGCTGATCGGCACCTCCGACGACGCCGACCGTGGCCTGTACGAAGCCGATTTCTCCGGCCCCGCCGCGCTCGTGATGGGTTCGGAAGGCGAGGGCATGCGCCGCCTCACGCGCGAGACCTGCGACGTGCTGGTGGGCATTCCAATGTTCGGTTCGGTCGAGAGCCTGAACGTCTCGGTCGCCTCCGGCGTGTGCCTGTACGAGGCGCGCCGCCAGCGCATGGCGCGCGAGGGCTGATAGCGGACCCGGACACGCCGATCCGACAAGATGCCGATTCGATACGAGTCGGCATTTTTTTTGAGGCGGGCCAGATTCGCGGCACGCCGGCCACCGTCGCGTGGGATTGACCAGACCCCGGCAAGCCTTGCGCGAATGCGCTACCATGGCTATCCAACAACTGTATTTGGCTGTCTTATGTTCCCCAACCTGAGTGACGATATCAAGAGCATCATCAAGCGCGATCCCGCGGCCCGCAACACGTGGGAGGTGATCACTTGTTACCCGGGTTTCCAGGCCATCATGATGCACCGCTGGGCGCATTTCTTTTGGACGGCCGGGCTCAAATGGATCGGCCGCTTCATCTCCTATCTCGCCCGCATCATCACTGGTATCGAAATCCATCCCGGCGCAACCATCGGCCACCGCGTCTTCATCGACCACGGCTTCGGCGTGGTCATCGGCGAGACCGCGGTCGTCGGCGACGACTGCACCATCTACCAGGGCGTCACGCTCGGCGGCACCACGCTCACGAGCGGCGCCAAGCGCCACCCGACGCTCGAGCGCGGCGTGATCATCGGCGCCGGCGCCAAGGTGCTCGGCTCGTTCACGGTCGGCGAATACGCGAAGGTCGGCTCGAACGCGGTCGTCATCAAGCCGGTGCCGGCCGGCGCGACCGCGGTCGGCAACCCGGCCCACATCGTGCAAAAAGACGTGGACCAGCGCAACGGGCATTTGTTCGCGGCCTATGGCGTCAGCGCCAACGGCGACGACCCGCTGTCGAAGGCGCTGCACAACCTGATCAACCACGTGGCGCGCCAGGACGAGCAGATGGAGCGCATGCTCGCCACCATCAAGGCCGCGGGCATCGCCTGTTCCGGCATTCCCGGATGCGATAAACTCGACTCGGTCGAGCTCAACAAACTGGTCGAGTAGACTGGTCGAATACCGTTTGAACATTACAAGGATAAATCGATGACACTAGAATCAAACGCCGCCGGCGACCTGCTCGCCGAATTCGATCCCTTCGAAATCCGCGTGCTCGCGGTGCTGGCCGAAAAAGAGGCGCTCACGCCCGATAACTATCCGATGTCGCTCAATGCGATCACCAACGGCTGCAACCAGCTGTCGAGCCGCGATCCCGTGATGCAAATCTCGGACGAGACGGTGCAGGACGTGCTGCAGCGCCTCATGCAGCGCAAATTCGTCAACGGCATCACCCAGGCCGGCGCGCGCGTGACCAAGTACGAGCACCGCCTGCGCGTCAAATGGTCGCTCGAGCAAGACAAGCTGGCCGTGATGGCGGTCCTGATGCTGCGCGGCCTGCAGACTGCCGGCGAAATCCGCACCCGCTCGGGCCGCGTGCACGATTTCAAATCGGTGGCCGAGGTCGAGACGGCGCTGCAGTTCCTGATCGATAAATATCCGCCGCTGGTGTCGCGCCTGGCGCTCGCGCCCGGCACCAAGGAGCCGCGCTACGGCCACTTGCTCGCCGGCGAGGCCGCGTTGGCGCAGCAGGAGACCGCGGCCGGCTATGCAGGTTCGCTCGCGGCGCCGGGGTCGCAGGGCGGGCGCGTCGGCCAGCTCGAGCAGGAAGTAGTCGCGCTGCGGCGCGAGGTCGAGCTGCTCAAGGAGCAATTCGAAAGCTTCCGCAAGCAATTCGAGTAATCTGCCCACGCAAATACAAAAACGCCCCACGGTCGATAAGACGGCGGGGCGGTTTTTATTGCTGTGTGACTTCGCGTGGCGGCTTAGCCTTCGTCGCGCCAGCGGCGCAGACGCATCGCCGCGAACAGCATGGCGACGCCGGCGGCCACGCCGATCCACACGTTCGGGCCGGTCAGCGTCATCCACGACTCGCTGAAGATAGTGCCCATCTCGGCGCCGTGGCCGCTTTTGGCGAGAAACTTCTCAGGGTTGACACCGACGAATTCAAACCACGCGCCGGGCACCAGGCCGAACAAGCCGCGTCCGATGATGTTGGTCATGTACCACTCCATATTGATCGCGATTCCGGCACTCCAGCTGGCCCACTTGATCAGCAGGGCGCTGAGCAGCGGCACGCCGACGGCCCACAGGAATACCTTCGAACGGGCCCAGGCCGACACCATCATGAGCCAGCCGATCGTCGGCAGCGCCCACAGCATGTACACCGGCAGCACGCCGACCATGCGCAGCGGGGTCAGGTACACGTCTGCATTGCCGAGCGCGGTGCCGAAGGCGTTAATGCCCTGGAAAGCGAACACGATGCAACCGATCAGGAGCAAGGCCAGCGAGACCAGCGTCGCCACGCCGATCGTGATCAAAGGCGCCACCACGATGATGGTGACGACCTTCGAGATCACCGTCATCTGGTCCGACAGCGGCAGCGACTTCCAGAACAACACGCTGCGGTCGCGTCGCTCCTCGTACAGCGCGCCAAGGCAATAGAAGAAGGCGATCACGGTCAGCATCATCAACAGCGGGACGGCGGCCAGCATCACCATGCTCGACATCGTTTCGACCATCGCGGTCTTGTCGGCCTCCGTCATTTTTTGCAGTTCCGCGGCGACGGTCGTCGATGTCCTCGTGCTGCCGCCGTCGCCGTCGCGCGTGATGACGGTGTTACTGTGCTTGGCCGACGCGTAGAACAGCATGCCGCCGAGCAGGACCACCATCGAGATCCCGACCACGATCGGGGCCCACACGAGCGCGCCCTTGTGTTCCCAGAACTCGCGCCGCAATAACCATTTCATCGTATTCATGCGTAGCTTCCTTTCATGGTCGCGACAAACAGGTCGGCGACGCTTGGGTTTCTTGTTTCACCGAGTGCCTCGAGCTGGGTACGCGGGACGCCGTCGAACAGCATCACCGACTTGCCGAACACGCTGCGCTGGTCGATCGGCTGCAACGCGTTGGCCGCGTTGACCTTGTCGGCCGGCACCATCACCTCGGTGTAGCGCTCGCCGACCTCGTCCATCGAGACCGACAGCACGATCTTGCCGTCGCGGATGAACATCAGGTCCGTCAGGATGTGCTCGATCTCCTCGACCTGGTGGGTCGTGATGACGATCGTCTTGTTCTCGTCGAAATAATCCTCGAGCAGGTTCTGGTAGAACTGCTTGCGGTAGATGATGTCGAGGCCGAGCGTGGGCTCGTCGAGCACGAGCAGCTTGGCGTCGATCGCCATCACGAGCGCGAGGTGCAGTTGCACGATCATGCCCTTGGACATAGCCTTGACCCGCATGTCGGGCGCGAGCTTGGTGTTGGCGAGGTAGCGTTCGGCCTTTTTGCGGTCGAAGCGCGGATGCACGCCGGCCACGAAGTCGATCGCGTCGCGCACCTTGAGCCAGCGCGGCAAAATGGCCACGTCGGCGATGAAGCACACTTGCTGCATCAGCGCGTCGCGCTCGGTGCGCGGGTCGAAGCCGAGCACCGACAGCTCGCCCTCGAATGGGATCAGGCCGAGCGCGGCCTTGAGGGTGGTGGTCTTGCCCGAGCCGTTAGGCCCGATCAGGCCGACGATGCGGCCGGCCGGGATCTCGAAATTGATGTTGTCGACCGCGACCGATTTGCCGTAGCGTTTGCTCAAGCCCTTGGCCGAGATGACGGCGCTCATGCCGCACCGCCCGTTTGCGCGCCGCCAGTGCTGCGCAGCAGTTGTTCGACGTCGAGGCCGAGGCGGCGGATGCGCTCGACCATGGCGGGCCATTCTTCGCGCACAAAGCGCTCGCGTTCGCTGGCCAAGAGTTTCTCGCTGGCGCCTTCGCTTACATACATGCCGATCCCCCTACGTTTTTCTACAAGATTGTCGTCCACGAGTTCCTGGTAGGCGCGCGAGACGGTGATTGGGTTCAGTTGGTACTCGGCCGCCACCTGGCGCACCGAGGGCAGGGCGTCGCCCGCCTTGAGCGCACCGTCGAGCATCATGCCGATGACCCGGTCCTTGAGCTGGCGGTAGATTGGGGTGTTGTCGTTCCAGCCGATCGTCATTTTTGACTCTCCTGGACAAACCGTGAAGCTAGTTGAAACATGATGCCTCCCTGGTGGTGAGGTGATTGGGTATTGAGGTGGTGAGGTAGTGAACTATAACACCGTTGAGAATTATGTCAACAGATTTGTTGTTGCTTGTCCAGCGTCAAAACTGTTTCTGATTTGCAACGCTTTAGGCATGTCGATAACTTTTCTTGGCTGTAAAAGCGTAGACTGGCGGGGCCGAAATACAGGGAATGCTATGGGTTTAAATTTGCGCAAGGCGGTCATCAGCAACATGGTGGTGACGACGGTCGTGGTGTTCGCCGCGGGCGCGGCGGCGGGCGCGTTGTCGGGCCTGCTGCGGCCCGATCCGGTCATGCTCGCCGTGCCGCTCGGCCTCGCGCTGTGCGTGGGGCTGTGCGCGGCCCTGTACAAACTGCACCGGCTCAAGGCCCGCACGCTGGCCACGATCACGCGCCAGTACGCGTGGTTCGAGCTCGCGCACGGCAGCAAGGTCGGCGGCCACCAGGTCGACTGGAAAACGCTCGACGATTTCGCCATCACGCTCAAGCTGCGCGGCTGCGAGCCGCTCGGCTGGTACACGCCCAATCCGCTGCCCAAGGGCGCGACCTGGGTTTCGGCCTGCTTCATCAACGCGCTCAAGACGACCCTGATCGAAGTGCAGCGGATCCAGACTTTGCCGGGCGCGACCAGCGGCGCCATCGGCGGCGTGCGTTTCACGGTGTTCTCGGTGATCGGCGGCACCATCCGCACCGTCACGACCGACCAGAAGGTGACGCCGACCAGTTTCCTGCTGCGCTATCCGACCGACGTGTTCGCCTCGTATCCGGGCCTGCCGCTGCCGCGCCTGATCGACAAGCACGAGGCGCTGGTCAAGGCGCTGTGCGAGCGCGCCGACAAGTACCCGAGCGCCGGCCTGACCGTGGCGCGCTACGTGCTGCTGCAACGCGAACGGCTCGCGCAGACGCGCGCGCGGGTGGCGGGCATGAGCGGGTTCAAGATCGCCGGCATCATCGACGCCTTCGAGAGCAATCCGCAAAGCAAATGGGCGCCGCCGAGCGAGGTGTTGCCGAAGCTGCCCGAGCGCTTATTCTCCCAGCTCGACGCCAGTGCCGCCGCCAAGGGCGGGCCGCTGATCGTCGCCCTGCCCGATGCATAGGTCCGCGCCGCCGGCGCCACGCCAGGCCGCGCCCGAACGGGGGAGTCGATGCCAATCAACTATGCGCGGCGGCTGACCGGCCACACGCGCTCGGCCAGGGCCAACCGCCAACTCGGTTATGCGCTCGCCTTCGTCGCCGGCGCCACCAACGCCGGCGGCTTCCTCGCGATCGCGCAGTACACCTCGCACATGACGGGCATCGTCTCGGCCATCGGCGACAACCTCGCGCTCGGCGCCTACGCGCTGGTCGGGGCCGGGCTCGGCGCCTTGCTGTCGTTCCTGCTCGGCGCGGCCTGCACCGCCGTCATGGTCAACTACGCGCGGCGCCAAAGGATGGACAGCGAATACGCCTTGCCCTTGCTGTTCGAGGCGCTGCTGTTGCTCGCCTTCGGCGTGCTCGGCGCGCGCCTGAGCGGCATCGAGGGCCTGTTCATCCCCGCGACCGTCATGCTGCTGTGTTTCATCATGGGGCTGCAAAACGCGCTCATGACCGAGATCTCGCATGCGGAGATCCGCACCACGCACGTGACCGGCATCATCACCGACATCGGCATCGAGTTGGGCAAGCTCGTGTATTGGAACCGCACCGACGCGCGCGCGCTGCCGGCGGTCGCCGCCAATGCCGACCACCTCAAGATGTTGGCGGCGCTGTTGGCCTGTTTTTTCGGCGGCGCGGTCGCCGGCGCCTACGGCTTCAAACAGGTGGGCTATCTGGCGACGGTGCCGCTGGCACTGGTGTTGTGCGCGTTGGCGATGGTGCCCGCGATCGACGACCTGCGCGGCGTGCTGCGCCGGCGCGCCGGCAAGTGAACGCGGTTCGCCGGCAAGTTAACGCCTAGTCGTTCGACGGTATGCCGATGCCGTCGCGGTCGCGCCGCGTGATGGTGCCGGCGGCGTCGATCTCGATCCAGCCGCCGCGCTCGGGTTCGGCGTCCTCGTCCCAATCGGGCAAGACGTAGCGGCGCCTGCCGCCGGCCTCGTGCAGGGCGGGGCGGTGGGTGTGCCCGTGGATGATGACGTCGGCGCCGGTGCGCGCGAACAGCGCGTCGATCGCCTCGGCGGTCACGTCCATGATGGCGTAGCTTTTATTGGTGTGCGCCTCGCGGCTGCCTTCGCGCAGGTTCGCGATGATGCCCTTGCGTTGGGCCAGCGGCATGGCCAAAAACTGCGCCTGCCACGTGCTTTGGCGCACCTGGGCGCGGAACGCCATGTAGGCGGCATCGTCGGTGCATTCGGCGTCGCCATGCACGAGCGCGACGCGCTGCCCGCCGATCTCGGCCACATGCGGTTCCTCGAGCGCGCGCAAGCCGGCCGCCTGCGCGAACGCGGGGCCGGTCAAAAAATCGCGGTTGCCGGGGATCCAATACAGTGCCACGCCGGCGTCGCCGACGGCGCGCAGGGCGGACACGATGGTCTGGTGGTAGGGGGCGGCGAGATCGTCGTCGCCGGCCCAGTATTCGAACAGGTCGCCGAGCACATACAACGCTTCGGCGGCCATCGCGCGCTCGGCCAGGAAGCGCAGGAACGCGTCCGTGGTGCGCGGATGGGCTTCCTGCAAATGCAGGTCGGAAATGAAAAGCGCGCTTGCGCGCGCTGGCATCGTCATCCGGAGACCTCGAGCCTGCGGGGCGCGGGCTTTACAGGACTTCGATTTTCTCGATGATCACCGGCTCGGCCGGCACGTCGGCGAACATGCCGCTGCGGGTGGTCTTGACCTTGTTGATCTTGTCGACCACGTCGTTGCCGGCGGTGACTTTGCCGAACACGGCGTAGCCCCAGCCGTCGCCGCCTGGATAGTCGAGGAAGGCGTTGTTCTTGGTGTTGATGAAGAACTGGGCCGACGCCGAATGCGGGTCCGAGGTGCGCGCCATGGCGAGTGTGTAGTGGTTGTTCTTGAGGCCGTTTTTGGCTTCGTTCTCGACCGTCTGGTCGGCCGGCTTTTGCTTCATGCCAGGCTCGAAACCGCCGCCCTGGATCATGAAGTCGGCGATGACGCGGTGGAAAATGGTGTTGGTGTAGTGGCCCTTGGCGACGTAGTCGAGGAAGTTGGCGACCGATTTTGGCGATTTTTCGGTCTCGAGCTCGACGGTGATGTTGCCCATGTTGGTGGTGATAAGTACGGTCATGATGAGTCCTGTTTGCTTGAATTATTGTGGGTGCGGCGCGTGCGCCGCCGCTGCACTGGCGGCATCTGGCGTACGCGAGGGCGCTATTTTACCGCGTTATTACCGATCGATATTTACCGTTTGACGACGGTCGCCGACTGAATCGTGATCGGCTTGATCGGCACGTTTTGCTGGCCCATCTTGTCGTCGACCTTGACGGCCTTGATTTTGTCGACCACGTCCATGCCCGAAACGACTTTGCCGAACACGGTGTAGCCGAAGCCGTCCTGGCCCGGATAGTTCAGGCCCTGGTTGTCGGCGACGTTGATGAAGAACTGCGAGGTGGCCGAATTGGGGTCGCCGGTGCGCGCCATGGCCACGCTGTAGGGCACGTTCTGCAGGCCGTTCTGGGCCTCGTTCTTGATCGGACGGTCGGTCCGTTTGGCGACCATGCGCGCGTCCATGCCGCCGGTCTGGATCATGAAGCCGTCGATGACGCGGTGGAAAATGACGCCCTTGTAGTGGCCCGACTTGACGTACTTGAGGAAGTTGGCGACCGAGATCGGGGCTTTTTCCTGGTCCAGTTCGAGCACGATTTCGCCCATGCTGGTTTTGAGCGAGACCTGCGGCGGCTCGGCCGCGAGCACGGCGCCGCCGAGGCTGATGCCGAATAGTACGGCCAGGAATTTGCCGACCAGCGGCACGCTAAACAATTTCGATTCTTGCATTTTGGCTTCCTCAACGTTGAAGTGCAGGGGCATTACATAGCGCAATTGCTGTCAAGCCATTTGCGTAAAAATAAACCTGATCCATATGCGGCCAGTCCGGTTTTTATCAATGCTATACTTTGCACAGAACGCCTCCATTCTATCAAATTAGAACAATACAGAGGGTCCGACGATCTCGCCGCAAAACCGTAATTCCGGTGCGCGCCCCCAAGGGCGACGGCGCCCGGTCTTCGTATTGCCTGAACGTCTTCCCAGCTGAACACTTGTAAAAGCCACATGAGTCACTTAAAGATTTACAACACGCTTGCGCGTGAGAAGCAGCTATTCGTCCCGATCGAACCCGGCAAAGTCGGCATGTACGTGTGCGGCATGACGATCTACGATTACTGCCATATCGGCCATGCGCGCATGATGATGGCGTTCGACGTGATCTACCGCTGGCTCAAGGCGTCGGGCTACCAGGTCAAGTACGTGCGCAACATCACCGACATCGACGACAAAATCATCCGCCGCGCGCTCGAGAACGGCGAGACCCTGTCGCAGCTGACCACCCGCTTCACCGAATACATGGACGAGGACACCGGCGCGCTCGGCATCTTGCCGGCCGACGTGGTCCCGCGCGCCACGCAGTACGTGCCGCAAATGCTGGGCATCATCGAGCTGCTCGAGCAAAAGGGCCTCGCGTACAAATCCGACGACGGCGACGTCAATTACGCCGTGCGCGATTTTGCCGGCTACGGCAAATTGTCGGGCAAGTCGCTCGACGACCTGCGCGCCGGCGAGCGCGTCGATGTCAATACGGGCAAGCGCGATCCGCTCGACTTCGTGCTCTGGAAAGCGTCCAAAGAATCCGAGCCCGACGAAGTCAAATGGCCGTCCAAATGGGGCAGCGGCCGCCCGGGCTGGCATATCGAATGCTCGGCCATGTCGTGCGCCACGCTCGGCGAGCACTTCGACATCCACGGCGGCGGCGCCGACCTGCAATTCCCGCACCACGAGAACGAGATCGCCCAGTCCGAGGGCGCGTTCGGCCACCCGATGAGCAATTATTGGGTGCACAACGGCTTCGTGCGCGTCGACAACGAGAAGATGTCCAAGTCGCTCGGCAACTTCTTCACGATCCGCGACGTGCTCAAAAAATACGATGCCGAAGTGGTGCGCTTTTTCATCCTGCGCGCGCACTACCGCAGCCCGCTCAATTACTCCGACGTCCACCTCGACGACGCCAAGCTCGCGCTCACGCGCCTGTACACGGCGCTGGCCGAAGTCGACCTGGGCTCGGGCGGGTGCGAAGTCGACTGGACCGAGGCCCACGCGGTGCGTTTCCGCGAGGCGATGGACGACGACTTCAACACCCCGGTCGCGATGGCCGTGCTGTTCGACCTCGTCACCGAAATCAACAAAAACAAGTCGGCCGCATTGGCGCGCCAGTTCAAGGCGCTCGCGGGCGTGCTCGGCATCTTGCAGCGCGCGCCGCAGGCATTCCTGCAGGCCGGCGCGGGGCAGGGCGCCGAGGGCGACGCCGCGGTCGCCGACGCCATCGCGCGCCGCCTCGACGCCAAAAAGACGCGCAATTTCGCCGAGTCCGACAAGATCCGCGCCGAGCTTTTGGCCGCCGGCATCATCCTCGAAGACAAGCCCGACGGCAGCACCAATTGGCGTCGTGCATGATGGCGCTGCACAGGGAAACGGCGGGCACGACGTCACTGATCCTCGAAGTTCCGCATTACTGGGAACAGGCCAAGACCGAGCTCATGAAGCGCGACCGCATCATGAAAAAGCTCATCCCCCAGTTCGGCGACCTGCACCTGGTCGGCCACAGCGACCCGTTCACCACGCTCGCGCGCTCGGTCGTGGGCCAGCAGGTGACTACCCGCGCGGCCGACGCCGCCTGGAGCAAGCTGATCACAGTGTGCCCGAAAATCACGCCGGCCCAGGTCATCAAGGCCGGCGCCGAGCAGTTGTCGGGATGCGGCCTTTCCAAGCGCAAGACCGAATACATCCTCGACCTGGCCGACCATTTCAAAGCCAAGCGCGTGCACGCGAACCAGTGGGCCGAGATGGACGACGAGGCCGTCATCGCCGAGCTGGTCCAGATCCGCGGCATCGGACGCTGGACCGCCGAGATGTTCCTCATATTCAATCTGCTGCGGCCCAACGTGCTGCCGCTCGACGATCCGGGCCTGATCCAGGGAATCAGCCAAAACTATTTCTCGGGCGAACCGGTCTCGCGCAGCGACGCGCGCGAGGTATCGGCCAACTGGGAGCCTTGGCGTACGGTCGCCACTTGGTATTTGTGGCGTAGCCTCGACCCGGTGATTGCCGAGTAGCCAGAACGGCGCGCGGTGGCGGCCCGACTTGCATGGCGGGCCCCGGGGCACCCCAATGCAGGTGCGTGGCGTGCCCCGCAAATTCCCTATTACACCCCGGTTCCGGTAGAATAACGCCTTGCACCGGCCGCGCGGCGGATTTGCTGCGGCCCGAAATAACACGGAGCTAAAATGACTAAAACAACTTTCCTCAATTTCGAGCAGCCGATCGCGGAGCTCGACTCCAAAATTGAAGAGCTGCGCTTCGTCCAGGACGATTCCGCCGTCGATATCTCCGAAGAGATCGACCGCCTGGCCAAAAAGAGCCAGCAGCTGACCAAAGACATCTACGCCAAACTCACGCCATGGCAAGTGTGCCAGATCGCGCGCCACCCGCAGCGACCGTACACCATGGACTATGTGAACGAAATCTTCACCGACTTCCACGAATTGCACGGCGACCGTTCGTACGCGGACGACCTCTCGATCGTCGGCGGCCTGGCGCGCTTCAACGGCCAGGCCTGCATGGTGATCGGCCACCAGAAGGGGCGCGACACCAAAGAGCGCGCGCTGCGCAACTTCGGCATGCCCAAGCCCGAAGGCTACCGCAAGGCGATGCGCCTGATGAAGGTCGCCGAAAAATTCGGCCTGCCGATCTTCACCTTCGTCGACACCCCGGGCGCGTTCCCGGGCATCGACGCCGAAGAGCGCGGCCAGTCCGAAGCGATCGGCCACAACCTGTACACGATGGCCGAACTCAAAGTGCCGCTGATCGCGACCATCATCGGCGAGGGCGGCTCCGGCGGCGCGCTGGCGATCGCCGTCGGCGACGCCGTGCTGATGCTGCAGTACGCTACCTACTCGGTCATCTCGCCCGAAGGCTGCGCCTCGATCCTCTGGAAGACCTCCGAGCGCGCCTCCGACGCGGCCGACGCACTGGCGCTGACGGCGCACCGCCTCAAGGCCATGGGCCTGGTCGACAAGATCATTAACGAGCCACTGGGCGGCGCGCACCGCGACACCAAACAGATGGCCGTGCTGCTCAAGCGCGCGCTGGCCGACACGCTGCGCCAGTTCGTCGGCGTCAAGACCAAGGACCTGATCCAGGCGCGCCACGACAAGCTCATGAGCTACGGCAAATTCAAAGAAACCACGCCGGTCGACGAGTGAGTTCCACCCAGGCCGGCTCGGTCCCGGCAACGTTCGCGCGGGCGCTCGACGCACTGTTAGCCTCGTCGTTCCCGCTCGGGCGGGAGCCAGACGCACGGCAAGCTCCGTCGTTACAGCCAGCCCCGTCGTTACAGCTAACCCCGTCGTTACAGCTAACCCCGTCGTTCCCGCGAAGGCGGGAACCCATACTGAGCGAGCAAGCACCTTCAGTATCTGCTCCTGTTGACGCTGAATCGACGGACGATACGCAAGGCGCGAACGCCGCAATTTTATCGATAGCCATCGCCTACAGCGGCGGCCTGGACTCGTCCGCGCTGCTGCACCTGGCGCATGGCTACGCGCGGCAGCACGGCATCGAACTGTTCGCCTTCCACATCCACCACGGCATCAGCCCGAACGCCGACGCCTGGCTCGCGCATTGCGAGGCCAGTTGCGAGGCCCTCGGCGTCACCTTCGCCGCGCGCCCCGTCACGCTAACCAAAGGCAAGTCCGGCATCGAGGCGGCCGCGCGCAAGCTGCGCTACGCGGCGCTGGGCGCGCTGTGCGCCGAGCACGACGTCAAGCTGATGCTCACCGCCCACCACCTCGACGACCAGGCCGAAACCGTGCTGCTGCAATTGCTGCGCGGCTCGGGCACGGCGGGCCTGTCGGGCATGGATGCGGCCAACGCCGCGCCCGAACTGCTGGGCAACCCGGCGCTCGTCATGGCGCGCCCGCTGTTGCCGGTCGCGCGCGGCCAGCTCGAAAGCTACGTCGCCGAGCAGGCCATCACCTACGTCGACGACGAATCGAACATCGACCCGCGCTACGCCCGCAATGCGTTGCGGCACAAGGTCATGCCCGCGCTCTCCGACGCCTTCCCTGGTTTCCAGGAGCGTTTCGCGCGCAGCGCCGCGCACGCGCAATCGGCCCAGCGCCTGCTGACCGAACTTGCCGTGCAGGACCTTGCGCAGTGCCTCGACGGCGAGTGCATCGACGTCGCCAAGCTGCGCCTGATGAGCCTGGACCGCGCCTACAACATGCTGCGCCACTGGTTCGGCACGCGCGCGCTGCGCATGCCGTCGACCGCGTGGCTCGGCGAAATGGTGACCCAGCTGGTAGAGGCGCGCCACGACGCGCAGTTGCTCGTGACACACCCCGACTGCCACATCCGGCGCCACCGCGACCGCCTGTACATCACGCCCAAGCTGGCCGAGCTGGCCGGCACGCGCGACGAGGACGACGACGTGCGCAGCCCGGGTCAATTGTTCCGCTGGCAGGGCGAGGCGCAGATCGCGTTCCCGGCCTACGGCGGCGTGCTCCACTTCGAGCAACTCGCGACCGGCATCGACCCGGCCTGGCTGCGCGCGCAACCGCTGCAAATCGATTTCCGCAAAGGGGGAGAGCGCCTCAAGCCGGCCCCGAACCGCCCCACACGCAGCCTCAAATACCACTACCAGGCCAACGACGTGCCCGCCTGGGAACGCGAGCGCCTGCCCATCGTCAGCGCCGGCAAGGCCCTGCTGTTCGCTGCCGGCATCGGCATGGACTGCCATAACGTGGGCGCCGGCGACGGCCCGCGCATCCACCTGCGCTGGCAAAGCCTGGCCGGCTGACTACTGCCTGAAAACCGCATTACCTTATGCCGATTCCGTATAAATCGGCACCGGGTTTGCCTTGTTTTTTTGCATTGCAGCATGTAGAGTTAAGCCCTCTTTTTACTATTTCTCGAGCGGAATTTTTTCTCTATGGCCTTAATCGTCCACAAATACGGCGGCACGTCGATGGGCTCGACCGACCGCATCAAAAATGTCGCGCTGCGCGTGGCCAAGTGGCATGACGCGGGGCACCAGGTCGTCGTGGTGCCGTCCGCGATGTCCGGTGAAACCAACCGCCTCATCGGCCTGGCCAAGCAGATCACCGACAATCCCGACCCGCGCGAGCTCGACATGATCGCCTCGACCGGCGAGCAAGTCTCGGTCGGCCTGCTGGCGATGGCGCTGCAGGCGATCGGCAAGGATGCCGTCTCGTACGCGGGCTGGCAGGTTGCGATCAAGACCGACTCGGCCTTCACGAAGGCGCGCATCCAGTCGATCGACGACGCCAAGGTGCGCGCCGACCTCGACGCCGGCAAGGTCGTGATCATCACTGGCTTCCAGGGCGTGGACGGCTTCGGCAACATCGCCACGCTCGGCCGCGGCGGCTCCGACACCTCGGCCGTGGCGATCGCCGCGGCGATGAAGGCGTCCGAATGCCTGATCTACACCGACGTCGACGGCGTCTACACGACCGACCCGCGGGTGGTGTCGGAGGCGCGCCGCCTGAAGACCGTGACGTTCGAAGAAATGCTCGAGCTGGCCTCGCTGGGCTCGAAAGTGCTGCAAAGCCGCTCGGTCGAATTCGCGGGCAACTACCGGGTCCCGGTACGCGTGCTCTCGTCGCTGACCGACCCCCTGATGCCGCTCGAGGAAGAAGCTGATTCGGGCACCCTGATATCGTTTGAGGAAGATTCAAATATGGAACAAGCCGTCATCTCCGGAATCGCGTTCAACCGCGACGAGGCCAAAATCACGATCCTGGGCGTGCCCGACAAGCCGGGCGTGGCCTACCACATCCTCGGACCGGTCGCCGACGCCAACATCGAAGTCGACATGATCATCCAGAACCAGTCGGTCGAGGGCAAGACCGACTTCACGTTCACGGTCTCGCGCGGCGAGTACAACAAGGCGCTCGGCGTGCTCGAGGGCGTCAAGGACGAGATCGGCGCGGCCAGCGTGATCGGCGACGCCAAGGTGTCGAAGGTGTCGGTGGTCGGCGTGGGCATGCGCAGCCATGTGGGCGTGGCCTCGCAGATGTTCCGCACGCTGTCGGAGGAGGGCATCAACATCCTGATGATCTCGACCTCGGAGATCAAGATCTCGGTGCTGA
>JAZKIN010000005.1:0-53433 GCA_040384885.1 Pseudomonadota bacterium | reverse complement strand
CTGATGCTCGACGAGGTGGCCGACCTGCCGCTGGCGATGCAGGTCAAGCTGCTGCGCGCGATCCAGGAGCGGCGCGTGCGCAAGATCGGCGCCACGGCCGAGGAACCGGTCGACGTGCGCATCATCAGCGCCACCCACCAGAACCTGGCGCATTGCGTCGAAACCGGGCGCTTCCGGCAGGACCTGTTTTACCGGCTCAACGTGATCGAACTGGGGGTGCCGGCGCTGCGCGAGCGGCTCGACGACCTCGAGCTGTTGACCGGCGCGATCCTCGAACGCCTGGCCGGCGGCGGCCAGCGCACCGGACTTGGCGAGCAGGTGCTCGAGACCATGCGCGGCTACGCCTTTCCGGGCAATGTGCGCGAACTCGAAAACGTGCTCGAGCGCGCGCTCGCGTTCGCCGACGGCGGCGTGATCGAGGTCTGCGACCTCTCGCTCAAGGGTGCGCGCGCGATGCCGCAGGGCGGCTCGCCGGCCCACGCGATCGCGCAGCAGGCGCCGCCCGAGCCGGTGGCGCAGGCCGCGCCGGCGCCCGCGCTGGCCGCTTTGCCCAACAGCCTGCCCGACTACCTGAACCAGGTCGAGCGCGACATCATCATCCGCGCGCTGGCACAGACCCAGTTCAACCGCACGCAGGCGGCGCAACTGCTCGGCATCAGCTTCCGCCAGTTGCGCTACCAGATGCAAAAGCTCGACATCCACGCACCGGAGGCGTGAGCGCCGGCGGCCTTTACACTGCATTTTTAGGACAATACGATCAATGGACAACAATCCGTACGCCTCGCCCACGACCGACCTCGACGGCCCCACCAACGAGGGAAGGCCCGATTCGCGTGGTGGCTGCCTGACGACATTCCTGCTGTTCGCGTTGGTCATGAACAGCGGCGTGGCGATCGCCTATATCGTCGCGATCCTCAACGGTTCGCTGTTCGGAAGCGCCCTTCCGCCGGTCGGGATCGTGGCCTTCCTCGCCTTTGGCGCGCTGCTCAATGTCGCGAGCAGCATCGCCATCTGGAAGTGGTACCGTTGGGGCGTCTACGCATTCTTCGCGATGGCGCTCGCCGCCCTTTGCGTGAACCTGTACCTGGGTGTCGAGGCGAAATCGATCGTGTTCGGCGTGCTCGGCCCGGTCATCCTCGCGGCGCTGGTGCGGCCGATATGGCGGCATTTGCGTTAGTAATTTACGACAAGGGGCCCGCATGACGCTCGAGCACGCGCGCAAGTTTGCCCTGTCGCTGCCCGAAACTAGCGAGCAGCCGCATTTCGAGGCCACCTCGTTCCGCGTGTGCGGAAAAATCTTTGCCACCGTCCCGGCCGGCGCGACGCACCTGCACATCTTCGTCGACGAAGACCAGCGCGCGCCGCTGATCGCGGCCGCGCCGGCGGTGTTCGAAGCGCTGCTATGGGGAGCCAAGTGCGTCGGCGTGCGCGTCTTGCTGGCCAAGGCCGATGGGGCGAGCGTCAAGCGGCTGTTGCTCGAGGGCTGGACGCGCAAGGCGCCCAAACGGCTTGCCGCGCAACGCACGGCCTGAAGCGCTTCAGCGCCGCTGCGCCGCATCCACCGTGTCCATCTCTTGGCCGTGCCGCACGGCCTGCCGCGCGAAGGCTTTTCGTACCAGAGTAAGCAGACCCACCCCATCGTTCTTGCGGAGGAGGGTGTCGCAAAACTTAAAATGAGCTGCTTGATTTGGCAGAAATCGCGAAATCGCTACCTTCTAATACCTCAAACCAACATCGTCCTCGCGTATGCGGGGACCCATAGAGCAGCGCCTCAAAGCAACTGTTCTATGGGTCCCCGCATGCGCGAGGACGATGTTGGTTTTTAATATTTAATATTCTATCGACGCGATTTCTGACGCGTCTCAAACGTCAATTCGGCGCACTGCCCCCCTTTCGCGACAGCCTTATGCGCGAGGACGATGTCGTTTGGGCTGCCAATTATTCTACCCGACGCTTACCCGCCGTTGAGGGCTTTCGCCGCCGGCGGCAATGCTGCATGTCCATCCTCTTTAATAGGCAGGCTTTGCAAAATGGCGAACACGATCTCCATCGCGGCAAAGCCGAGGATGAAGTAACTCGCGCCATGCGCGACCGCATACACCTGCCAGGTCGCGAACAAGCACCTGCCTGCGGCATCGTAGCGCCCGTACTGGCGCTGCGGATCGCGGATCCGGATCACCGCCCAGATGGTCACGATCGAGCCCAGCAGATTCGCCATCAGCACATGGGCCGGTTCGAATGCGGGGAAGCTGCCGGGCAGGCCCTGCGCCAGCAGCGACAGCGTCGCATGCAGCATGGCAAAGGTCCAGGGCGTGGCAAAGCCGATCGTGACGACCAGGTCGTACCAGGCGCTCGCCAGCACGATCTTGCGATATTGGTTTGCGTGAATCATGGTGTAGCTCCTCGAGTGGTGTAAGTGCCCATCGTAAAGTCTGGAGTACACTCGAAGGTCAAGCACAATCTGGAGGGCATATGCAAATCGGCGCAGTCGCAAATGAATCGGGCCTGAGCCGCGATACCCTGCGTTTCTACGAGGAGCGCGGATTGATCCAGTCGACCCGCGCGGCGAACGGCTACCGCGAATATCCGCCCCAGACCGTGCAATTGCTTGGCTATATACGCACCGCGCAGCGGCTCGGCTTCACCCTGGCCGAGATCGGCGAAAGCCTGCCGGCGCTATGGAACGCCGCGCAGCCCGATGCGGCCGTCGCCGCGCTCCTGACCGAAAAGGTCGCGCTGATCGACGAACGGGTCAGGGAGTTGGGTGAACTCAAGCACGAACTGCTTGAACGCATCGCGCAGATATGCCCTTTGCGCGCTTCCGCCGCCAGCGCCTGAGCCGCGCGGCTGGCCGCGAATGTCAGATCGGTTCGGTCACTATTTAATACAATGTTGCGCGTTGCAATAAAATAAATAATTCATATTGATAAGACGGTGTTTGCGCGCCATACTCTGGGACGAATCCTCCAAGACTTAATGTTTAGTTAATCGCAGCACGCTTTGAACATGCGAGCTATGGGGGATGTAAATCGATGAATTTAACTAGGGGATGGCTTTGAAATCAATCGGCGGTTATATGTTTTTCTTCGGAGTGGGCTCAATCATTCTGAGCTTCTTCAATATGCAATTCACGCTCCTGGGTTGGATCGACACCTGGGGCGAGACGGCGGGCTGGGGGATCCGTATCGGCCTTGCCGTGCTCGGCGGCGCACTCTGGATGTTTGCCCCTGCGGCGGAGTCTGCCGAAGGCTGACCGGGACTGACAAAGGGGCGGGAATGCCATTTGCGCGCGCGTGCAAGGCGCGTCGGATTCCTGCCCTGGTTCAAAACCGGCTTGCGTTGGGAGCGCGGCATTGATGGATTTTTTGGTGTTTCGGACGGGGGTACCGTTCGGCTACCTGATTCTCGCGATGGTGTTTTTCATCGCTTTCGTGGTTTCGTGCATATCCTTGCGGCGCGCGCTCAAGGCCAGGCCTGTCAATAAACTCAAAGCGCTGCTACCGTGCATGCCGATCGCCTTTTTCGCGCTCGTGGTGAGCGCGAATCTGAATGCCGGCGCGGTCGAGTGGAATCCATTGATTCGCGGCGACGCGCCCTTGCTCGGCAATTGGGAAGAGGGCGCTTCGGTGCTCGCCTTGCACGAGGGCGGCCAGTATGCATGCGCCGGTTCTGCGTGCGCGGCGCTGAACGCGGCCGGCAAATGGCAGCGTGTCGGCGACTTCGAGATCGACTTCGCGCCCGCGGACGGTGCGCCGACGCGCTGGCGGATAACCGCGCACGAAGGACGCTACGAATTTGTCGCCGGCGCCGTCGGTGATCCCGACAACTGGCAAACCGACGTCACCTTCCGCAAACCGGTGTCGCCGGCGAGCGCGCAATAGCCTGTCGGGCACGCCCGGAAAATCCGCTTTTGCTTGCGGCGCGGGCAAGGCCGGCCGCGGCTCGGCAAACCGCAGTTAGCGCTCGCTAACCGCGCAGTGCCCTCGGCGCCCGTCGTGCCAAATGTCAAGGCCGGCACATGTAATTTAGATGAAATATATCCCGACACGGTTGCCTAAAACCTATTGCGCGCCGACACGTCAGGCCCTACAATTAGTGCCAACTTAAAGCCATGCACTAGATGTAGTGGTACTCGAGGCTTCCCCCGGAATCGTTCAATGCCAGCTTGGCGTCAGGCAACGGGGGTCCAATAGCATCAAACAAGCGCCAAAACGAGCGCTCAATACGCGAATACAAGTTCTGGATGCCAGCCCGGCAACGGTGTCTGGCGTATTTTTTGGCTTTAAATTGTTGACGGAGCCGCCTACCCGGCGGTTCCACCTGATAAAACAACCGGCGGCCCAAACCATGTCCGCCGACCCTGGAGGCTCAATGCAAACTTCTCAAGACATTTCCATCAATCCGCAGCACGTCAATCCAGCTTCGACGGCTTCGACAGTGGAAAACAATGCGGCGGCCTTGGCCGCGCGCGGCGACTATCGCATCATCCGCCGCAACGGCGCAGTCGTCGCGTTTGAGCCATCCAAGATCGCGATCGCGGTCACCAAGGCCTTCCTCGCCGTCAACGGCGGCCAGGGCGCCGGTTCGGCGCGCGTGCGCGAACTGGTCGAGCAACTGACCGGCAACGTGGTCGAGGCGCTGGTGCGCCGCATGCCAGGCGGCGGCACCTTCCATATAGAGGACGTGCAAGACCAGGTCGAGCTGGCGCTGATGCGCTCGGGCGAGCACGATGTCGCGCGCGCCTACGTGCTGTACCGCGCCAAGCACATGGAGGAGCGCCGCCTGCAGAAGGAAGCGCAAGGCGGCTCGAGCAAGCTCGAGGCGCCCCAGATCCACGTGACCGAGAACGGCGCCCGCCGCGCGCTCGACATGAATGAAGTGCGCGACCTGATCGGCGCCGCCTGCGTCGGCCTCGAGAAGCACGTCGACGCCGACGCCATCCTGGCCGAGACGGTCAAGAACCTGTACGACGGCGTGCCGGTCGAGGAGCTGCACAAGTCGGCCATCCTGGCCGCCCGCGCCCTGATGGAAAAAGACCCGGCCTACAGCCAGGTCACCGCCCGCATCCTGCTGCACACGATCCGCAAAGAGGTGTTCGGCCGCGAAGTGCCGCAGGCGAAAGCGGCCGCCGCCTACGTCGAGTACTTCCCGCAATACATCGCCAAGGGCATCGCCAACGAACTGCTCGACCCGGTGCTGGCGAGCTTCGACCTGGCCAAGCTGGCCAAGGCGCTGGTCGCCGACCGCGACCTGCAATTCGGTTACATCGGCCTGCAGACCCTGTACGACCGCTACTTCCTGCACGTGCGCGAGATCCGCATCGAAATGCCGCAGGCATTCTATATGCGCGTCGCGATGGGCCTGTCGCTGCGCGAAGAGAACCGCGAAGCGCGCGCGATCGAGTTCTACAACCTGCTGTCGTCGTTCGACTTCATGAGCTCGACCCCGACCCTGTTCAACTCGGGCACCCTGCGCTCGCAGCTGTCGTCGTGCTACCTGACCACCGTCTCGGACGACCTGGAAGGCATCTACGACGCCATCAAGGAAAACGCGCTGCTGGCCAAGTTTGCCGGCGGCCTGGGTAACGACTGGACCCCGGTGCGCGCGCTCGGCGCCCACATCAAGGGCACCAACGGCAAGTCGCAAGGCGTGGTGCCGTTCCTGAAAGTGGTCAACGACACCGCCGTCGCGGTCAACCAGGGCGGCAAGCGCAAGGGCGCGGTCTGCGCCTACCTGGAAACCTGGCACATGGACATCGAGGAATTCCTCGACCTGCGCAAGAACACCGGCGACGACCGCCGCCGCACCCACGACATGAACACGGCCAACTGGATCCCCGACCTGTTCATGAAGCGTGTGATGGAAAAGGGCGAGTGGACCCTGTTCTCGCCGTCCGAGACGCCCGACCTGCACGACAAGGTCGGCAAGGCCTTCGAAGCGGCCTACACCGGCTACGAAGGCAAGGCCGCCGCCGGCGAAATCCGCGTGTTCAAGAAGATCGCGGCGCTCGACCTGTGGCGCAAGATGCTGTCGATGCTGTTCGAGACCGGCCATCCGTGGATCACGTTCAAGGACCCATGCAACATCCGCAGCCCGCAGCAGCACGTCGGCGTGGTCCACAGCTCGAACCTGTGCACCGAGATCACCCTCAACACCAGCGCCGATGAAATCGCGGTCTGCAACCTCGGTTCGGTCAACCTGCCGGCCCACATGAAAGAGGGCAAGCTTGACCAGGTCAAGCTGCAAAAGACCGTGCGCACCGCGATGCGCATGTTAGATAACGTGATCGACATTAACTACTACGCGGTCGACAAGGCGCGCAATTCGAATATGCGCCACCGTCCGGTCGGCATGGGCATCATGGGCTTCCAGGATTGCCTGCACATGATGCGCGTGCCGTACGCCTCGAACGCGGCGGTCGAATTCGCCGACCGTTCGATGGAATCTGTGTGCTACTACGCCTACCTGGCCTCGACCGAGCTGGCCGAGGAGCGCGGCCGCTACGAGTCGTACGCCGGTTCGCTGTGGGACCGCGGCATCCTGCCGCACGATTCGGTCAAGCTGCTCGCCGAGGAGCGCGGCGGCTATCTGGAAGTGGACAGCTCCGAGGCGATGGACTGGACCGTGGTGCGCGAGCGCATCAAGCAGTTCGGCATGCGCAACTCGAACTGCGTGGCGATCGCCCCGACCGCGACGATCTCGAACATCATCGGCGTCTCGGCCTGCATCGAGCCGACCTTCCAGAACCTGTATGTGAAGTCGAACCTGTCGGGCGAGTTCACCGAGATCAACGCCTACCTCGTGCGTGACCTCAAGGCGCGCGACCTGTGGGACGAAGTCATGATCTCGGACCTGAAGTACTTCGACGGTTCGCTGGTCAAGATCGACCGCATCCCGCAAGACCTGCGCGACATCTACGCGACCGCGTTCGAAGTCTCGCCGAGCTGGCTGGTCGAGGCGGCGTCGCGCCGCCAGAAGTGGATCGACCAGGCGCAGTCGCTCAATATCTACATGGCCGGCGCGTCGGGCAAAAAGCTCGACGAGACCTACAAGCTGGCATGGCTGCGCGGCCTCAAGACCACCTACTACCTGCGCACCATCGCCGCCACCCACATGGAGAAGTCGACCTCCAAGACCGGCGCGCTGAACGCGGTCGCGGTCGACGGCGGCATGTCGGCCAGCGCCAAGAGCGCGCAGGCAGACGTGGCCAGCGCCGCCGCGGCGGCGTCGCAGATGGAAGAGGGCGCGGCCTGCTACCTGCGTCCGGGCGACGACGGTTTCGAGGAATGCGAAGCCTGCCAGTAAGCGTGTGAAGTGAAGCCGGCGGCGCCGCCGCCGGCATCCAGTAAAAAATATCAGTAGAGGAAAAATTATGTTGTCATGGGATGAAGAAGCCACCGCCGCGCCAGTCGCGCACGCCATGCCGCCGATCGGCGCACACGAGCCGGAAGCGGCCGCCGAGGCAGTCGCCAAGCGCGTCAACGCGGACGACAAACGCATCATCAACGGCAAGACCGATGTGAACCAATTGGTCCCGTTCAAATACAAATGGGCGTGGGATAAATACCTGGCCGGTTGCGCGAACCATTGGATGCCGCAAGAGGTCAACATGCAGCGCGACATCGAATTGTGGAAAAATCCCAACGGTTTGACCGACGACGAGCGTCGTCTCGTGAAAAGAAATTTGGGCTTCTTCGTGACCGCCGACTCGCTCGCCGCGAACAACATCGTGCTCGGTACTTACCGCCACATCACGGCGCCCGAATGCCGCCAGTATTTGCTGCGCCAGGCGTTCGAAGAGGCGATCCACACGCACGCTTATCAGTACATCGTGGAGTCGCTCGGGCTCGACGAGGCGGAGATTTTCAATGCCTACAACGAGGTCAAATCGATCCGCGACAAGGACGAATTCCTGATCCCGTTCATCAATACTTTGACCGATCCGGCCTTCACCACCGGCACCGTCGAGAACGACCAGAAGCTGCTCAAGTCGCTCATCGTGTTCGCCTGCCTGATGGAAGGACTGTTCTTTTACGTCGGTTTCACGCAGATCCTGGCGCTCGGCCGGCAGAACAAAATGATGGGTGCGGCGGAACAGTATCAGTACATTTTGCGTGACGAATCAATGCATTGCAATTTCGGGATCGATCTGATCAACACGATCAAGATGGAAAATCCGCTGCTGTGGACGCCAGCTTTCCGCGAAGAGATCAAGGCTCTGTTCCTGCAGGCGGTCGACCTCGAATATGCGTACGCCGAAGACACGATGCCGCGCGGCGTGCTCGGTTTGAACGCGACCATGTTCAAGGGTTACCTGCGCTTCATCGCGAACCGGCGCGCGCAGCAAATCGGACTCGAGCAGCTGTTCCCGCATGAGGAAAATCCGTTCCCGTGGATGAGCGAAATGATCGACATGAAGAAGGAGCGAAACTTCTTCGAGACGCGCGTGACCGAGTACCAAACCGGTGGCGCGTTGAACTGGGAATGAAGTAGTAGGTGGAATCAGCGCGTGCTTTTTGCGCGCGCGAAGTGCGTGTCGCGCGGACCATTTGAAAAAAAGCTCGCGAAATCGTATCGTGCCAGTTGCGCAACGACAAGGTTTTCGTGTACTTTACGTGATTGAATTTGCCAATTAGTGAATGCGATATTTCGCAGCGCGAATTGAGCGAAACAAACCGATCAAAATGGGACGCTGCTTCAAACAGATATGCACTTAAACACACCGAAAAAACTAAGCCGCACTGCCTGATCCTGTTCAGGCATGGCGGCTTTTTCGTTTCGCGCTTTAAGCAAGTATGGGTTGGGAATAGCGTGCCAGAACACCGATTAGTCGTCTCTGAAGTTGAGAAATTTTCCGCCCAAGGAGCCGACGACGGCTGAAGTGCTGCAATCGTGAGGAGCTGCAGCAGTTCAGCTGGTGCCGAATTCATTAGCATAAACAACGAGTCTGTTTGTGCCGATGAATAATTCGCCTGACCATCAACTACGGGTCGGACGGGTTTTAAATCTAGTAGCGTGATTTTTTTCCCATCGCAGATGAAGGAGAACCAAAATGGCAACAGCCGCTAAGAAACCAGCAGAAAAGAAGCCAGCCGCGAAAGCGGTTGCCGCAAAGCCAGCAGTGAAAGCTGCAGCGAAACCGAAGGCAGCAGCAAAGCCAGCAGCGAAAGCAGCAGCCAAGCCAGCAGCGAAAGCAGCAGCCAAGCCAGCAGCGAAAGCAGCAGCCAAGCCAGCAGCGAAGCCAGCTGTAAAGAAGGCAGCAGCAGCCAAGCCGGCCGCGAAACCAGCAGTGAAAAAAGCCGCAGCCAAGCCAGCAGCAAAAGCAGCAGCGAAGCCGGTAGCGAAAAAAGCCGCCGCCAAGCCAGCAGCAAAAGCAGCAGCCAAGCCAGCAGCGAAAGCGAAGGCAGCAGCCAAGCCGAAAGCAGCAGCCAAAGCCGCCAAGCCAGCAGCTAAGGCCGCCAAGCCAGCCGCCAAAGCAGCCAAGCCAGCCGCTAAAGCGGTAGCCAAACCAGCAGCAAAAGCGAAGGCAGCAGCCAAGCCGAAAGCAGCAGCCAAAGCAGCCAAGCCAGCCGCCAAAGCAGCCAAGCCAGCAGCTAAAAAAGCCGCCGCCAAGCCAGCCGCAAAAGCAGCCGCCAAGCCAGCCGCCAAAGCAGCCAAGCCAGCAGCCAAAGCAGCCAAGCCAGCCGCCAAAGCAGCCAAGCCAGCAGCCAAGAAAGCCGAAGCCAAACCAGCAGTAGTTAAAGCAGCAGCCAAGCCAGCAGCGAAAGCTGCCGCGAAGCCAGCCGCAAAGGTGGCGGCGAAGCCAGCAGCAAAAAAGCCGCTTAAGGCTGTCGCCAAGCCAGTAGTGGCGGCGGTAGCCAAGCCGGCAGCGGCTCCAGCTGTGGCAGCTAAACCAGCGGTGGCCGCGAAGCCAGCTGATGCAGCGAAACCAGCTGTGGCAGCCAAGCCGGCTGAAAAGAAGGCAGCAGCGCCGAAAAAGGCCGCAGCGCCTAAAGCGGTCGCAGCCAAGCCAGCAGCAGCAGCGCCGGCTCCCGCCGCCGCCGCCGCGCCTGCACCGGCAGCACCTGCGGCAGCACCTGCCGCGCCGGCCGCGAAAACCGTGTTGGCTCCAAGCGCATGGCCTTTCCCGACCAGCAGCCGTCCGTAAGCAAGCTGCGCCTGGTTCAGGCAAAATACCGCTGTGTGATGTTTCACACAGCGGTTTTTTTTTAAGGAGAGCACGTGTTCAATGTGATTAATATGATCGTCAGTGTCGTCGCCACCATTTTGGCCACGGCCCTGTTGCTGCGTTTCTGGACGCAAGCGCTGCGCGTGCGTCCGCCACAACAAGTTTCCCATTTCATGCACACGGTGTCGGACTGGCTCGTGATGCCGCTGCGCCGCGTGCTGCCCGGCGTCGGCGGCTACGACTGGGCCAGCCTGGTCGGCGCCTTGCTTGTCGTGCTGCTGGCCACGACGACGTTCTTCCTGGCCGGATTTGGTGCGGGCGACGTGCTGCTGCTCGGCATACACCGCTTCCTGAAGTGGCTGGTCTACGGTTTGCTCGGGTTGCTGTTCCTCGAAGTCATTTTCAGCTGGATCAATCCGCAGGCGCCGCTCGCGCCGTTCGTGCGCGCGCTCAACGAGCCCTTGCTGCGTCCGCTGCGCCGCGTGGTGCCGCCGCTCGGCGGGCTCGACCTGACCGTGATGATCCTGGTGCTGCTGCTGTGGGTTCTCATCGCCGTGCTCGATGCGGTTTTCGGCGGCCTGCTCGGCATGGCGTGACGCGGCCCTGGTGCAGCGCCACGCCGCGCGGTGTGCGGCTGGCGGTGCAGATCACGCCGAACGCGAAAAAGACCGAGGTGGTCGGCGTGCACGACGACGTGCTCAAGCTCAAGCTGCAGGCGCAGCCGATCGAGGGCAAGGCGAATGAGGCGCTCGTGCGTTTTCTGGCCGAAGCGCTGGCGCTGCCACGCAGCGCAATCAGCATCACACACGGCCATACCAACAAACGCAAATTGATCGAGGTGGCGGCGCCAAGGCTCACGCCCGACGCCGTCGCTCTGCGCCTGCTGCCCGCCTAGGTGTCGAGCATAAAATTGATTGTGCACATTCGCGAGGTCATCGGCAATGCCGAACTGCGCCTCGACGGCCCGGTTGACATGGCGGCCCTGGCGCTCGTGGCGTCTGGACCGCCGCCGGGGTGACCGACAGGCACTAGCCGCAGTTTGCTCGGTCTGCCACGCTTGCGTTGGTAGAATATTCAAGTGTGCCGTTCAGCGTAGCCGCCGCGCCGGCAGGGCCCGAGAGAACCGCATTCGTGAAAATAATACGGCGGTTCGCAATGTCTACAGTGACAGCCGTGACCGGTGTGCCTGCCTTGGGCATGAATGACGCCGAGGACGGATCCTCTCCCAAATTGACGACACCGACGACTTTCGACGCTTTCGAAAACGTGACCTCGATTTGATATTTTTTGGCGCTTCCGGTATTGGCCATCTCATACAGCGCTACGCGGCAATGATCGTTCGGACCGGACGAGCTGTACTTGCCAACGCTATCACTGATGCCACTTTCATTAAAACCTGATAGCAGCGTTTTGTTGAGCGTGCCATTCGCGCTCGACGGGTTGGCAGCCGACACAACGAGCGGTGCGCCCGTGCCCGATGTTGGTGGCGGCGTCACAACCGGCGGCGGCGTGACTACCGGCGGTGGAACTACGACAGGGGCCGTCTGCGGCGGGATGTTCAAGGCGGTGCCAGCGTTGAGGGCGCTGATCATCGAAGTGAGCAATGCCGTGTAGGTGGTGCTGTTATTAACCAGCCCCTTGGCAAAAGCATCAAGCAGCGCGTCATAGGTGTCGCCAGCTGCAGCGACAAACGGCGTGGTGCGAGGATTGAAGTTGCCTGTCGGCGTAGCGTAACCGGCACGGGTCAAGGCGGCCAACATGTCAGGTACCGCAGCGGCCAGTGCTGATTCGAACGCTTGTGCCTTGGTCGGGTCAAACGCGTTGAACCAGGTGCTGGCGCTGCCGCGCGTAGCCAACGCGATCGACATGTCGGTCAATGGCGTGAAGTTGGCCACGCCAGCGGCCGAGGCGTAAGAATAGAGGTTCTGGGCGTTGCTTGCGGCGCCGACCTGGCCGCCGCTGGCCTGCAGCGCACACGGCAGCGAAGCTGTCGGCACCGTCATGCTCCACGCGCCGGCTGTCGTTGTCGTCACCGTTGGAATCGCCGTTGTGCCGCCACATCGAGCTGTAACTGTGGCGCCGGAAAGTGGCTTGCCAAACGCCGCTACGCCGCTGAAGGTGCTAGTTGGAACAGGAGCCGGCAAGACCGGAGCGCCAAACAATTTATCATCCGAGCCGCCGCAGCCGGACAAGAATAGCGCTGTTGCAAAAGTCAGACTGCTTACCGCGAATGCCTTACCGCTGCGGGCCGGCAGAGTGTGCTGGAATACGTTTGATTTCAATTTTTTCTCCAGATCCATGAATTATCGAAATTCATGCAATAGTTTGTTTTGGTGACTCTGAGGCTGACGTGACGCTTGTCATCGGTAGCAGAGTGTCGGTGAAGGCCGGTCGCCATCCGCACACAAATAAGTGTTCAATAACAATGCGGTTTGGCTCGGTTTAAGGTGCCCTAACAAGTACTGCGAAGTTCTGGGCCAAATTGGCTCATCTGGAAAAAAAATAGGACGAGTGCCAGCGCTGCCATGTCGACCCTGCCTTTGAACGATGAAATTCGACCAGACGGTGCTGGGCCGACACTTACGCCGTATCTAACACCGTGCCATGCATTTCTCTATGGTCCGGTGCTCCGCTATCCAAAAATGAATAGTCTTACGTAAGCTGTGCGGCCATCGTGCGCGGCGTGCCTGCACGGTGGTAAAGCACGAGGCTGCGCAGCAAGCTGCCGATGAAGATGCCGTTGAAGGCGCCGTACAAGGTACATACGACGCTCGCAAACAGCGGTTCGCGCGGCAAGCTTGCCGACACGCTCAGCGCGACGGCGACCGCATACTTGGTAAAGAAGATCGCCAGCATCAGCGCCAGCGGCAGCCAGCTGCCGCGCACGGCGATCGTGCCGCGCGCAGGATGGGCGATGTCGCGCGTGGACGCGCTCAACACGAAAGCGGCGAGCGCGGCGAGCGTGGCGCCCAGGACCCACGCCTGCATGGCGGTGCCGCTCGGGCCGAAGGTGGTGTAGATGCCCTGCAGCGACAGGCCCAGCATGGCAGCGGGAATGATGAACAGGCGCCCGAGCTTGATTTCGCGGTTCTTGCTGGCGATCACGCCGCGGTAGACCAGGAACGCGAGGATGGCCCAGACATAGACGGGGGTGTGGCTGATGATCTGTTGCAGCATGATGGACTCCGGCGTGTTTAAGATGCGACCATCATGCGCGGGGCCGGACGCGCGCGGGAGGGAATGCGACGAGACCGGCTGGCGGCGGCGCCAGATGCAGTTGGCGGTCGCCAAATATGGCGCGGCAGCAAACTCCAGCGGCCGGATGCACCAGTCAAAATTGGCCGCTTGGCCCAAAACGTCCGATTCGAGTCGATTGACCCCGTTGACAGCCGATCCCGTCTCGTAATGAAGCGATAGCCACTCGACATTTTGCGTTCTCGAGGCGAGTAGAACCGATCCTAAAAAGAGTCTGAACGATATCCGCTCAGCGGGTCTAACTATGTACAGCACGCTACCGCCATCGTAAACAGTCGTGCAAGCATCGGACTAACTCGTACCGTTAACGGAACGACCCGTGCAGATATCGTGCATAGGCGTGCACCAATCGTGCACGGTCGGGCCGTATCTGACCAAATCGTGCCAAAAGGAGAAAACCATGAAACGACAGCACCCCAGCCCAGTCGACTCCATTCCTCTTTCGCAACATGCCTGCGCGCAACTAATAGTGGGCGCACTGTTTAGCGACAGCCAAAAGGAAGATTGGGAAATCACCGAAGAGGCGATCGACGAGTGGAGCTGCCGCCACAATCCCGAAGCGCTGGCCAAACCCGCAAATGCCGGTTTCCAATGGAAGAAACTGTTCCTGCCCAGTGGCACGATGCTGCGCACGGTATTCAACGGCAAAAGCCATCACTGCCTGGTCGAGGGCGATACCATTCTTTACGACGGACGGGCCGTCTCGCCCAGCGGTTTTGTCAATGTGGTCGGTGGCATCCGGCGCAATGCCTGGAAGTGTTTGTGGATCCGCTTGCCAAATACAGGCGACTGGAAGCTGGCAGAGTCGCTGCGAACGCGTGAGCGCCCGCGCCATCAAAGCGCCGGGCCGGCGGCGGTGAACGAGGCGCCATCGCCTACGTCGACCGCGACGTCCACGTCACCCACGACGTTCACTGCGCGCACGACGTCCACCGCGCCCACGACGATCGCATCGCCCACGACGTCTATGACGGCCACGACGGTCACGACGGTCACGACGGTCACGACGGTCACTACGGTCACGACGTCCGCGTCGCCCGAGACGTCCACGTCGCCCTACACGTCCACGACGGTCACGACGTCCGCGTCGCCCGAGACGTCCACGTCGCCCTACACGTCCACGTCGCCCTACCCGTCCACGACGTTCCCATCCTGCGCGCCGCTGGCCGTCCCTGCCATCGCACAGCAGTGTCAGTGCGCATGTGTTGCCGCCGGCCTGCGCCAGCCCCAGCGCCCGGTCGATGGCGCCTGCCCCGAAGTCGCCTCGAGCGTGGTGGAACTACCTTTGCGCGGCGTTCAGCGAGTGGGAAAATTCAGGCGGCATAAGAGCCGGATTTCAGGCGCGACGCCCGAGCCCAGGCCGGGGCCAATCCAGGATGTGGTGGGCGCACTTCGGCGCGCCGAAGCGCAGCGGCCGACCGCGCGGACGAACCAGTATCAAGCACCCGAGCGCCTTTTAAGCGCTTGGTTCGGTACCCACAAAGGGTTCCCGATGCCGACATCCTAAGCGCCGCTGCCCGTGGCGGCGCCGGCACAATCAGTAGCGATAGCCGAACGCCGCTTCGAACTGTTGCGCGATCTGCGCGCTCGAGACCACGTGGTTCTGCCCGCCCTGATGCGCGATCTTGATCGCCCCCATCAGGCTGGCGAGGCGGCCCGTGGTCGGCCAGTCGAAATCATTGGTGATCCCGTACAGCAGGCCGGCGCGGAACGCGTCGCCGCAACCGGTCGGGTCGACCACGGCGGTCGCCTGCACGCAGGGAATCTCGAAGCGCTCGCCGCCGGCGTAGATCTCCGAGCCCTTCTCGCCGCGCGTGACGATCAGCGCCTCGAGCCGCTCGGCGATCTCGGGCAGGGTCAATCCGGTGCGGTCCATCAGCATTTCGAATTCGTAGTCGTTGGCCGCCACGTAGCTGGCCTGGTTGATGAACTCGATCAATTCGGGGCCGCTGAACCTGGCCAACTGCTGGCCCGGGTCGAACATGAACGGCACGCCGAGCGCGGCGCAGTCGCGCGCGTGCTTGAGCATGCCGTCGCTGCCGTCTGGCGCGATGATCGCGACCCGCACCGGGCCGGCGTCGGCCACGTTGTTCTCGTGCGCGAACTGCATCGCACCGGGGTGGAAGGCGTTGATCTGGTTGTTGTCGAGGTCGGCCGTGACGAAGCACTGCGCCGTGTAGGCGTGGCCGATGGTGCGGATCGCGCGGGTGCTGATGCCGAGCCGCGCGAATCGGTCCAGGTATTCGCCGCCGTCCTGGCCGATGGTGGCCATGATCAGCGGATCGCCGCCGAGCATGTTGAGGTTGTAGGCGATGTTGGCAGAGCAGCCGCCGTATTCCGTGCGCAGGGTCGGGACCAGGAACGACACGTTGATCTTGTGGAGTTGGTCGGCCAACAGAGATTCCGAAAAGCGGCCGTCGAACTGCATGATTTTGTCGAAGGCGAGCGAGCCGCAGATCAGGGTGGTCTTGGTCATTTGGAGTCTTTTAGAAGCGGGTTGGCGGCCGATGCGACGGCCGGGCTTGTGCTAGGGATGGTTGCTAGGGATAGAAGATGGCGATCCGGTAGCCGGACGCCTTGATCTGGTCGAGCTTGAAATACAGTTTGACGGGCTGCTCCGACGCCGGCGCGAAGCCGCGCGCGGGCGGCATGTCGCTTGGCAGGTACTCGGCGGGCGAGAGCACGCGGCGCAGCACCGGACGGTCGTTGGCGTCGGTCAGGGTCAGTTCGAGCTGCGGCCATGCCTGCACGATCGCGCCGTTATTACGCAACAGGGTCACGTAGGCGAGCGTGGTCGGATCGAGCGTTTGCAGCTCGCCGGTCTCGACGCTGAGTTCGTCGATCTGGGCCGGCAGCTCGATGCGGCAATGCAGTAGCACGCAGCTCGCTTCGATCACCGGCCTAAGTTGGGGAAAGCGCGCCGCGAGCACGTCGCGGAACGAGGTCAGCGCTTGCCACGCGAGCGCCAGCAACAGCAAGACCGATCCGACCCCCATGAGGATGCGGCGGCGGCGCGTGGCCCGTTCGTGTACGCGGGCACGGCGGACGAAGTCGGGCTCGTCGTCGGAAACCGCGTCGTCAGGGGGGAGGTCGGGTTCGGGGGCGTGCGCGGGTGCTTCCGCGGCGTCGCTTGCGGCCTCGACGGTTTCCTCGGGCGCCTCGACTGCGGCAGCGGCGATTTCTTCGGCGCGTTTTTGGGCCAGCGCCTTGCGCCGTGCCGCGGCGCGTTGCACCGACGTCAGGTGCGCATGTTCGCCATCGGCGCCGTGTGCGACGTGCTCGGCCAGCGGCGCGAAGGTGCGGTCGGCTTCGTCGGGATCGAATGGAAAGTGGGTGTCGTCCTCGTAGGACGCCACCGGGGCGGCCAGCAAGGGGCGCGGCTCGGGTCCGGTGAGCAAGGGTGTCGGCTCGGGTCCGGCGAGCAGCAAGGCCAATTCCGGCGCGGTCAGCAGTAGTTGCGGTTCTTCAGCTTCGTGAGTTGGCGCGGGTGCCGGCTCGGGCGCTGGTTCGGCTGCGGGCTGTGGCACATGTTCGGGCTCAAGCTCGGGCTCAGGGCGCACTTCCGGCTCGGGCACAAGCCCGGGTTCAAGCTCCGTCTCGGGCAGAACCTCGGACCCAACTTCAGGCTCCGGCTGAACTTCAGGCTCGGGCTCAACATCCGGCTCAGGCTCAACTTCCGACTCGGGCAACACCTCGGGCTCGGGGATCACCTCGGGCTGCGCTAGCGCCTCTGGTTCGCCGATAAATTCCGGCAGAAACAGCGCCGGCTCGGACGCTGCGGGCGCGCGTGCCTGCGGCGCACTATCTTTGTCAAGTTGAGGGGAGGGTACAAACGGCGCCGGTGCCGTTGCAACGGGCGCTGGCACGGGGGACAGGGCCGCCATTTCCGGTTGCCGCTGCAGCGCTGCATTGCCGTCGAAAACTTCGTTGCAGGCGCCGCAACGCACTATGCCCCCACGTAACTTCAACTGGTCGGCGGCGACCCTGAAGGACGTGTTGCAGCGGGGGCATTGTGTGATGAGTGCCATGCGGTGATTATGCTCCTGCCCGGGTGGGTGGGGCGCTTTCGCTGCCAAGCCTGCCATGCAGCGCGACCCAGCCGTCTTGCTCGGCCCACACTCCCAACTGGATGAACGGGGCGTAGGCCGCCGCGACCTCTTCGGCCTGGCGCGCGAGCACGCCCGACAAAATCAGCGCGCCGCCCGGCGCCACGCGGCCTGCGAGCATCGGCGCCATGAGCTTGAGCGGGCTCGACAAAATGTTGGCGACGACGATGTCGAAGCGTCCCGTCGCGTGCTGCGGCTTGGCCGAGACGGCGAAACTGTCGGGCAGGTAAAAATCGATTTCGCAATGATTGCGCTCGGCATTGAGCTGCGCCGATTCGATCGCCTGCGGATCGATGTCGACGCCGGCCACATCGCCCGCGCCCATCTTCTTGGCGACCATCGCCAGGATGCCCGAGCCGCAACCATAGTCGAGCACGGTCTTGCCCGGCGCCGGATGGGCTTCGAGCCACTCCATGCACAGGCGCGTGGTCGGATGGCTGCCCGTGCCGAACGCGAGGCCCGGGTCGAGCTCGAGGATCAGGCCGTCCGGGTCCGGCGCTTCGTGCCAACTCGGCACGACCCAGATGTTCTTGCCGATGTGAATAGGGGCGAATTGCGATTGCGTGAGGCGGACCCAGTCCTCGTCGGCAACCGCACGGGTGGTGAAGGCGGGCACTTGCGCGAGGCCGATCGCGGCGGCGGCATCGGCCACGATTTGCGCCTGGTCGGCGTCGACATCGGTCAAGGCGACCACGCGGCTGTGTTCCCACGCGGCCTCGGCCGGCTCCATGCCCGGCTCGCCGAACAAGGGTTGCTCCTGCTCGGTGCCCTCGTCGGCATCCTCGACCGAGACCGACAGCGCGCCGGACTCCATCAGCGCGTCGGACAAGGCTTCCGCATTGGCGCGCGCGATTTCGATGACGACTTCAGTCCAACTCATGCGACGGCCTTGATTTCGGATTTGTTGGCGAGCGCACCGGCCTTCGGCAGGTCCGGCTTGTCGGCCAGTTTCTGTTCGAGGTAATGGATGTTGGTGCCGCCTTCGATGAAGCGCGCATCGATCATCAGCTCGCGGTGCAGCGGGATGTTGGTGAGGATACCCTCAACCACCATTTCGGACAACGCGATCTGCATGCGGCGGATCGCCTGCTCGCGCGTGGCGCCGTAGGCGATGACCTTGCCGATCATCGAATCGTAGTGCGGCGGCACGTAGTAGCCCGCGTAGGCATGCGAATCGACACGGATGCCGGGGCCGCCCGGCGTGTGCCAGGTGACGATCCGGCCCGGCGACGGCGTGAACTTGAACGGGTCCTCGGCGTTGATGCGGCACTCGACGGCGTGGCCCGAGAGCATGATGTCGCGCTGGCGGAAACGCAGTTTCTCGCCGGCGGCGATGCGGATCTGCTCTTGGACGATGTCGATGCCGGTGATCATTTCGGTGACCGGATGCTCGACTTGCACGCGCGTGTTCATCTCGATGAAATAGAACTCGCCGTTTTCGTAGAGGAATTCGAAGGTGCCCGCGCCGCGGTAGCCGATCTTGCGGCAGGCCTCGGCGCAGCGGTCGCCGATTTTCTCGATGAGCTTGCGCGGGATGCCCGGCGCCGGCGCCTCTTCGATGACCTTCTGGTGGCGGCGCTGCATCGAGCAGTCGCGCTCGCCCAGCCAGACGGCGTTTTTATGTTCGTCGGCGAGGATCTGGATTTCCACGTGGCGTGGATTCTCGAGATACTTTTCCATATAGACTTCGGGGTTGCCGAAAGCCGCGCCGGCCTCGGTCTTGGTCATCGCGACCGCGTTGAGCAGGGCCGCCTCGGTGTGCACCACGCGCATGCCGCGTCCGCCACCGCCGCCGGCCGCCTTGATGATGACCGGATAGCCGACCTTGCGCGCCGTTTGAATGATTTCCTTCGGGTCGTCGGGGAGCGCGCCTTCGGAGCCGGGCACGCAGGGCACGCCGGTGCGGATCATGGCTTGCTTGGCCGATACCTTGTCGCCCATCAGGCGGATCGATTCGGAGCGCGGGCCGATGAACACGAAGCCCGATTTTTCGACGCGTTCGGCGAAGTCGGCGTTCTCGGACAGGAAGCCGTAGCCCGGATGGATCGCCTCGGCGTCGGTCACTTCGGCCGCGCTGATGATCGCCGGCATGTTCAGATAGCTCAGGGCGGACGATGCGGGACCGATGCAGACGGACTCGTCGGCCAGCTTCACATATTTGGCGTCTTTGTCGGCTTCGGAGTGCACGACGACGGTTTTGATACCCATTTCGCGGCAGGCGCGCTGGATCCGGAGCGCGATTTCACCACGGTTGGCGATGAGGATTTTTTCAAACATGGTAGGTTCGGTGTTTCTGTAGGTGACGGGGGAACAACATACGCGTTGTAAGCGCCGCGCGGCCCGCGGGCCGCGATGGCTTGAAGGGCCGCTTAGCCGATCACGAACAGGGGTTGACCGAATTCGACCGGCTGGCCGTTTTCGACGAGGATCTTGGTGACGACGCCGGAGACGTCGGAGTCGATTTCGTTGAGCAGCTTCATCGCCTCGATGATGCAGACGGTGTCGCCTTCCTTGATGGTGCTGCCGACGTCGACGAACGCCGGCGAACCTGGCGAGGACGAGCGGTAGAAGGTGCCGACCATCGGCGACTTGACGACGTGGCCGGTGGGCTCGACGGCGACCGCGACGGGCGCGGCGACCGGGCCCGGCGCCGGCGCGGCGGCCGGTGCGGCGTAGTGCTGCGGCATGCCTTGCGGCATCATCATGACCTGGTTTTGCGGCATCGCGGACGACTTGACGATGCGCACTTTGCTCTCGCCCTCGGTCACTTCGAGTTCTGCAATATCGGATTCAGCGACGAGGTCAATCAGCGTCTTGAGTTTGCGTAGATCCATGTGAAACCCCTTGGAATTTATTCTATGTTTTAAGAGTTGGCAACACGCTCAGGGTATGAGCGAAACCGCAAAAAATGCTTGAAGATAGCGTAGATTAACGCCTTTTAAGCACGAAGTCGATGGCAAAGCGATACCCATCAGTGCCGAGCCCGCATATGGTCCCCACAGCGATGCCCGAGACGAATGAATGGTGGCGAAATGCTTCGCGCTGGTGCACATTGGAGATGTGCACTTCGACGAAAGGGATCGCCACTGCCGCCAATGCGTCGCGCAGGGCGACGCTGGTATGGGTCAGGCCGCCCGGATTGATCACGATCGCGTCGACGCCGTCGGTTTTGGCGGCGTGGATGCGGTCGATCAGGGCGCCCTCATGATTACTCTGGAAGCAAGACAAGCTTGCGCCGGCCGCCGTGGCTTGCGCCATTGCAGCGTTTTCAATGTCGGCGAGGGTCTCGCGGCCATACACATCAGGCTCGCGCGTCCCCAGCATATTGAGGTTTGGACCGTTGAGCAATAAGAGCGTTTTTGCCATGTACTGGGAGACCGTTTCCGCGAAAGTCACGCATTTTGCCGCCAACTGCGTGCATTGGCAAGCGAAAAAAACAACGCCATTAACACATGTTTCTCTGTTGCCAACGCCGCCAGCCGCTTTGGGTGCCGCCAAACAAAGCCGAAATCCGCACACCCCCACATCGTCCTCGCGCAGGCGGGGACCCATAGAACGTCGGCTCAGAGCAACTGTTCTATGGGACCGCGAAGGTAGCGGATCCATAGAACGCTGGCTCATCGCAACTGTTCTATGGGTCCCCGCCTCCGCGAGGACGATGGGTTTAAATTTCTTCTAAAAGTCCAAGCCAGCGCGATTCGGGCTAAAGAGCCGCGAGATCAGCCTTAAGCTGGTCGAATTTAATCCGCCCCAGATAAGTCTTCTTAACTTCCCCGTCGGCCCCGATCAGCACCGTGTATGGCAGCCCGCCCGCCGTATTGCCAAACTCGCGCGATAAATCGGTCCCCTGCATCCCCGCCACATACAAGGGAAACGCTATCTTAAACTTGTCGGCGAACCGCTTAATATTAGCCGCCGAATCAATCCCGACCCCGATCACCTGCACCCCCTTGCCGGCATGTTCGGCGCCCAAGGTGGCCAGTTCCGGCATCTCCTCGACACAAGGCGCGCACCAGGGCGCCCAAAAGTTGACGATCAAAGTCTTGCCCTTCCACTGCGCCAAGGCCTGCGGCTTGCCGGCCGAATCGTCCATCGACTGCGCAAACAGCTTGCCCACCGGCGTGGTCGGCACGGCCGCGGCGGCCGGCACATGGCCCGCGGCCACATGGTCCATCGGCGCCTCGGCCGGGCGGTTGCGGTTGCCGGCATAGATGCCGATGCCGATGAAAATTAGGCTGACCACAGGGTAGAGCACGTACTTTTTATTCATGTTGGTTCCATTGAATCGTCAGAAGAATTACTTGCTTGTGCGGCGAGCAGCGCCCGCAACGCATCCGCGTCAACGCGCGCGGGACGGCCGTCGGCCCGCAATTTACGCGCGCCACGCAGGTCGGCCAGTTCATACAGTTCGGCGCGCACACCCTGCTTGCGCCACAAAAAGCTCACCGTCTCGACGTCCGGGTGGCCGCGCCCCTTGAAGTGCGGCGTCTCGGAGATGTCGATCACGACCTGGCGGTTGAGCAAGAAAATCTCGACCTCCTTGGCGCTGTCGGCGAACAATTGCAGGTGGATGTCGTCGTGCTCGCCGGCGGTGCCGCCCAGCACCGCCCCGGTCAGGTGGGGCGAAAACTCGGCCAGCGCGTCCATCACCTCGAGTGCGACGGTGCGCAATTGCAGCAGGCGGGCCGGTTGCGTGTCGCCCTGGAACAGGCTCTGGTATTGACGCAAAGCCTCTTCGATCTCGGCGTTGTCGGGCAGCAGGTCGGCGTTCGGCGGCGTCGGGCCGAGCACCTGGCGCGCCGCCTTGCGCTTGGCGCTGCCGAAGTCGGCGCCGTCCTGCGCGACCAGCCGCGCGGCGGCCGCGGCGATTTGCGCGCGCAACAGATGGGGATCGTCGTTCTGGCTTGGGATCATGAGCGAGATGATACTCTGGAACGGAAAATGCCATGGGGTCGGGTAAAATCGCATATTCGCCATTTATCAGCGGTGCCCGGCTCGTCCCGGCGCGGCCCCCACATCATGCATATTCATATTCTCGGCATCTGCGGCACCTTCATGGGCGGCCTCGCCGTGCTCGCCAAAGAGGCCGGCCACAAGGTCACCGGCTGCGACGCCAACGTCTACCCGCCCATGAGCACCCAGCTCGAAGCCCAGGGCATCGAACTGATCCAGGGTTTCGGCCCCGAGCAGATCGCGCTCGCGCCCGACCTCTACGTGATCGGCAACGTCGTATCGCGCGGCAACCCGCTGATCGAGGAGATCCTCAACCGCGGCCTGCCTTATATGTCTGGCCCGCAATGGATCGGCGAGCATATCCTGCATAACAAGTGGGTGCTGGCCGTGGCCGGCACGCACGGCAAGACGACGACCTCGGCCATGCTGGCCTGGATCCTCGAAGACGCCGGCTATGCGCCGGGCTTCCTGATCGGCGGCGTGCCGATGAACTTCGGCATCTCGGCGCGCTTGCACGGCGCCAAGGAATCGGACTTCTTCGTGATCGAGGCCGACGAGTACGACACAGCCTTCTTCGACAAGCGCAGCAAGTTCGTCCATTACCACGCTAAAACGGCCGTGCTCAACAACCTCGAGTACGACCACGCCGACATCTTCCCCGATATCGGCGCGATCGAGACCCAGTTCCACCACCTCGTGCGCACCGTGCCCGGCGTCGGGCGCCTGATCGTCAACGGCGACGAAGCCTCGCTCGCGCGCGTGATCAAGCGCGGCTGCTGGAGCGACAAGGAAACCTTCGGCGGCAGCGCCGGCGTCAACTGGACCATGCGCGAGCATGCCGACGGCAACTTCGACGTCGTCCTCGACGGCCAGACCATGGGCACGGTGGCCTGGGGCCTGACCGGCAAACACAACCGCAACAACGCGCTCGCCGCGATCGCCGCCGCGCGCAGCGTCGGCGTGCAGGTCGGCCAGGCCTGCGAATCGCTGGCCGGCTTCGAAAGCGTCAAGCGCCGCATGGAGGTGCGCGGCGTGGTCAAGGGCATCACCGTCTACGACGACTTCGCGCACCACCCGACCGCGATCGCGACCACGGTCGGCGGCCTGCGCCAAAAACTCGGCACCGGCGCCGCCGCGGGCGGGCGCATCCTGGCCGTGCTCGAGCCGCGCTCGAACACGATGAAGCTCGGCGCGATGAAGGACGCGTTGCCGGGCAGCCTGCGCGACGCCGACCTCGTGTTCGGCTTCGGCAGCCAGCAGGTGCTCGGCTGGAGCCTGTCCGACGCGCTCGCGCCGATGGGCAAAATCGCGCACAGCTTCGACCAGCTCGACTTTTTGGTGCAGGCGATCGTCGACGCGGCCCGTCCCGGCGACCATATCCTGGTCATGAGCAACGGCGGCTTCGGCGGCGTGCACCAAAAGCTGCTCGAGGCGCTGGCCCGATGATCCTGTATTTGCACGGCTTCCGCTCGTCGCCGCTGTCGACCAAGGCGCGCGTGACGGCGCAGGCGATGGCCGCGCGCGGCCTCGATGCCGAACTGGTCTGCCCGCAATTGCCGGCCTCGCCCAAGGCGGCGATGGCGCTCGCGCTCGAGCTCGTGGCCGGGGCCGACCCGGCGCGGCTGGCCGTGGTCGGCTCGTCGCTGGGCGGCTACTACGCGACCTGGCTGGCCGAACGGCTCGGCTGCCGCGCCGTGCTGCTCAATCCGGCGGTCACGCCGCTGAGCGACCTCGACGCGCATGTCGGCGTCGGCACCGCCTTCCACAGCGACGCGCCGTTCGAATTCAAACGCGAATACATAGCCGAGCTCGGCGAACTCGCGGTCACCTCGATCACGCGCCCCGAGCGTTATTTCCTGATCGCCGCGACCGGCGACGAGGTGCTCGACTACCGCGACATGCTGTGCCACTACGCGGGCGCGCGCCAGCACCTGATCGACGGCGGCGACCATGCGCTGTCGAATTACCCCGAACTGGTCGACGAGGTGCTCGCCTTTTGCCTTCAGGACGCGGCCCGGTGAGGGCGGCTTCCCTGCGCCAGGCGCTGTGGCACCGGCATGTCAACGCGGTCAACGCGCCCGCCGCGATGCGCGAATGGCTGACCGCGGGCGGTTCGCTGACGGCGCGCCTGATCGCGCACAGCGGCAGCTTCCGGGTCCAGCGCCTGCACCAGAACCGGGCCGTGTGCCTGCCCGACGAGGCGCGCCGCATCGGCCTGGCGCGTCCGGGCCAGGCGTGGGAGCGCGAAGTGCTGCTGCGTTGCGACGGCGAGCCGGTCGTGTTCGCCCACACGGTGGTGCCGCTGTCGGCGAGCGCCTCGGACTGGCCGCTGTTCAGCGCGCTGGGCGACCGCTCGCTCGGCAGCACCTTGTTCAAGGACCCGCAGGTGCGGCGCGGCGCGCTTGAATTCGCGCGCATCCGCGCCGGCCACCCGCTGATGCGGCGCGCGTTCGTCGCGCTCGGCGGCGACCCGCGCGACGCCATCCTGCAAGACACGATCCACACTATTTACTATGCGCGGCGCTGCCTGTACCGCCGCCATCAGGGCGCGCTGCTCGTCACCGAGGTGTTTCTGCCACCGGTGCTCGGGCTGGTCGCCGCCACTACTACCAAGAATGAAGATTGAATTAAAACTATGACTATGAATCTCTTTTTCGAAGAATCGGGCGACTTCAAGGTCGGCGCAGTGCTCTCGCAAGCGGGCGAGGCCTACCAGGTCGAAATGCCAAGCGGAAAACGCACCAAGGTCAAGGTCAAGGACGTGCTGCTGCAGTACGAGAACCCGGCCCCGGCCGAACTGCTCGAGAAGGCCAAGGCCACCGCGCTCGAGGTCGACCTCGACTTTTTGTGGGAAGTGGCGGGGCAGGACGAATTCGGCTTCGCCGAGCTTGGCGCCGAGTATTTTGGCCACACCCCGCTCGCGTTCGAATCGGCCGGGCTGATCCTGGCGCTGCACGGCGCCCCGATCTTCTTCTACAAGAAGGGCCGTGGGCGCTACAAGGCCGCGCCCGAAGCCTCGCTGCGCGCGGCGCAGGCCGGCATCGAAAAGAAAAAACAGCAGGCGCTGGTGCAGGCCGGCTATGTCGAGCAGCTCAAGGCGAACCAGTTGCCGGCCGCGCTGCAGCCGCTCGTGCTCCAGTTGTTGTTCCGTCCCGATAAGAACTCGGTCGAATTCAAGGCGCTCGAGGCCGCATGCAACGAGTTGCACACGACCCCGCAGCGGCTCATGCTCGCCACCGGCGGCGTGGCCTCGCCCAAAGACTTGCACATGGCGCGATTTTTGTTTGAGAACTTTCCGCGCGGGTCCGGCTTTGCCGCCTTGACGGCGCCGCCGACCCCGGGCGGCCTGCCGCTCGCCGAGGTCGCCGCGTTCTCGATCGACGACGTGACCACGACCGAGATCGACGACGCGTTCTCGGTCGTCGCGCAGGCCGACGGCTTGCTGCGCATCGGCATCCACATCGCCGCGCCGGGCCTGGGCATCCGTCCCGACGACGCGATCGATAAGCTGGCGCGCGCGCGCATGTCGACCGTGTACATGCCGGGCGATAAGATCACGATGCTGCCCGACGAGGTCGTGGCCGCGTTCACGCTGGCCGAGGGCAGCACCTGCCCCGCGCTGTCGCTGTACGCGACGCTCGACACGAGCGACCCGCAAGCCTGGCGCCTGGTCTCGACGACGACGCGCGCCGAGATGGTGCCGATCGCGGCCAACCTGCGCCACAACGACCTCGACGCGCTGGTCAACGAGGAAACCCTGGCCAGCGGCGAGGGCGAATACCCGCACAAGGCCGAGATGGCGCAGCTGTGGCAGTGGGCGCTGCAGCTCGAGGCCGGCCGCATGAAGCGGCGCGAGGAGTTCGGCCTCAAGCCCGAGCAGAACAACCGCATGGACTTCAATTTTTACGTCGACGACGACGTCGTGACGGTGCAGCGGCGCAAGCGCGGCGCGCCGCTCGACAAGATCGTCGCCGAGCTGATGATCTTCGCCAACAGCACCTGGGGCAAGCTCATGCATGACTCGGGCGTTCCCGGCATCTACCGTTCGCAAGGCGCGGGCAGCGGCGCCGGCTGGGCCGCCAAGATGCAGGTGCGCATGGTCACGCACGCGGCGCCGCACCAGGGCCTCGGCGTGGACCAGTACGCCTGGAGCACCTCGCCGCTGCGCCGCTACACCGACCTGGTCAACCAGTGGCAGATCCTGGCCTGCGCCGAGCATGGCGTGACGGCGCCGCTGGTCGCACCGTTCAAGCCGCGCGACGCCAATCTGTTCGCGATCGTGTCGGCGTTCGACGCCGCGTATGCAGCCTACAACGAGCACCAGCAGAACATGGAGCGCTACTGGTGCCTGCGCTGGCTTGGCCAGCAGGAGGCGCGGCAGGTCGAGGCCGTCGTGCTCAAGGACGAGGTGCTGCGCTTGAACGACATCCCGCTGATCGTGCGGCTGCCGGGCATGCCGGCGGTGGCGCGCGGGGCGCAGGTCAAGCTCGATATTTTGCGCTGGGACGAGGTCGACCTGACCATCGAGGCGCGCCTGCTCGAGGTCGTGGCGGCCGAGGCGGCGGGTGAAGCCGAGCTCGACTATGAAGAAGAGGAAGTTGTTGACGAAGTGGCAGCGCCGGTGGTCGAGGGCGATACGGCGGCCGATGTGGCGGAGCAGGCCGAAGGCGCGGTCGTCGTGCCCGCCCCGGAAGCCAGCTAAACCACTACATCGTCCTCGCGGAGGCGGTGGCGCATGCGCCACCCCCATAGAACATTAGCTCAGTGGCAAATTAATTGCGGCCACTGCGTTTGGAACAATCGGTCTGCGCGGGTGGCGAAAATAAGTTTGCCGATGATTAACTGGTCTATGGGTCCCCGCCTCCGCGAGGACGATGTAGGTTTAATTCCAGCTATACGACTTCCGATGCCAGATTGGAATCGACTTATCCCACCCAAATGTTGTTTTCAAAAAAACCTGTCCACGCGGGCAGGCCCTTGACGTAGAATTGCCCATTCTCTGAATCAACAGATCCAAAGCCCGAACCGCGTGAACTTTTCCAACGAAAACCGTCCCCTGATCATCGCAGTGACCGTATCGGTGCTGGCGCATGCGCTGTTGCTGGCGGTGCGTTTCGTCGCGCCCGAGGCCTTCACGCTCAAGCCCAACGACCTCGGCCTCGAAGTCATCCTCGTCAACGCCAAGCACGACAAGGCCCCGATCAAGGCCGAGGCGCTGGCCCAGGCCAACCTCGACGGCGGCGGCAACGCCGATGCCGGCCGCGCCGCCTCGCCCCTGCCCAATATGGGCCGCAGCGAGGACGGCGACAGCATCAAGGCGGCCCAGCGCCGCATTGCTGAAATGGCACAGGTGCAGGACAACCTGCTCACCCGCCTCAAGGACTCGAAGTTCAAGAAGGCGCCCGTGACCGAGCGCGAGCAGCCCGACGCCCCCCAGCTCGGCGACGACATGGTCGAGAGCAGCAAGGTGCTCGCGCGCCGCGAGGCCGAGATCGCCCAGCGGATCAGCGACGAGAACAAACGGCCGCGCAAGACCTACATCACGCCGAGCACCAAGGCGGTCGGGTATGCGATCTATTACAAGAACATGCAAAAGCGGGTCGAGGAGATCGGCACCCTCAATTTCCCGAAAAAGGACGGGCGCCAGATGTATGGCGAACTGATCCTTACCATCACCATTTTCCAGGACGGCACCCTGTACGAGAAGGACGACGGCCTGCGCATCGAGCGCAGCTCCGGCAATCCGGCGCTCGACAAGGCCGCCATGGCGATCGTGCGCCGCTCGGCGCCGTTCGGCCAGTTCCCGCGCAATATGCGCTCGGCCGACCGCGACGACCTGTGGGTGATCGTCACGCGCTTCAATTTCACGCGCGCGCAGACGCTCGAAGCGAACCTGAGCGAGAAAACGCTGTGATGACCGGGCAGGGCCCGGTCGATCCCGTCGACCACTACGGTGTGATCGGCAATCCGGTCGCCCACAGCAAATCACCCCAGATCCACGCCGCGTTCGCGCGCCAGACCGGCCAGCGCATCGCCTATGAGCGCTGCCTGGCCCCGCTAGACGGCTTCACCGCCACGGTGCAGGCGCTGCGCGCCGAAGGCTACAAGGGTTTGAACGTGACGGTCCCGTTCAAGCTCGAGGCGGCCGCGCTGGCCACGACCCTGTCCGAACGCGCGCGCGCGGCCGGCGCGGTCAACACCCTGCTGTTCACAAACGCCGGCATCGTGGGCGACAACACCGACGGCGCCGGCCTCGTGGCCGACATCGTCGACAACGCCGGGCTGGCGCTGGCTGGCCGCCGCATCTTGTTGCTGGGTGCGGGCGGCGCCGCGCGCGGGGTGCTGCTGCCGCTGCTGGACAAAGGGCCGGGCCAGATCGTCATCGCCAACCGCAGCGCGGCCGGCGCGCACGCGCTGGCCGCGCACTTCGACGCGCACGCAAGCCTCGCCGGGCAAATCGAGGCCTGCGCCCTCGACGCCATCGACGGCGCCTTCGACGTGGTCATCAATGCCACCTCGGCCAGCCTGTCCGCGGCCATGCCGGCCGTGCCAGCCGGCGCGTTCAAGCCCGGCGCGCTCGCGCTCGACATGATGTACGGGAAGGAGCCGACCCCGTTCATGCAGTTCGCGGCCAGCCACGGCGCCATCGTGCGCGACGGCCTCGGGATGCTGGTCGGGCAGGCCGCGGAAGCGTTCTATCTGTGGCGCGGGGTGCGCCCCGATGCGGCGGCGGTGCTCGAACAACTGCGCGCGCAGGCCGCCCAGGACCCCCAATAAGCAGACTTTGCATCGAACGGCCCCGCTTTACAAATTCCTATAACTATAAATATCGACATGGCGAAATCGGACAAGGGTGGCAAGGGCGCCAAGGCGCCGGGCCGGCGCGGCTGGCTCAAATGGCTGTTTTGGGGGCCCTTGCTGATCATTTTGCTGGTGCAGGTGTACTTCTTCTTGCAAGTTTGTTGGTGGATCGACCATAATCCGGCCAGCACCAGTTTTATGCGCGAGCAGGCCGAGATTTTGCGCGAGAAGAACCCGGACGCGGTCATCATCCACCAGTGGGTGCCGTACGCGCGCATATCGAACAACCTGAAGCGGGCCGTGATCGCCTCGGAGGACGCCAATTTCTCCGAGCACGCCGGGGTCGATTGGGAGGCCCTGCAAAAGGCCTACGAAAAAAACACCAAAAAACGCAAGGTGGTCGGCGGCGCCTCGACCATCACCCAGCAACTGGCGAAGAACCTGTTCTTATCGGGCTCGCGCAGTTACATCCGCAAAGCCCAGGAGTTGGTCATTGCCACTATGCTCGAAACAATGATGGAAAAAGAACGCATCTTCGAGATCTACCTGAACGTGGCCGAACTCGGCAGCGGCGTGTTCGGCGCCGAGGCGGCCGCGCGCCACTATTTCCACACGAGCGCGGCGAAACTGAGCGTGGCGCAGGCGGCCCGGCTGGCCGTGATGCTGCCCAACCCGCGCTACTACGACCGCCACCGCGACACCAACTACCTGGCCAGGCGCACCGGTGTCATCATGCGGCGCATGAATTCGGCGGACCTGCCATGAGGGCCAATATGGCGGGGGCGCGCCGGCGCCAGGCAGGCCTGAGCCTGGTGCAGGTGGCCGTGATATCGGCGCTGGCGGCGGCGGTCGGCATGTGCGCGATGATGTCGATGCGCGCCGAGCGCAACTTCTTCGCCGAGGGCTGGGCCAAGCTCAGCGGCGAGGCGAGCGCCGGCGCGGGCGAGCTGCTCGACAAGGGGCGCAAGGCCGCCAACGGCGACGACGGCGCGCTGCGCAAGTGCGTCATCAAGGGCAAGACCGTGGTCTCGAACGAAGATTGCAAACCCGATAACCGGACCACCAAAGTGATCCGCACCAACGAGACGCGCGGCTTCGTCACGCCCAAGGCGGTCGCGCCCGCGCCCGAGGCGCCAACCTCGATCCCCGCGGTCGACAAAATGATCGAAAAGCAGCTGCACTGACGCGAAATTATCGATTCGGGGTGGTCGCGCAAATGCCTAACGGGTACACTTGCGCTGTTTTGACGCGGCCCGGTCCGTGTCCCCATCTTCGTCCGGCCGAGAGCGCGCATGATCAACGTATTCGTATTGCAAAATGGCCGTCTCAACCAGGTACCGATCGAGTCGCGTTCGGACCTTGAGAACGTCGCGCCGGTATGGGTCGACCTGACCGACCCGAACGACGACGAACGTGCCTGGGTCAAGGCGATTTACGGCGTGATCCTGCCCGGCGAAGACGAAGTCAAGGACATCGAGGCGTCGGCCCGCTACTACGAGGCCGAAAACGGCGACCTGCACCTGCGCACCGACTTTTTGCTCGAGGAGGACGAAGGACCGTCGCGCGTGGTCACGGTCGCGTTCATCCTCGCCAAAAAGATGCTGTTCTCTGTGCATACGGACGACCTGCCCGTGTTCCGGCTGGTGCGCATGCGCGCGCGTTCGCGCCCTGGTTCGATCGCCGACTATATGGACGTGCTGATCGACCTGTACGCGACCGACGCCGAGTATTCGGCGGACGCGCTCGAGGGCATCTACCAGAACCTCGAAGAAGTCAGCCGCCGCGTGCTGCAAAAGGAATTCACCGACCAGGACGCCGCCGCGACCCTGAACGCGATCGCGCACGAGGAGGATTTGAACGGCCGGATCCGGCGCAACATGATGGACACGCGGCGCGCGGTCAGCTTTTTGATGCGCGGGCGCTTGCTCAACGCCGAGCAGTTCGAGGAGGCGCGCCAGATTTTGCGCGACATCGAGTCGCTCGACGGCCACACCTCGTTCTTGTTCGACAAGATCAACTTCCTGATGGACGCCACCGTCGGTTTCATCAACATCAACCAGAACAAGATCATCAAGATTTTCTCGGTGGCCTCGGTGGCGTTTTTGCCGCCGACGCTGATCGCGAGCATCTACGGCATGAACTTCCGGGGCTTCTTCCCGGAGCTCGACTGGGCGTTCGGCTATCCGTTCGCGCTCGGCCTCATGGTCATCAGCATGATCACGCCATTCTGGTTTTTCCGCCGCCGTGGCTGGCTCAAGTAAACGGCTCGCGCCACAGGACACACACCATGCAAAAAAATAAACCAGCGGCCAAGCCGGCAGCCAAATCCAAGTCCGAGATCGCGGCCGCGCTGCTGGCAGCGCCGGTGTCCAAGCCCGCGGCCAAGCCCGGCGCCAAGCCGGCGGCCAAAGCGGCGGCCAAGCCGGCCGCCAAGCCCAAGCCGGCGCCCGCCAAGGACGGCGACCCGGTCGCCAAGCTGACCTCGAATCCCTTCCTGGACGCCGACATGCTGGTGCGCATGCGCGACTACACCGAGCGCGACGCGGCGCTGGGCAAGGAACTGCGCGCCATCGACGAGTGCGGGGCGGGCCGCAAGAGCCCCGATCCGCGCCGCTCGCCCGCGCTCAAGCCGCTGCTCGCATTGGTTAAAAAGGGTTTGAAACTGTCCGATATGTTCGACCGGATCGTCGCCGGCACCGAGAAGGGCTTGTGGGAGGGCTGGCTGGCGACCTACGGGCTCGAGATCCTCGACGTCAATTACGGGCCGGGGCCGCGCAACGCGCGCATCGCGCTCGACCTGACGGGTAAATCCAAGGCCAACGCCTTGTTCGCCAACGCGGGCGTGCCGAACTGGCGCAGCGTGGCGGCCGAGGATTGCGCATCGGTGCGCATCGAGAACATCAACGACACGCCGCGGCTCGAGGCGGTGGCGGTCTTCGTGCTGGATCCGGCCCCCAAGTAAAGCAGCGCGCCGTGGGCAAGCCCCGCTTCGGTCGAGCGCTTCGCCGAAACTGCCCGCGCCTTTTGCCATTGGGCCGAGGGCGATAGCGCGGACGCACATGTCGCGGGGCAGGCTGCGCTTCGGCTGTTGTATCGCCTGACCGAACTGGTCGCTGAGCTGAGCTGAACAGGACCGAGAGCGGCTTCCAGGATGCCGCCGCCATTGCGCATGTGGCATGGCAAACGGTGTTCGACCGGGTCTGGGCGATCTGGGTGCTTGAAGGCCTCGACTCATGGCGATACGCCTCATGATCTTTGCATCCCACTTCTCTGTTTCCTAAACTCTGTTTCCTAAAACAGCTACCCACATGATGCATCCATTCATAATCCACGAACTGCGGCGGTGCCCCGCAGCCTGATTGCATAGCTGCTAGTTGGCACCTACCAAAAATTGCAATCAATAAGCCTTCATGGCAACATATGGTTAATCCACTATTTCGAAAAGACTAAAAACATGATTAATGATGGGAAATTTCTGGCCCGTATGAAGCGCTTGGCCACTGCCGGTATTCTATTTAGCACGTTGTTCGCTAGCGCGGCGAATGCCGAAATTGTCGGCTTCAATACCATTAACCATACCGGCGAACCGGCTGCGATGTGCTTCGAAAAAAACACTCACAAGATGGTCAGTTGCCCGGATTCTGTAAGATTTAATCCTGAAGGATCGGGGCTGGTCGTACACTTATTCAATAATCAAAATTTCGACCGCCTCGAAAAATTGTTTGATCAATGGTGCACCGGAAAAGATCGTTTTGCCGACGGCTTATGGAAACTCCCACATTTTTCCCCAAAGGTAGAAGGCGCATTGGGTTTCAGAAGTTTGAATCAGAATATGGAAGCGGTTCAGTCCTGGCAGAAGGCGAAACCCGGCTCGGTTGCCGCAAAATTTTTCGAGGCGGCCTTGTGGAAATCATACGCTTGGAAATCGAGGGGCGATGCGTTCGCAAACATGGTCTCCAAGGAGAGTTGGACGCTTTTTCATGAGCGCCTTGGAAACGCCGACCTCATTTTGACTGAAATCGAAGGAAGGGCGAAATCCTGCCCGGCATGGTACGAGGAAAAAATTGAAACACTTGTTGCGATGGGGAAGGGGGCTGAAGCGCGCAAAGTTTTCGACGAAGGCGTCAAAACATTTCCTAAATATCACCAGATATATTTCGCAATAGCCCGGATATATGAACCGAAGTGGGGAGGCAGTGTAGAAGCGTATAACGCGTTTGCGCATGAGGCAGTCAGGCTGGCCAAAGGCTTTGAGGGCGGCGGCATGTATGCGCGACTGTTTTGGCTCGTCGATGGTAGATTCGGAATTCCGTTTGTGTCCGAGAATAAGTATCCAGAATGGAAATACCTGCAAGCGGGATACGACGATTTGATGCGAGATTATCCGAACAGTGCGCACAATACCAACAGGTATGCAGCGGTGGCGTGCCGCTCCAACGACAGCGTTTTGTATCGCACACTCAGGTCCCGCACCACGGATTATCTGGTCAGCAGCATGTTCGACGTCGATCCTGTCGATGTCTGTGACAGGCGGCACAAATTCAAGACCAATTCGATGATGTAGGCGAAAGGCGAACGAGGGGGAGGCATGCCAATTCCTTGCGCACTGAGGTAAGTATACGAAAGAGAATTATGAAACATAAGCGTGCGCAGCCATTTCGACCGACTTTTTCAATCAATTTCAAGTTATTGCTCGCAGCCGTAATCTGGATTTTGCCATTTCTTCCGATGGAGGTCGGCGCAACGGTGCTGCAGACGTTTTCGGTCCCGACCGCGCCTGGTAGCAGAGTAATGACTTGCTATGATGATGTTGCAAATATTCAGGTTGCGTGCAGCATGGAGGCGCAGTTTGTGTTCGACGAGGGTCGTTTGGTTAAGACGGCACTCGACGATGGCGATTACGTTACACTCGATGGGATTTTTCTGCGGTGGTGCTCGGGAAAAGATCGTTTTGCAGATGGCACATGGAAATTGGAGAAATACGCCGAATCCTTGTTTGAGATGTCGTCACGGCTCCCGCAATGGGAAGGGGAACTGAAAAAGGTCATAGCGTGGCAGCAGGTCAAGCCCGAATCGGTCGCCGCAATATATGCGGAGGTGGTTTTGCGGCGCGCCTATGCATGGTCGATTCAAACCCATGCGCATGGGGGGCATACCTCCAAGGAGAGCCGGGAGATTTTCAATGAGCGCATTGAGAAGGCTTACCTGGCATTGCAGAAAATTCCCGAAAAATCAATGAGCTGCCCGGCATGGTACCCAATTAGAATTGCCCAGCTCTCTGACGAGCACAAGCCAGCACAAGCGCGTAAGGTATTCGAGCACGGCGTCCGGCTCCATCCGGAGTACCACGCGATATATATGGCCATGGCGAGCGTTCAACGCCCCAGTCTGGGCGGATCCGTCACGCAATACGAGGCATTCGCCAACGAGTCCGTCAGGTTGGCAAACCGATTTGAAGGAAAAGGCATGTATGCGCGAGTATATTCCTTAGTTGACAACACCGCCGAAATTCCATTTTTGCCTGAGAAAGCGTCGTTCCCCGACTGGAAAAAATTAAGGGCGGGATTCGAAGACCTGATGAAAAAAAACCCCTACAGCTATCGGATAATGAATACATATGCCGCCGTGGCATGCAGGAGCGGTGACGGTCGCCTGTATCGCCGTCTCAGAGGCATGATCCGGGGCAATGTTTACGAGCACATGTATCATGTCATTCCCCTCGAATCATGCGATCGCCGCCACAATTGGCGGCCGGATCCACGCGATCCGGTAACAAACTGAGGTCCGTATTAAGTGTGGCGAGTCAATCTTGATGTTGACTAGTGCTGATCTTCATCTCAACTGAACGCGAGCCTCCGTTACCCTTCCAACTCTGCATATGCGTGTATGGTGCCGCAACGGGAGCAAATCATGGCGATGTATCGGGTTCAGTTTCATACTGGGATGAGTGTGACGCAACTCATGGCGCTTTACGGAACGCAGGAGCAGTGCGAAGCGGCTTTGGAAAAATGCCGGTGGCCCGCCGGGTTTGTTTGCCCGATGTGTACTTGCAAAGAGCATTATGTGGTTTGGGACGGCAAGGCCAAAACTTTCCAGTGCCAGTTATGCCGGCATCAGACAACGCTCACCAGCGGGACCATTTTCCACTCGAGTAAATGGCCCCTAACAAAGTGGTTTCAAGCGGTGTATTTTCTTACGCAAGCCAAGAACAATGTATCTGATCTCGAGCCGATGCGCCTCGTCGGTGTTTGTTATCGGACCGCTTGGCGCCTCAAGCACAAGATACTGGATGTGATGTCCGAACGCGAGTCAGAGCGTCGCCTGGAGGGCTTGAGTCTTTTCGACGCCGGTCATGTCGATACCGCCGTTTACGACTGGGGTTGGAGCTACAAATTCCACTGGGGGCGGCATGTTGCCGGTGCTCTGTTCGCGCTACATTGTTGGTCGCTTAAGAACGGGCAGGCGCAACATCAGTACTAGTTGATGGAGAGGAGTGCCGATGTTCCGTTCCCTAATCGAAAAGTTCAGAAGGTACTGCGAACGTAATGAAATCGCGCATGCCGCGGTGCGCAACGGCGTGTCCGAAGGAAGCTCCCGAAAATATTCGATTTTGCCGTTGCCGGCGCAGATTGCCGAGGAATTGGATGCGGCGTTGGATGGCAAACTGTATGTCATCGAGCTGCAAAATGACGATATTACGCCAATGGACTATGTCGTTCAGGTGGTGCAGATGTTTTCCGGAAAGGATAGATATCAAGCCGTTCAACTAATGTTGAAAATCCATGAAGAAGGCACCGGTCAACTAATTGCGGGCAGCAAGGACACACTCGATAAAATCGCAAGGCACATCGAAGAGGATGCGCGCGATAGGAAATTTCCGTTTAAGTGCAAAGTTCGTTCGGCTTGACCGTTTTTCCCAGCGGGCAGGGACTCAAGCTGTATTCACACGCGTTTCGCGTGTGAATCATTCGGCTCGCGACGTCGAATATCGTGAATCTATGCGTTCAAGGGCTTAACTAGATTGCGCCATCATTGCGCTCGCTAACGATGGATCCCCGCTTTCGAGGTTGTCGCAAAATTCAAATGTAAACGTCATCCTCGAAAGACCTAAACCAACATCGTCCTCGCGCATGCGGGGACCCATAGAGCGTTAGCTCTGAGCCGACGTTCTATGGGTCCCCGCCTTCGCGAGGACGATGTTGGTTTAGGTTTTTTATCAGCTTCGTTTTTCGCGATTTCTATAGCGCCCCGCGCTTACTTGTCCATCCGCGCAAACACCCGCCGCGCCGCCGCGATCGTTTCCTCGATCACCGCATCGTCATGCGCCGCCGACACGAAGCCCGCCTCGAACGCGGCCGGCGCGAAGTACACCCCCTCGTCGAGCATCGCATGGAAGAAGGCGTTGAAGCGCGTCTTGTCGCCCGCCATCATCTCGGCATACGAACCGGGCACCTCGGCGCTGAAGTAGATGCCGAACATGCCGCCCACGGAGTCCGCGCAAAACGTCACGCCGACCTCCTTGGCCGCCTGCTCGAGCCCGGCGGCCAGCTTGGCCGTCTGCGCCGTCAGCTTCTCGTAAAAGCCCGGCGCCTGGATCAGCTTTAGCGTGGCCATGCCGGCCGCCACCGCCACCGGATTGCCCGACAGCGTGCCGGCCTGGTACACCGCGCCCAGCGGCGCCATGTTGCCCATCAGCTCGGCGCGCCCGCCGAACGCGGCCACCGGCAGGCCGCCGCCGATGACCTTGCCCAGCGCCGTCAGGTCGGGCGCGATCTCGTACAGCTCCTGCGCCCCGCCCAGCGCGACCCGGAAGCCGCACATGACCTCGTCGAAAATGAGCACCGAGCCGTGCTCGGTGCACAAGTCGCGCAGCGCGCGCAGGAACTCGGGCGTGGCCTTGATCAGGTTCATGTTGCCGGCGACCGGCTCGACGATCACGCAGGCGATCGTCTCGCCCATCGACGCGAACGCGTCCTCGAGCTGGGCCACGTTGTTATAGTCGAGCACCAGCGTGTGCTTGACGAAGTCCTCGGGCACCCCGGCCGAGGTCGGGTTGCCGAAGGTGAGCAGGCCGCTGCCGGCCTTGACCAGCAGCGAATCGGCGTGCCCGTGGTAGCAGCCCTCGAACTTGACGATCTTGTCGCGCCCGGTCGCGCCGCGCGCCAGCCGCAGCGCGCTCATGGTCGCCTCGGTGCCCGACGACACCAGCCGCACCTGCTCGATCGACGGCACCAGCCGGCAGATCTCCTCGGCCATCTCGATCTCGCCGAGCGTCGGCGCGCCGAACGAGAGCCCGTTCGCGGCCGCCGCCTGCACCGCCGCGATCACCTCGGGATGGGCATGGCCGACGATGGCCGGGCCCCACGAGCCGATGTAGTCGATGTAGCGCTTGCCGTCGGCGTCCCAGAAGTAGGGGCCCTCGGCGCGCGTGATGAAGCGCGGCGTGCCGCCGACCGAGCGGAACGCGCGCACCGGCGAATTGACGCCGCCCGGGGTGGTCTTTTGGGCGCGCGCGAACAGCGTGTCGTTGTTGGATATGTGCTCAGTTGTCATGGCGGGAGTCGGTCTCGGTGGTGATGTGTGACATTAGGGCCACAGTCTGTGGCAGAAAATCGAAAAATTTATTCGGTATCAGTTTGCCCATGCCGAAGCGCTGGGCGTGGGCCAGCGCGCCGGCCGTGTACTGCTGCGCCGCCTGCAGCGCGGCGTCCTTGTCCATGCCGCGCGCGAGCAAGGCCGCGAGCGCCGCCGACATGGTGCTGCCGGCCCCGATGAAGGGCCCGGCCAGGTGCTGCCAGCTGTGCGTGACGACCAGCCCGTCCTCGTCGTAGACGCTATTCGAGAGCGTCGCGCCGGCGCCGCTGCCGGCCGCCCCGGTGCCCGTCACGAGCACGTGTTCGCAGCCCATGTCGGTCAGTTCGGCGACGTCGGCGGCGAGCATGTCGATGCCGCCCTCGCGCCAGGTTTCGGCCATGCGCGCCAGCTCCACCTGCGACAGCAGCAGCACGCTCGCCTGCGGCACCAGGATCTGGCGGATCGCCATCAGCATGTCGTCGTCGGCCAGCCCGGAGTCCGGCAGGCTCGATAAAAACGGGTCGAGCACGACCGGCACGTCGGGGTAGTCGGAGATGATTTCCGCTATGGCGGAGGCCTGTTCGATGCTCGCCAGCGGGCCGACCTTGATCGCCGCCACGGTCATGTCCTCGAGCAGCACGCGGGCCTGGTCGACCAGGAAATCGACGTCGATCTCCTGGCTGCCCTCGATGCGCAAGGTGTCGGCGATCAGCAGCCCGGTGGTCACCGACAGGCCGTGGCAGCCGAGCGCGGCGAACGCGGCGAGGTCGGCCTGGATGCCGGTCGCGCCGAGCGGGTCGGACAGGCCGAACGTTAATATGAGGGGAGAAGTTTGGATTTGCACGGCCGGTGGATTAAGATACCTGATCCCATATTTTACTTGATACAAGGAACACCACGTGAGCAGCAATGAACCCAATCCGCCGTTCCAGACCTGGATGTGCCTGATCTGCGGCTGGATCTACGACGAAGCGGCCGGCCTGCCCGAAGAGGGCATCGCCGCCGGCACCCGCTGGCCTGATGTGCCGATGAACTGGACCTGCCCCGAATGCGGCGCGCGCAAGGACGATTTCGAGATGACCGTGATTTGAGGCCCGCCGTTCTAGGTCGCCTGACAACATCTTGTATTGATTCGATGCAACCATATGTGCACAATTGCCCTGCGCTATGCTATCGTGCACATTCATGCTGAGTAAAATTAAATATGACGACATCGCCGCAATCGACAGGTTTAAAAATAATGGTGATCGACGATAGCAGCACTATTCGCCGGTCGGCCGAAATCTTCCTCACGCAGGCAGGTTACCAGGTGGTTTTGGCTGAAGATGGTTTCGACGCGCTGGCCAAGATCAACGACCAGCACCCGGCGCTCATCTTCTGCGACATCCTGATGCCGCGGCTCGATGGCTACCAGACCTGCGCGCTGATCAAGAAAAGCGCCAGGTTCCATTCGACCCCGGTGTTGATGTTGTCGTCCAAGGACGGCCTGTTCGACCGCGCTCGCGGCGCGATGGTCGGCTCGGCGGCTTATCTCACCAAGCCATTCAGTAAAGACAGCTTGCTCGCAGCCGTGCGCGAGCATACCGCGGCGGCGCTGGCCAACGCGGCTTTAACCCAACAACCCAAGTAGCAGGAGCGCCCCGTGGCCATCACTAAAATTCTAATCGTCGACGACTCCCCGACCGAGCGTTACTATTTGACCGACATCCTCGTCAAAAAAGGCTTTTCCGTACGCACCGCCGACAACGGCGAAGAGGCGCTGGCGCGCATCAAGGAGGAGAAGCCCGAACTGATCCTCATGGATGTGGTCATGCCCGGCGCCAACGGCTTCCAGGTCACCCGCGCCATCACGCGCGATCCGGACCTGGTCGACGTGCCGATCATCATCTGCAGCAGCAAGAACCAGGAAACCGACCGCATCTGGGGCCTGCGCCAGGGCGCGCGCGACTACCTAGTCAAGCCGGTCGACCCCGAGCTGCTGCTGGCCAAAATCGCCGCGCTCGGCAGTTAAACGATGAGTTCCGCAGATTCCGTGACGGCGTCGCCCGTGAAGGCGGATGCGGCAGGACGCCGCACCCGCCTTCGTCAATACCAGGTCCAGCTGCTCGAACGCATGCAGGCGGCCCGGGGCGACAGCGGGGCCCGCGTCAACCAGCTCGGCGTGACCGTCGGCTCGCGCCGCTTCCTGCTCGAGCTGGGCGAGGCCGGCGAGATCGTGCCGGTCGGCGCGATCACCGCGGTGCCGCTCGCGCAGCCCTGGTTCCTCGGCCTGTCTAACATCCGCGGAAACCTGATCGGCATCATCGACCTGGCCTGCTACAACGGCGAACCGAACACCGTCACCGGTCCGGACAGCCGGATCATCACCTTCGCCGCCGGCCTCGGCTTCAATTGCGGGCTGCTGGTCTCGCGCGTGCACGGCCTGCGCTACGCGGGCGACATGACGGCCGCCGGCGAGCGCCTGCGCGACGCCGAATCGAACGAATGGACCTTGATGGACCTGGCCGCGCTGGTGCGCGAGCCGCGCTTTTTGCACGTCGGATTATAAGTCACTGGTTTAGAGTGGCCTTACCTTAGGGACTGGGAGCTGTAATGGGATTTGCGTCGAAGATTTCTTTTTTCTCGAAAAACAAGCAGGGCGAGGGCATGCTCGATTCGCCCGACACTGAATTCGGCACCGCGCCCTCGTACGGCGCCGGCGAGTCCGCCGCCGAAGAGCGCGAGCCGCTGCGGGTCGAGGAGCCGGCCCAGGCCAGCCTCGCCGACGAGCCAGAATCTGAATTCCAGCTGCCGTTCATCGGCCATTTGTCGTTGCCGCGCCAGTTGCGCATCCTGCTGATGGTGCTCACGGTGAGCGTCGGCGTGGCCCTGTTCGCGCTGTGGCGCACCAACCTCGGCAACGCCGTCGCGTCCGACCAGACCCAGATCGCCAGTGACGCCCTGATGCACTCGCAGCGTATCGGCAAGGCGGCCCCTAACGCCATCCGCGGCAACCTCGAGGCCTTCGGCCAGCTCGACGACAGCCGGGCCCAGCTCACGGCCGACCTCAAGCTGCTGTCCGACGGCGGCACCTTCAACGGCGCCCAGATCCCGGCCTCGCCGTCGTCGATGACGAAGCAGCTCAAGGAGGCCAACGCGAAGTGGGTCAACACCAACAACGCCGCCGGCACCATCTCGAAGATGAAGCCCGAGCTGACCAGCTTCGAGCGCACCCTGAAACAGCTCGAGGTGCTCTCGCCCGAGCTGCTGACGATGACCGAGGACCTGCTCAGCCAGAAGGTCCAGCGCGGCGGCACGCCGCGCGAACTGGCCGCGATCGGCCGCATGATGATGCTGACCCAGCGCCTCTCGCGCAGCGCCAGCGAGTTCCTGACCTCGGGCGTGATCCGTACCGAAACCGCGTTCCAGCTCGGGCGCGACGCCACCACCTTCCGCGTCTCGGTCGAAGGCTTCTTGAACGGCAACGAGACCATGCAACTGGCCGCCGTGCGCGACCCGGCCCTGCGCGAGACGCTCGGCCAGATCAAATTCAAGTTCGACGAATACCACAAGCTGGTCAACACCATCCTCGCCAGCCTGCCGAAACTGACCGCCGCCAAGGGCGCCGAGCAGTCGATCTTCTACGAGAACGAGGACGTCAAGAAGCAACTGACCAACCTGCAGCGCATCTACCGCAACAACCAGGACTCGGCCGACATCTGGTCCTACCTGATGATGGCGGCCTCGGTGTTCACGCTGCTGGTCGCCTTCAGCGTCGGCCGCGTCATGCTGCAGGACTCGCGCAACCGGGCCCGCGGCGCCGACGTGCGGCGCCAGGAGGCCGAAGCGATGCGCGTGCTGTCGCAGGCCAAAGAGGAGGAGGCCCAGGCCACCAACGACCAGAACCAGGCCGCCATTTTGCGCCTCATGAACGAGCTGCAGGAAGTGGCGGACGGCGACTTGACCGTGCACGCGACGGTGTCGGAAGACATCACCGGCGCGATCGCCGACTCGGTCAACTACACGGTCGAGGAGCTGCGCGGGCTGGTCGAGCGCGTCACCAACACGGCCGAGCAGGTCACCTCGGCGTCGACCAACGCGCAGAACATCTCGACCGAGCTGCTCGACGCGACCGAACAGCAGTCGCGCGAGATCCAGGACGCGTCGGCCACGGTTCTGAAGATGGCGTCCGAGATTACCGACGTCTCCAAGTCGGCCAACGAATCGGCCGACGTGGCGCGCCAGTCGGTGGCGGCGGCGCACCAGGGTTCGACCGCGGTGGAAAACGCGATCAAGGGCATGCACGAGATCCGCGAGCAGATCCAGGAAACCTCGAAGCGCATCAAGCGCCTCGGCGAATCGTCGCAGGAGATCGGCGAGATCACCGAGCTGATTTCAGACATTACCGAACAGACCAACGTGCTGGCGCTGAACGCGGCGATCCAGGCCGCGTCGGCCGGCGAGGCGGGACGCGGCTTCTCGGTCGTGGCCGAAGAGGTGCAGCGGCTGGCCGAACGTTCCGGCTCGGCGGCGAAACAGATCGGCGCGCTGGTGCGTACCATTCAGACCGACACCCACGACGCGGTGGCCGCTATGGAAAAGTCGACCCAGGGTGTGGTCGAGGGGGCCAAGCTGTCGGACGCCGCGGGCGCCGCGCTGTCGGACATCTCGCGCGTCTCGAACCGCCTCGCGGAACTGATTCAGGGCATTTCGTTCGCGACGGAGCTGCAGGCGACCTCCGCCAACGGCGTGGCGCACAACATTCAGCATATTTTGTCGGTCACCGAGCAGACCCAGGACGGCACGCAGCAAACCGCCAAGTCGATTCGCCAACTGACGCTGCTGGCGCAGGAACTCAAAAACTCGGTGTCGCGGTTCCGCGTCGTCAGCTGATGAAACGGGCGCGCCGTCGCCGGCGCGCCGTTTTGCAGTTTAGGCTTTGCAGGCCGAGCTTTGTAGTCCAAGCTTTGTAGTTCAACATTCGCAGTCCAATACATGACGCGCACGGGGTTTGCCACCCCTGGCGCGCCGCTACGGTAGGATCTCCGGCCATGAGACCGGGGCAATCCACCTTCGCACAGCCCTCACAGGCGGGGTATCAACCGGAGTCAGATTTAGATGAATGATTTTTCGCAGGCGCCGCAATTCGACACCGGGCCGCTGTCCTGGGTGATGGGTGAAATCCGCGATGCGCTGGGCCGCTCCCAAACGGTGCTGCTCGAGGCGCTCGCGCAGACCGACGACGCCCGCACCGCCTCGCTCCAGCTCGCGAAAACCCATCTGCACCAGGCCCACGGCGCCTTGCAGATGGTCGATGTCGAGGGCGTCGGCGCGATGACCAGCGCCGCCGAACAGGTGCTGTCGAGCCTCAAGGAAGGCACCCTGGAATGCAACGCCGCCTCGGTGGCGGCCGTCACCGACGCCTACCTGGCCGTGATCGAATACCTCGACGAGCTGCTCTCGGGCAACGCGCCGCAGCCGTCGCGCCTGTTCCCGTACTACCGCGCGCTGCGCGAGCTGCTCGGCGCCGAGCGGATCCATCCGGCCGACCTGTTCTTCGCCGACCTGTCGATCCCGGTCAGCCTGCCCGCGTCGACAGCGCCGGCGGGCGAGCCCGACTACGCGGCCTGCCGCGCGCGTTTCGAAAAAGCGCTGCTGCCCTTCCTCAAGAGCGTCGACGAGGCTTCGCGCCGCGCGGCCGCGCGCGCCATGCAGGAGGCGATCGCGCTGGTGGCGGACGCCCAGCACGAGAACCACGCGCGCACCTTCTGGCTCGCCATGCAAGGCTTCGCCGAACTGGTCGCGACCGGCCAGATGGGCAACAACCTGTATGTCAAGCAGCTGTTCGGCCTGATCAACCTGCAGATCCGCCGCCTGTCGCAGGGGCAGGGCAGCCTGCCCGAGGCGATGCTGCGCGACGCCCTGTTCTTCATCGCCGCCGCCGCCTCGCCGCCGCCGATCGCGCAGTCGCTGCGCAAGGCCTACCGCCTCGACGGCATGGTGCCGTTTGATTACGACGTGCGCCGCTACGGCCGGATCGACCCCGAGGCGCTCAAGAGCGCGCGCGAGGCGCTGGCCCAGGCCAAGACCAGCTGGGGCACGATCGCGGCCGAACCCGACGCCGCCGTGCAGGCCCAGTTCGAGCAGTCGCTCGCCGCGCTCGGCACCGCTTCGGCCAAACTGGGCTCGCCGGCGCTGGTGCGCCTGCTCGAATGCCTGGTGCGCGCCGCGCACGAGGCGGCGCTGGCGCGCCGCGCCGGCATGTTCGGTCTCGAGATGGCCAGCGCCATGCTGTTCGTCGAGCACGGGCTGGACCGGATCCGCCAGTTGCCCGCCGACTTCGACACCCACGCCGACATGATGGGCAAGCGCATGCTCGCGCTGGCCGTCGGCCAGACCCCGCCCGACGCCCCGCAATGGCAGGGCGACCTGTCGCGCCAGACCCAGCAAAGCCAGACCGTGGCCGCGCTCGCGGGCGAAATGAAAACCGGCCTGCGCCAGGTCGAGAAGGTGCTCGACGAGTATTACGGCGACACCAGCAAGCGCGCCACGCTGGCCCAGATCGACCCCGTGCTGCACCAATTGCAGGGCGCGCTCGCGATCCTCGACCAGGACGACGCCATGCGCGCCGCCCAGCACGTCAAGGCGGCGGTGCACGCGCTGGCCGCGGCCGAAGGCGAGCCGGCCAAGGATGCCGCCTCGCTCCAGAACATCGCCCAGAACATCGGCGCGCTGGGCTTTTTCATCGACATGCTGGCCCAGAATTTCGAGGCCGCCAAAGACCGTTTCGCGTTCGACCCGGCGCAGGGCATGTTCCGCTCGGTGCAGTTCGAAAAGCCGGTGGTTGGCGAGACCCCGTTCGACCAGACCGACATCGGCACCCGCGGCGCCCAGCCGGCGCCGGCGCCTGTCGCCGCCGTCGAGGCGCCGCCCGCCGAGAAGGCCGCCGAGCCGGCCGCGCAGGCGCACGGCGCCGCCCCCGAGGCAGCCGACGCTGCGCCGGCCGAGGCGCCCGAGCTCGCGTTCGAGCCGGTCTCGGCCCCGGCCGCGCCGGCCGCCACCGGCGCGCCCGCCGCCACCTTCTATTCGGCCCCGCCGCTCGCCTCGGTGGTGTCCGAAGGCGACTCCGAGATCGAAGCCGAACTGCTCGAGATTTTCATCTCCGAAGCCGAAGAGGTGCTGCAGTTCGTCGCCGCCACCTTGCCGGCGGCCTACGCCAATCCAAACAGCCAGGAAACGCTGACGATGTTGCGGCGTTCCTTCCACACGCTCAAGGGCAGCGGCCGCATGGTCGGGCTGGACCGCTTCGCCGATGCCGGCGCCGCCATCGAGCGCGTGATGAATGTGTGGCTGTCCGAAATCAAACCGGCCAACGCCAACCTGTTCGCCCTGCTCGAACGCGCCACCACCGACATGAGCGCCTGGGTCGCCGAACTGATGGCGACCGGCAGCTCGCGCCGCAGCCCGGACGCGCTGGTCAAGGCCGCCGCGCTGGTGCAGAACGGCGACGACTTCCTGATGGAGGACGAAGCCGCCGTCGAGGCAGCGCCGGAAGCGGCGCAGGCAGCGGTGCAGGAAGCCGCGCCCGAGCCCGAGATCGTGGCCGAGGCAGTGGCCGAGGAAGCCGTGCCGGAACCGGCGCTCGCGCCGACGCCGGAGCTGGTGCCGGAATTGACGTTCGAGGCAGCGCCGGAAGCGCCGCTCGACATGATGCTGCCGGACGCCGCGTTCGACCTCGAACTGCCGTCCGACATCGCGCCGCCGGAGCCGATCGAGATGCTCGCGCCGGTGCAGGAATTCGACCTCAGCCTGCCGGAGTTCGCAATCGAGCTGGCGCCGCCAATCGAGGCCGCGCCCGCTCCATCCGATATGATGCTGCTCGACGAGCCGTTCGACATGGCCTTGCTCGAGGAGCCGATCGAACTGGCCGCGCCGCCGGCCGCCGACGAGCAGCCTGTCGAAACGGGCGTGCCGGTCGAAGAGACGATCGAGCTTGGATTGCTCGACGAGGCGCCGTTCGAACTGGACCTGCAGGACGAGGCTCCGATCGAAATGAGTCTGCCGTTCGACTCGGATGATGAACCACTCGAGCCACTCGAAGCGCTTGACCTGTCCGTCTCCTCGTCCGAACCGACCTTCGACCTGTCCGTATCCGAGCCGGCATCGGACCTGTCGGCGTCCGAACCGAGCTTCGACCTGTCCTTGCCCGAGCCGGCATTGGACCTGTCCGCGCCCGAGCCGACCTTCGACCTGTCCGTGCCCGAGCCGGCGTTGGACCTGTCCGTGCCCGAACCGACCTTCGACCTGTCGGCACCCGAGCCGACCTTCGACCTGTCCGTGCCCGAAGAGACATTCGACCTGACGCTGCCCGAGGCCGAGCTCGAACTGACGCCGGAGCAGGCGCCGTTCGAAATGATGCCTGCCGAGGCGGCATTCGACATGGCCTCGCCGACGGAGCCCGAAGCTCCGCAACAGCCGTCCGGCTTCGACCTGCTGGCGAACGAACTCCCGCTCGACCTGGAACTGCCCGAAGCAAGCGTCAGCAGTGCCGCGCCGCCGCAAGTGGCCGCGCCGGCCGCGGCGGAACCAGCGGAAGCGCAGCCGGCTCAAGCCGACGATTCTGACGCGGCAGCCGAGGCCGCCCAAGCAGCTTCCATAGCCGAAGCGGAAAAAGAGTTACAGGAAGAACGAGGCGCGAACGGCGACATCGATCCCAACGCGCTGGAACAAGAAGAGCGGGAGCGGGAAATCGCCGCCGACCTCAAACAAGCGGCGGACGACCAGGCGGGTATCGCCGCAGGTTCGGGGTTTATGGTGGCCGAACCCGAAGCCGAAGCCGCCCCGGTGCGCGAAGCGTCGGCCAAGGTCATCGAATTCCTCGCCGGCACCCAGCCCGCGGTATCGACCGACGACAGCATGAAGCGCATCGGCGAGATCGAGATCCCACTGCCGCTGTTCCATATCTACCTCGCCGAAACCGACGAATTGATGCGCGTGCTCGAGCGCGATTTCAGCGAATGGCGCCACGAGCCGCTGCGCGCGGCCACGCCCGAAGCGATCAAGGCGGCCCACACCCTGACCGGCACCTCGGCCACGGTCGGCTTCAAGGCGCTGCGCGAAGTCGCGTATGCGCTCGAAATGGCGCTCAAGGTGCTCTCGCCGCCGTCGCCGGTGCTCGACGACGCCCAGCGCGACCTGCTCGACACGGCGCGCGTCAACGCGCTTGAAATGCTGCAGCGCTTCGCCAACGGCGACCTGGCCGAGGCCCGTCCCGCGCTGGTGGCCGAACTTCAGCAACTGCGCGAGCAGCTGGCCTCGCAGGTCACCGGCGCCGTCTACGGCGACAGCGACCACGCGGTGCTCGACGAAGCCATCGCCGCCATCGTGCCAGAGCCGGAGCAACTGGTCCCCGAACTGATCGACCAGGCCGAACCGGCCGGGCTGGTCGCCGACCTCGTCGAACCGGCCGGGGAACTGGTCCCCGAGCTCATTTCGCAGGCCGAACCCGAGGTGCCGGCCCATTCGCACTGGCCGCTGGCCGAGCCTGAAAGCGAGCCGGAAGCCGCGCTTGCCGCCGGCGCCGCCGAAGCGGCGGCCGAGGCGGCCGCCGTGGTCGCGGCCACCGCCGCCGCCAGCGCCGCCGCGACGGGCCCCGAGTCGGTCGCCCTGAGCACGGTCTACAGCGACGACCTCGACGCCGACTTGCTGCCGGTGTTCATCGAGGAGGCGACCGACCTGCTGCCCGAACTGGGCAACCTGCTGCGCAAGTGGCAGCAGGCGCCGGTCGACAAGACCCCGGTCCAGTCGCTGCTGCGCAACCTGCACACGATCAAGGGCAGCGCCCGCATGGCCGGCGCGATGCGCCTCGGCCAGCACGCGCACGAGATCGAAACGCAGATCGAGAACATGGTCCACGCGGGCACCACGCTGCCGGCCGCGTTCGACGACCTGCTGGCCAACTACGACCACGCCTTGCTGCTGTTCGAACAACTGCAGCACCCGGGCAGCGCCGCCCCGGCCGAGGATGCCGACGGCGCCGCCGTGCCGGGACAGGCGCCCAAGACGATCGAAGACGCGGTCGCCGCGCAGGCCCGCACGCCGCTGGTGCGCGTGCGCGCCGACATTCTCGACCGCCTGGTCAACCAGGCCGGCGAGGTCTCGATCACGCGTTCGAAGCTGGAGACCCAGGTCGCCACACTCAAGACCTCGCTGCTCGACTTCTCCGAAAACCTGGCGCGCCTGCGCCGCCAGCTGCGCGAAGTGGAAATGCAGGCCGAATCGCAGATCTCCTCGCGCATGTCGATCTCAAACGAGCGCGAATTCGACCCGCTCGAATTCGACCGCTTCACGCGCTTGCAGGAACTGACGCGCATGATGGCCGAAAGCGTCAACGACGTCGGCTCCTTCCACGAAAGCCTTGGCCGCACGGTCGATATCGCGACCGACGACCTGACCATCCAGTCGCGCCTGACGCGCGACTTGCAGCGCGACCTGATGCGGGTGCGGATGGTGCCGTTCTCGAGCCTGTCGGAACGTCTGTTCCGGGTGGCGCGCCAGAGCGCGAAAGAACTCGACAAACGGGTCAACCTCGACATCCGCGGCGGCACGGTCGAAATCGACCGCAGCGTGCTTGAGCAGATGGCGGGCCCGTTCGAACACTTGTTGCGCAACTCGATCGTGCACGGCATCGAATCGCGCGAAAAGCGCGGCCTGGGTGGCAAGGCCGAAACCGGCGAATTGCTGGTGCAGGTCAGCCAGCAGGGTAACGAGGTGGTCATCGCCTTCACCGACGATGGCGCCGGCCTCGACCTGAACCGGATCCGCGAAAAGGCCCGTGAAAAAGGCTTGCTCGAGGCGGGCGCCGAGGTCACCGACGCCCAGGCCGCCGACCTGATTTTCGAACCGGGCTTCTCGACCGCCGACGCGCTCAGCGAACTGGCCGGGCGCGGCGTCGGCATGGACGTGGTGCGCTCCGAGGCGCAAGCGCTGGGCGGCCGGGTCGACATCGCGACCGAATTCGGCAAGGGCGCACGCTTCACCATCCGCCTGCCGCTGACGCTGTCGGTGACCCAGGTCGTGCTGACCACCAGCGGCAGCAAGACCTATGCGATGCCGTCGATCCTGGTCGAGCAGGTGCTGCAGATGAAGGAGGCCGCGGTCAACGCGGCCCACGCCGCCGGTTTCGTCAGCTTCCAGGGCGAAGAGGTCGCGCTGCACTTCCTGCCGACGCTGCTCGGCGACACCGAATCGCGGCCGATCGCGCAGCGCTCAAGCCCGGTGCTGATCCTCAAGAGCGGCACCGACCGGCTCGCCGTGCAGGTCGACGACGTGCCGGGCAACCGCGAGGTCGTCATCAAGAACATCGGCCAGCAGCTCTCGCGCATGGTCGGCATCTCGGGCGCCACGGTGCTCGGTTCGGGCGAGATCGTGCTGATCCTGAACCCGGTCGGCCTGTCGCAGCACATCGCGCAGCATCAGCCGCGCAAGGCCGCCCCGGCGATCGATGCGGCGCACGATGGCGCGCCGGCAAGCGACGCGGCCGAGGTGCCGGCCGGCGTGGCCGATGCCCCGGCCGCGCCGGTGGTGGCCGCGCCGCAGAAAAAGCGCATCCGCGACACCGTCGTCATGGTGGTCGACGATTCGCTGACGGTGCGCCGCGTCACGCAGCGCCTGCTCGAGCGCGAAGGCTACCAGGTGATGCTGGCCAAGGACGGGGTCGACGCGCTCGAACATCTGCAGGAGTCGACGCCGGACCTGATGCTGGTCGATATCGAAATGCCGCGCATGGACGGCTTCGACTTGACCCGCAACATCCGCGACAACCCGAAAACGCGCGAAGTGCCGATCATCATGATCACCTCGCGCACGGCCGACAAGCACCGCAACTATGCGATCGGCCTCGGCGTGAACGCCTACTTCGGCAAACCGTTCCAGGAAGACGTGCTGCTCGCGGCGATCGCCGGCCTGCTCGGCAACGAAGTGCCGGTGCATGTGGAGAACTAGACGGCCACTTTGACCACGGAGTAACGCTCCAGGGTGCGCTTGCGCGCCTCGTCATGCGCCACGATCGGCTCGGGATACTCCATCCCGAGCCGTATTTTTTTGTGCTCGAGCAGCATCGGCGGCACCGTCCACGGCGCATGGATCTCGCGCTCGCCGAGGGCGTCCAGCTGCGGCAGGTAGCGTTTGATGAAGCGGCCGGCGGCGTCGAATTTCTCGGACTGGGTGACCGGGTTGAAGATCCGGAAGTAGGGCTGGGCGTCGCAGCCGGTCGAGGCGGCCCACTGCCAGCCGCCGTTGTTCGAGGCCAGGTCGTAGTCGTTCAAATGCAGCGCGAAATAACGCTCGCCCCAGCGCCAGTCGATGCCGAGGTCCTTGATCAGAAAGCAGGCCGTGACCATGCGCAGGCGGTTGTGCATGTAGCCGCTCTGGTTGAGCTGGGCCATGGCCGCGTCGACCAGCGGATAGCCGGTGCGGCCCTCGCACCAGGCCGCGAAGTCGGCCTCGGCCCGCGGGCCCGACTCCCATACGATCGCGTCGTAGGCCGGCTTGAACGCATGCTCGACCACGTGCGGGTGGTGGAACAGGATCATCGCGTAGAACTCGCGCCAGATCAGCTCGGACAGCCAGACCGGCGCGCCTTCGCCGCCGGCGCCGCGCGCTGCAAGCTCGTTCACGGTGCGCACCAGGTGGCGCACCGACAGGGTGCCGAAGCGCAGGTGCAGCGACAGGTAGGAGGGCCCTTTGACGGCCGGATAGTCGCGCGTGTGGCGGTAGTCGGGCAGGCGCCCGAGAAAGTCCTCGAACAGGGCGGCCGCGCCCGACATGCCGGCCGGGATGCCCGGCAGCGCGCCGGCCGCCGGCCCGAAGCCGATTTGCGCGAGGCTGGGCAGCGCGTGCCCGGGCACGGGCGGCGCCAGCCGCTGCGCGTGCGGCTCGACCGGCCACGGCGCCACGCACATCGGTTCGGCCGCCATGCGCTTGAGCCAGGCGTTCTTGTACGGCGTGAACACCGAGAAGGTCTGGCCGGCCAGCGTGAGCACCTCGTGCTTTTCGAAGATGACCTGGTCCTTGTAGCTCTCGAAGGCGATGCCCGCCTGCGCCAGGCGCGCCGCCACGGCGGCGTCGCGCGCGATCGCCTGCGGCTCGTAGTCGCCGTTGACGAACACGGCGTCGACCCCGAGTTCGGCCGCCAGCCGCGGCACCTCGTCGGCCGCGCGCGCGTGGCGCACGATCAGTTGGCCGCCGAGCGCGCGCAATTCGGCATCGAGTTCTTCGAGGCAGGCGTGGATGAAGGCCACGCGCCGGTCGGCGGCGGGCAGGCCGTCGAGGATGTCGCGGTCGAAGATGAAGCAGCAATGGACGGCGTTCGACGAGATAAGCGCGTGATGCAGCGCGGCCTGGTCGAAGGCGCGCAGGTCGCGCCGGAACCAGACCAGCGATTTGTTGAATTTCATAGTCGTGTGCAAAATCAATACCTTCAGGAATATTTACCATTACCATCCCATAAGCTGCGCGCAACATGGCGTCGCGAATGGTGGTGGCCGCAATTCAGTGTAAACTAACGAGAAAATCACGCTGGAACAGTCGCTGGAACTGCCTATACGCCGTCCCAAGTTGCCATTTTAGCCACGCGTTTTTCATGCACGCCAGCGGCTGCCCGGACAAACCCGTGATCGACCCATGAGAGAGTGACGCGTATGAAGAATAGCAAAATCGGCAAATCGCTGTCCGCCGCCGGCCTTTCCCCCGAGGTGGGCGGGCAGCTCGGCGGCCACGTCGGCGTCGCCACGGACTTCAACCTCGCCAACCATTTTCTGATCGCCATGCCGGCGATGAAAGACCAGGTTTTCGTCGGCAGCGTCGTCTACGTCTGCGAGCACAACGACAAGGGCGTGCTCGGCGTGGTGATCAACAAGCCCACCGACATGACCATGGAAATCCTGTTCGAGCGCATCGACCTCAAGCTCGCCGACGGCTTGCGCATGCCCATCGTCAACGAACCGATCATGTTCGGCGGCCCGGTCCAGGACGACCGCGGTTTCGTGCTGCACACGCCGGGCGCGCCGTATTCGTCCTCGCTCACGGTCACCGACGAAGTCGCGTTCACGACCTCGATCGACGTGCTCGAGGCGGTCGCCGCCGGCGACGGCCCGCAGCGCCTGCTCGTCTCGATCGGCTATGCGGGCTGGCGCCCGGGCCAGCTCGAGGACGAGATCGGCGCCAACGACTGGCTCACGGTCGGCGCCGACGCCCACGTGCTGTTCGACCTGCCGATCGAAGAGCGCTATACGGCCGCCATCAAACTGCTGGGCATCGACCCGATGATGCTCGCCTCCGAGGCCGGCCATGCGTGATGTCTGAGGCGGGTTCGCCCGTCGTCGAGATCGTGCTCGGCTTCGATTTCGGCATCAAACGCATCGGCATCGCCATGGGCAACACCCTGACCGGCCAGGCCCAGCCGCTGGCCGTGGTCAAGGCGATCGACAATGCCGCCCGCTTCAAGCAAATCGGCGACCTGATCGACTTATGGCGCCCCGCGCGCCTCGTCGTCGGCGAGCCCTTCCACCCCGACGGCGCCGAACACGACATGACGCTGCGCTGCCGCCGCTTCGCCAACCAGTTGCACGGACGCTTCGCGCTGCCCGTCACGCTGGTCGACGAACGCTACTCGTCGGCCGTGATCCACGGCAAGCGCGGCCAGGTCATCGACGACCAGGCCGCCGCCATTATTTTGCAACAGTACTTTGACGACTACTCCAGCCATGATGCCAAACAACAATAAAGAACTCGACGCCGAAGCCCTCTACCAGGAACTGCTGCAGCAAGTGCGCCACGGCCTGGGCGGCGTGGCCGACGCCGCCATCGTCGGCATCCATTCGGGCGGCGCCTGGCTCGCCGAACGGCTCGCGGCCGACCTCGGCCTGGGCCAGCGGCTCGGCTTCATCGACGTCTCGTTCTACCGCGACGACTACGCCAAAAAAGGCCTGCACCCCGACGTCAAGCCGACCCAGATCGGCTTCAATGTCGACGCCGCCAACATCGTGCTCGTCGACGACGTGCTGTACACCGGGCGCACCACGCGCGCCGCCATCAACGTGCTGTTCGACTACGGGCGCCCGGCGCGCATCATGCTCGCGGCGCTGGCCGACCGCGGCGGGCGCGAGCTGCCGGTGGCGGCCGATTTCGTCGCCACCCGCGTCACGCTCGGCGCGGCCGAGTCGCTGACCTTGCAACGCAATGCTGACGGCGGCCTCACGCTCACGATAGAATGACGGCGCGCAGTAGTTAATAGCAGTTAAAACAATAATAAAAAAGCACGAAAAACACCCTCCCCAATAAAGACGACCATGCTCAATCCGCAATTGAACAAACACGGCGAACTTCAGCATTTGCTCAGCATCGAAGGTCTGCCCAAATCCATCGTCAACCATATTCTCGATACCGCCAGCAGCTTTGTGGGGATCTCCGACCGCGAGGTCAAGAAGGTTCCCCTGATGCGCGGCAAAAGCGTGTTCAACCTGTTCTTCGAGAACTCCACGCGCACCCGCACCACCTTCGAGATCGCCTCCAAGCGCCTGTCGGCCGACGTCATCA
>JAZKIN010000004.1:0-4933 GCA_040384885.1 Pseudomonadota bacterium | reverse complement strand
TGCCCAGCGCCTGCGCCACCTCCTCGGCCAGCATGGTCTTGCCGGTGCCGGGCTCTCCCTTGATGAGCAGCGGGCGCTTCAGCGTCGACGCGGCGTTGACGGCCAGCATCAGGTCGGGCGTGGCGACGTAGTTTTCGGAGCCTTGGAACTTCATGGGTGGATGGCCGTGCAGCTGTGGTGTCGGGGTCTCGGTTCAGTATAAGGGGGCCCCTATAATCGGTGGTTGGACTGAAAACACCGCCTGCTGAACCCATGAAAACTCTCGTCCGTTCGATGATCGCGCTGGTCGCAGCGCTCGGCTCGCTGGGCTTTGCGATGAATGCAACGGCCCAGGACGCCAAGGCCGGTGAGAAGAAAGCCGCGATGTGCATCGGCTGCCACGGCATCCCCGATTACAAGGCCAGCTTCCCCGAGGTCTTCCGCGTGCCGATGATCGCGGGCCAGAACGCCAAGTACATCGTCGCCTCGCTCCAGCAGTACAAGAAGGGCGACCGCAAGCACCCGACGATGCGCGGCATCGCGGCCTCGCTGAGCGACCAGGACATGGCCGACCTGGCCGCGTTCTACTCGACCGAATCCAAGGCCGAGTCCGTCCCGGCCGCGCCCGCGCAAGTGCCGGCCAACGTGGCCGAGCTGCTCAAGAAGGGCAACTGCGCGTCCTGCCACGGCGCCAACTTCAACACCCCGATCGACCCGAGCTACCCCAAGCTCGCCGGCCAGCACGGCGACTACCTGTACGTGGCGTTGCGCGAGTACCAGGCCGACAAGAACCCGCTGGTCGGCCGCAACAACGCGATCATGCAGGGCATGGCCCGCCCGTTCACGCCGGCCGAGTCCAAGATCCTCGCGAACTACTTCGCGTCGCTGCCGGGCGAGCTCAAGACGATTCCGCAGTCGCGCTTCCGCTGACCGCTCGCTTCCCCCGCGACAAGCCGCTGCCCGTCAGCGGCTTTTTCTTGGGCGGGCCGGTTCCGGCGCGCCGGCCAGGTCGTCCAGGATCGGGCAGTCGGGCCGGTCGTCGCCGGCGCAGCAGTGCGCCAGGTGCGCCAGCGTGCGCTGCATGCCCTGCAGCGCCTCGATCCGCTGCTGCAGGTCGGCCGCGTGCGCGGTGGCGATGCGCTTGACCTGCGCGCTGCTGCGCTTGCGGTCGTGCCAGAGCGCGAGCAGCGTCTCGATCTCGTGCATGCCGAAGCCCAGGTCGCGGGCGCGGCGGATGAAGCGCAGGGCGTGCACCGCCGCATCGTCGTACTGCCGGTAGCCGGCGGCGGTGCGCGCCACCGGCGGCAACAGCCCCAGGCTCTCGTAGTGGCGGATCATCTTGGCCGAGACGGCCGATTGCTTCGAGGCTTCGCCGATGTTCATGCGCGTCCCTTGTCGATCGTGCGGCGCAGCAGCAGCGCGTTGGTCAGCACGCTGACGCTGGACAGCGCCATCGCCGCGCCGGCGACCACCGGGCTCAGCGCGCCGGCCATCGCCAGCGGGATGCCGACGACGTTGTACGCCAGCGCCCAGAACAGGTTCTGGCGGATCTTGGCGTGGGTGGCGCGCGCGATGCCGATCGATCGCGCGACCAGCGCCAGGTCCCCGCGCAGCAGCGTGATGCCGGCGGCCTGCATCGCCACGTCGGTGCCGCCGCGCGCCGCGATCGCGATGCCGACGTCGGCGGCGGCGAGTGCCGGCGCATCGTTGATGCCGTCTCCGACCATCGCGACCGGGCCGTCGCGCTTGAGCGTGTCGATGATCGCGGCCTTGTCGCCGGGCAGCACCTCGGCGCGCGTGTCGGCGTGGGTGTCGGCGATGCCGAGTTCGCGGGCGATCGCGCCGACGCTGGCCGGCGCATCGCCGCTGACGATCAGCGTGCGCAGGCCGAGCCGGTGCAGCCCGTCGAGCGCCGCGCGCGCGCCCGGGCGCAGCGCGTCGCCGAACGCCAGCAGGCCGAGCAGGCGCGCGGGCCGGCCGGGCTCGCATTGCGCCAGCCACGAGACGGTGCGGCCGGCCGCCTGGAACGGTGCGGCCTGGGCGTCCAGCGCCGCCGGATCGGCGCCCAGCTCGCGCATCAGCCGCGCGTTGCCGAGCCGCAGGTCGCGCCCATCGGAGACGCCGGCCACGCCGCGGCCGGGCAGGGCGCGCAGCTCGCGGGCCGCCGCCACGGGCGTGGTGGCGGCGTCGAGCACCGCGCGGGCCAGCGGGTGCTCACTGCCGGCCTGCAGCGCGGCGGCGAGCTCGATCAGCGCCGGTTCGGTCAGCCCGCCGCCCGCATCCGGCACCGCGGCGACCAGCGACGGCTTGCCGACGGTCAGCGTGCCGGTCTTGTCGAACACCACGGTGGCGAGCGCCTGCGCGCGCTCCAGCGCCGGCGCGTCCTTGATCAGGATGCCGAGCCGCGCGGCCGCGCCGGTACCGACCATGATCGCCGCCGGCGTGGCCAGACCGAGCGCGCACGGGCAGGCGATCACCAGCACCGAGACGGCGTTGATCAGCCCGGCGGCCCAGTCGCCGGTCCACAGGCCCCAGCCGAGCAGCGTGATGAGCGCGAGCACCAGCACCACCGGCACGAACACCGCGCTGATGCGGTCGACCACGCGCTGCACCGGCGCCTTGCCGGCCTGCGCCGATTCGACCAGCCGCACGATGCGCGCGAGCGCCGATTCGGCGCCGACCGCCGTGGTGCGCACCACCATGAGTCCCTCGCCGTTGACGGCGCCGCCGGTGACCGCATCGCCGGGGTGCTTCGCGATCGGCAGGCTCTCGCCGGTCAGCAGCGATTCGTCGACGTGGCTGGCGCCTTCGGTCACTTGCCCGTCGGCCGGCACGCGCTCGCCGGGGCGCACGACGACGAGGTCGCCGACGACCAGCGCGCCGATCGCGATCGTCTGCTCGGTGCCGTTGCGGCGCACCGTTGCCGTCGCGGGGCGCAGCGCCTGCAGGGCGCGGATGGCGTCGGTGGTCTGGCGCTTGGCGCGCGCCTCGAGCCACTTGCCGAGCAGCACCAGCGTGATCACCACCGCGGCCGACTCGAAGTAGAGGTGGCCGGCCGCGCCGCGCAGCAGCTCGTACACGCTCAGCCCGTAGGCGGCCGAGGTGCCGAGCGCGACCAGCAGGTCCATGTTGGCGCTGCCGTTGCGCAGCGCGCTCCAGCCGGCGCGGTAGAAGCGCGCGCCGAGCCAGAACTGCACCGGCGTGGCCAGCAGCCACTGCAGCCAGCCGGGCACGAGCGCGTGGGCGTGCGGATCGAAGGGCGCGGCCAGCATCGGCAGCAGCAGCGGCGCCGACAGCAGCGCGGCCACCACGACCGGGCGCACGCTCGGCGCCGGGCTGGGCGGGGCCGGCGCGTCGGCGGTGTCGGGCAGGTCGTGCGCCTCGTAGCCGGCGTCGTGCACGGCGCGGATCAGCGTGGCGGTGTCGGCGACGCTGCGGTCGCGCACGACCTCGGCCTGTTCGGTCGCCAGGTTGACGGCGGCGGATTGCACGCCCGGCACCTTTAGCAAGGCGCGCTCGACCCGCGCGACGCACGAGGCGCAGGTCATGCCGTCGATCCGCAGCGCGAGCGGGGCGGGGGAGGGGGTGGTGTTCATGGTGGGGAGCTTAGACCTTGCCATCATGTCAAGGTCAAGCGTTGCTCGCATGACCCCCGCCGGATGACCCGCCGCTTGACCTTGACACGATGGCAAGGTCGATACTGCGTTCATCCTTTCACGACCGGAGCCTCCGATGATCGAACTGACCCTCCCCACCATGACCTGCGGCCACTGCGTCAAGACCGTCACCCGCACGGTGCAGCAGGTCGATCCCGCCGCGCAGGTCGAGATCGACCTGGCCGTGCACCGGGTGCGCATCGGCTCGACGCTGGAGCCGCACGCCTTCGACGCCGCGCTGACCGAGGAAGGCTACGCGCCGCAGCCCGCGGCCTGAAACTTGCTCGCTCCGGCGGCGCGGCGCTGAGGTTTTCCCTGCCCCTGCCGCGTTCGGTGCCGGCTCTAAACTGCCGGTCTTCACACTTGCCGGAGCAAGACAGAATGAAACGAGCCACTTCCGCCGCGCTCTCGGCGATCGCGCTGACTGTCGGTTTGTGCAGTGCGAGCGCGCACGCGCAGGCGTTGCGCTGGGCCTCGCAGGGCGACCTGCAGACCCTCGACCCGTACTCGCGCAACGAGTCGCTGACCAACGCCATGAACGGCCAGGTCTACGAGTACCTCGTCGGGCGCGACAAGCAGCTCAACATCGTGCCGCAGCTCGCGACCGAATGGCAGCAGACCGCGCCGCTGCAATGGCGCCTGAAGCTGCGGCCGAACGTCAAGTTCCACGACGGCACGCCGTTCACCGCCGACGACGTGGTGTTCTCGGTCAAGCGCGCGCAGCAGCCCAGCTCCGACATCAAGGCCTACGCCAACGCGATGGGCGAGCCGAAGAAGATCGACAACCTGACGGTCGAGTTCAACCTGAAGGACGTCAACCCGATCTTCCTGCAGCACGCCAACTCGATCTTCATCATGAGCAAGGCGTGGTCGGAGAAGAACAAGGTCGAGAAGACCCAGGACTTCAACGCCGGCGAGCAGAGCTACGCCGCGATGAACGCCAACGGCACCGGCCCGTTCATGGTCGTCTCGCGCCAGCCCGACGTGAAGACGGTCTACAAGCGCAACCCCGCCTGGTGGGGCAAGTTCGACGGCAACGTGCAGGACGTGGTCTACACCCCGATAAAGAGCAACTCGACCCGCGTCGCGGCGCTGATCTCCGGCGAGCTCGACCTGGTGCTCGACCCGCCCCCCACCGACACCCCGCGCCTGCGCAACACGCCGGGTGTCAAGGTGATCGACGGGCCGGAGAACCGCGTTATCTTCATCGGCATGGACCAGGGCCGCGACGAGCTGCTCTACAGCAGCGTCAAGGGCAAGAACCCGTTCAAGGACCAGCGCGTGCGCCAGGCGCTGTA
>JAZKIN010000003.1:0-12125 GCA_040384885.1 Pseudomonadota bacterium | reverse complement strand
ATCTTCTTGATGCCCTGGGCGTCGAGGATGTTGTGGCCGTCGAGCTTGTCGAGCGAGGTCTGCTCGAGGTAGTCGATGGCCGCGTCTTCGAGCACATAGCCCGACAGGTCGTTGCCGATCTGGCGGATGATGTTGTCGCGGAAATGGTCGCGTTCCTGGTACAGGGCGACGAAATCCATCGACTTGCCGACCGTTTTGAGCGCCTCGGCGAACTTGGCCGAGAACAGGCTCTCGAGCGTCTCCTGGTGCGAGGCGCGCGCGCAGCCGACCGCCTGCGCCACCTTGAGCACGTCTTCGGTGGTTTTGTTCACGTGCAGGAAGAAGGTGACTTCGATGTCGGCGCGGATGTTGTCGGCGCAGATCAGGCCGTCCTTGCCGCTGCGCGCGATCTTGATCGTCTTGAGCGAGATTTCCATCATCTCGCGCTTGTGGATGATCGGATAGACCATGCCGCCCGTGAAGGTCACCTCGGGCACGGCGCGCAAGGTGTTGATGATCATGACGTGGCCTTGCTCGACCTTGTGATAGAACTTGGCGAACATGGCCAGTGCGCCGAACAGCACGATGGCGATGATGCCGATTGTCAGCAACGTAATTTCCATGAGGTTCCTTGTTGTTTCAAACGTTGATAAGGGGGGCTGGCAAGGGGCTGCCGGTTCAGATGCCGGCGGGTGCTGCCTGTACTTCGTATTGCTGTGTTGCCTCGTCGTAATCGAGGATGATCGCGGACGAATTGCGGGTCAGGTCGTTGGGCGAGCGGGCCCACACTTTGATGTTGAAATTGGCGCCGTGGTCCTTGACTTCGGCCCGGCCGAAGCCCTGGTCGACGCTCTTGGTCAGGATCTTGCATTCCATGCCGACCAGGCTCGCGTTGTTGCGCGCGCTGTGCTTGACGAACAGGCCGCGCATCGGCTTGATCACGCGCGCCGACAGCGGGATCGACAGCGCCATCGCGAACAGCAGCGTGGCGATGCCGGCCACCAGGCGCACCGGTTCCGTGGGCAGGTTGACGATGAGGTACTGGTGCGCCAAGGCGGTGGCCAGCCAGGTGAAGAACACCAGCACCGTGGCCGCGATCGACAGCGGCACCCCGCCCAGGCCGAGCGCCACCATGTAGCCGGCCAGCGAGTGGAAGTCGCCGTCGTGCTGGTGGCCGTCGACGTGGGCGACGTCGCCCACATCGCTGTGGTAGCCGTCGCCGTGCAGCGCGTCGCCGAGGTCGACCAGGCCGATGATCGACAACAGCCAGTAAACCAGCAACACGCCAAGCAGCACGGTCGGAATGATGGAGGGGAAGCTGCCCAGGATTTGCCAGATGGTCATTGCGCGCTTTCCTTATGGTTATTATGTGCGGGGTACTGCGGCTACATTGTCACTTTAAATTTTCTTTTTAGCAAAGTTAATCAAGGCTTCATGCAGGGCCTCCTTGATCTTCCGTTTGTCCGCGAGCGGCACGCCGAAACGTTCGGCCAGCAGCACGTAGTCCTCGTCGCTCAGGGTCACCGTCAGGCGCGGGCGCACCGGCTTGCTGGTGACGGGCAGGCCGAGGATCTTGCGGATCTGGTCCGACGGCGACAGGCGGTTTTGCAAGGCGGCGTAGCGGACCGCGTCGATCACCTGCGTCTCGACGTCGAACGCCACCTGCACGGCGCGCAAGGCGGCGTCCGATCCGGACCAGCGCGGCGAGCTGGGCACCACCGGCTTACGCTCCGTCAATTTTGGCCCGGATCGTTCGGCAGCGCGGGCGGCTGCATGCGCGCCTGCAGCCTTGCCATGACCTGCGCCTTGCGGTCGGCCTCGGCGCCGATGCCGACCGCCTTCAGTTTGTTCTCGAGCATCTTGTTGCCGAACTCGCCGTCGAGCACCTCGGCCGCCTGCATGCGGTCGGCCATGTCCTGGTGGCGCTGCTTGATGCGCTCGAGCGACTCCTTCGCGCTCATCAGCTTGGAGCCGTTCGCGCCCATGCTTTGCGAGATCGTGGCCGTCGCCTTGTACACGCTCTCGGTGGTCTTGGCCATGGCGAGCTGGCGTTCGTGCTCGCGCAGCGTGGCCTCGGCGTTGCGGATCATGTCTTTGAGGCGCGCGATGTGGGCGGCGAACTCGTCGCGCGCGCCGCTTTGCTCGGCCAGCGCGAGCTCGATGTCGGCGACCTTGGCGGCGACCTCCTCGGCCAGCGCGTCCTCCTTCTTTTGCAGCGCCAGCAGCGCCATGTCCTCGAAGCGGCGCATCTCGGCGCGCAGGCGCTCGATCTCGCGCTCGGCCTGCATCTGCTTGGCCATCACGGCCGTCAGGTCCTGCTTGGCGGTGGCCACGTGGGCCTTGGCCTCGACCAGCTCCTGCTCGTAAATGCCGGTGGCGTTGTTGTCGACGATGCTTTGCCCGATCGAGCGCACGTCGCCGCGCAACATTGTGAGAATTTTGGAAAAGACAGCCATGCTGATCTCCTTAATTGAGAAACTCGGTGAATACATCCAGGGCTTCGAGGGCGTTGTCGGCCACCATTGCCACGTCGCTTGCTATGCTGTCCGCCGAGGCATCATGGGCCAGCGAGCCATAGATGACGTAATGCCGGCCGATGCGTCCGAAATTGGACAGCGGTATCGAAATATTCAAATCCATCATCGCCTCGAGCATCTCGGCGCGGCGCTCGGGGCGGATCTCGTCCTCGGTCCACAGGTAGCAGATGCACAGGATCTGGACCGGCGAGGCGGTCACGAACACGGGTAGCTCCTCCTGGCCCTCGATGCTGATGCGCATCACGGGCACGCTGTCGGCTTCGGCCGGCGGCAACAGGTTGCCGCTGACGCCGACCGAGCCGAGGCGACGCGCCAGCGCCGTTTCAATTGCCAACAACTGCGTTAAAGCCAGTTCCATCATGCGACCCCCTGTTGTCCGCCGCTCCGCGTGCGACATATTATGTCATGAGTATCCGGCGCCTGACATAAAATGTCAAGACCCTGTTTATGCTTTTTGGTGGCGCCGGAAAGCGGCGCTTCAGGCGGGGAAGAATGCGCGGCTGACGGCGGCGTGGGCGCCGGCGTCGATGATCGCGTTATGGGCCACGACCACGCGCTCGAACGGCCACGCGAGGATCTTGCGCGCGCTCGCGTCGAACGCCGCGCGGTCCTTGATCATCAGGCGGATGGTGCGCGGCACGGCCAGGCGCGCGCGGGTGCCGGTGAGGCGCGCATACGCCTTGGCGCCAAAGCCGAGCTCGCCTTCCCACCACTGGCACAGGTCGGTCAGGATCAGGGTGCGCGAGGCCTTGTGCAGCCAGACCGTCTCGTTGGCGAACGGGAAGCCTTCGACGAATATCTGGTCGAGCTCGTGCTGCCATTCGGGCTCCACCTGCGGGTTCAGCTGGCGCAGATTGCGCAGGCCGGGACGTTTTGCCGCGAGCCCGGGCGCGCCGAACAAGGCCGCCTGCGGGTAGGCCTTGGCGCAGGCGCTCGCGAACAGGTGGTGGACCTTGTTGGGGGCGACGATGTAGGCGACCGTGCCGAGGCTGTCGAGCTGGGCGCGGACCGCGTCCGACAGCGGAACCGGCGAATGCAGCCACAGCCGGCCGTCGGCGAAGCGCACCACGGTCATGCGGGACGAGACATTGATTCCGCCGAGCTTGAACGGGTGCGGCAAGTGCCAGAGGTCGGGGGTAATCGCTTGCAGCACGGGCATCTCCTTCGGTGTTGGACGTAGGATTGACCATGCCACAAGATTGGCAATAAGTCAGCTCAAAACCTGGAAATATGTGCCTCAGTGGCAAGACGCGCCGGATCGCGGCGCGCCCGCGGGGCTATTCGTTGGGACGGACGAGGACGGGGAAGCCGAAGGTGGGGCCGGAGGAACGGACGATGTCGCGCCAGGAGGCGACGCCGGGCTCGTTGAGCGGGCCGTAGTCCTGCGCGGGACGGCGCGCGTCGGTCGTGAGCACGCGAATGGCGACGCTGACCGGCACGCCGACGGTCTGAAAGTATTTTGCTGCCTCGACTGTCGACGAAATGCTCTGTATGTACAGCCCACGCTCGACCTTAGCTGCCGTCAGCCGATCCGTTCGTTCTTTATGCATCTTTCCTCCATCGCGACAATATACAGGCGCGGCGCAATCTACACAATTGCTAGGGGGTTACAAAGTTGCTATCTGCTCATCGTTTGCCAATTAAATGCCCAAATGCACTGACGCAATTTTGCGACAACGCGGGGTAAGGCGGCAACGGACGGCCCGCCGGCGGCGGCGCGGCGGGCACCGGCCTTGAGCCATCTCAAGCGCGTCGGCGAACCCCCAAACGAAGCCCGTCCGCCGCCATCCTACCTACACCGCGGCCTGTTGACCGTGTAGACCGGACCCCGCCATGCTCAGAACCAAGCCAGTGCCGCTCGCCGAGGATGCCGAGGCCAGCCCGCGCGCCGTCATCGGGCTCGGCAGCGCGATCGCCCTCATCATCGGCGTGGTCGTCGGCGCCGGCATCTTCAAGGCGCCGGCCATGGTCGCCAGCATGACCGGCTCGGCCCCTCTCATGTTCACTGCCTGGGCGCTCGGGGGGCTGATGTCCCTGGTCGGCGCGCTCTGCTACGCCGAACTCGGCACGGCCTACGCGAGCGCCGGCGGCGACTACCACTTCCTGCACCGCGCCTACGGGCGCTCGGTGTCCTTCCTGTTCGCCTGGGCCCGGTTTTCGGTCATCGCGACCGGCTCGATCGCCCTGCTCGGCTTCGTTTTCGGCGACTACGCGAACCAGCTGCTGCCGCTCGGGCCGACCGGGCCGGCCTATTACGCGGCCGCGGCCATCGTCGTGCTGTCGTGGCTCAACATCCGCAGCGTGCGCGCCGGCACCCTGGCCCAGGCCTGGCTGACCGGCATCGAGGTCGGCGGCCTGCTGCTGATCGTGTTCGCGGCGCTCGCCCTGATCGGCGACGGCGCTGCCGCTGCCGCTGCGGCGGTGGCGCCGGCGGCGGCGGCCCCGGGCGCGCTGCCGGCCTCGTTCGGCCTGGCCATGGTGTTCGTGCTGCTCACCTACGGCGGCTGGAACGAGGCGGCCTACCTCAGCGCCGAACTCAAAGACGCGCGCCGCAACATGGTGCGGGCCCTGGTCGTGTCGCTGCTGGCGATCACCGCGCTCTACCTGCTCGTGACCTGGGCCTACTGGAAGGGCCTGGGGCTGGCCGGCATGAGCCGCTCCGAAGCGATCGCCGCCGACCTGCTGCGCGCCGCCTTCGGCCCGCTCGGCGCGGCCATCATCTCGGCCATCATCGCGACCGCCGCGGTCACCTCGATCAACGCGACCATCATCGTGGGCGCGCGTTCGAGCTATGCGGCCGGACGCGACTGGCCGGCGCTGGCGCACCTCGGCGTCTGGGACGAGCGCCGCGGCACCCCCGTCAACGCCTTGCGGGTGCAATGCGCGGCCGCGCTGGTGCTCGTGCTGGCAGGGGCCTGGAGCGGCAGCGGCTTCAAGTCGATGGTCGAATTCACCGCGCCCGTGTTCTGGTTGTTTTTCCTGTTGTCGGGGGTGTCGCTGTTCGTGCTGCGCGCGCGCGATCCGCACGCCGCACGCCCGTTCAAGGTGCCGCTGTTCCCGTTGCTGCCGTTCGCGTTTTGCGCCATGTGCGCCTACATGCTGTGGGCCAGCCTGTCGTATGTGTACGAGCAGTCGCTCGGCGGCTGGAATGCGGCCTGGATCGGCGTCGCCGTGCTGCTTGCCGGCGGCATCGTGCTCTTGTTCATGCTCCGCAGCCGCGGCGCCTGAACCGGGACCAACGCAACGATCCGACCGCCACAATTTTGACGGCACCGCTTTCGACCGCCGTTCCGACCGCCGTTCCGCCGTTTTTCATAGGAGACCGCCATGTCCACGCCCCGCCGCAACCAGCGCATCGCCAAGCTGTCCGGATTCACGTTCACAAATGTCCTGTTCGCGCTGCTGATGTTGCTCGCCGGGGCGCTCGCGAGCGCGCAAACGCCCGACCTCGACGTGCCATTCGTGCCCACGCCGCAAGCGGTGGTCGACCGCATGCTCGAGATCGCGAACGTCAAGAAGAACGACATCGTCTACGACCTCGGCAGTGGCGACGGCCGCATCGTGATTACCGCGGCCACCAAGTACGGCGCGAAAGGGGTCGGCATCGACCTCGACCCCGAACGGATCAAGGAGGCGCGCGCGAACGCGGTCAACGCCGGCGTCGGCAAGCAGGTCATGTTCATCGCGGGCGACCTGTTCAAGGCCGACTTGTCCGACGCGACCGTCGTCACGCTATATCTGCTCAACAGCGTGAACCGCGACCTGCGCCCCCAACTGTGGCGCCAGCTCAAGGTGGGCACACGGGTCGTCTCGCACGCGTTCGACATGGGCCAGGAATGGCCGCCCGAAAAAACCGAGGTGGTCGACGGCCGCAGTATTTATTCCTGGACCATCAGCGAGGCGAACAAGCGCGCCGCGCTCGCGGACGCGGCGTCGACGGCCGCGGCAGCGGCAGCGGCACGGGCCAAGCTTTGAATGATGCGGCCATCCCGCGCCCAGCTAAACGCTTGGCCGCACAGTTCAATCGAGCACCGAGCCGACGCACTTGAGTTCGCGCCGTTCATTCAGATCGATCGCACTCGACAGGGGTTTGTGCCAGACGTCGGGATCGGATCCGAAACGGCAAAGCTTGGCCTTGCCGGCCCTGCCCTTGTATTGCTTGCGCATTTCGGCGACCAGCGCGTCGGCGCTTTTACCGCGCTTGAGCGCGCGTTCCGCCTCGACCAGCAACAATGCCGCGCGCATGTCGAGTTGCACGGCCTTCGCGCGGCGCGCCGCCATGAAGAATTCAACGAGCCCGTTGCCGCTGGGCGAGATCGATTCGAATTTCAAGATGACGGACGAATGCGCCTTTACCGCTTTCCAGTCGGCCCGCATGCGCGCGGCGATCGCGGCGAGCAGGTAAGCATCGCGTTGCAATTGGTACTGCTCGGGCGAGTCTTCGACCCGCACCATAAAGCGTTTGACGAGCCCGGTCGCGTCGTCGGGCCGCTTCTGCGAAAGCAAAAACCAGGCATGGTCGAACCTCAAGGAATGTCGCATGAACGAAGGCGCGGCGGGCAGCCGCACGAAGTCCTCCTCTGCCGCGATCAATTGCTGTTCCGCCGCCACCACCTGCGCCCCCTGGTCGAGGGCGCGCGCAAACCGGATTCTCGCGGCAGGCAATTCCTGTGCGGCCGCCTCCCAATAGGCGGCGAGCAAGTCGACGATCTCCGTCCTGATCGGCAGCGCATCGGCCTTGGGATCGAGTTCGAGTCGCCGTTCGAGAATGCGCACCAACAAGAACGCGTCCGCGCTGTCCGCCTTGAGCGCGATACGCTCGCGCAGGGTGGCTTCGGCCTCGGCGATCAGGGTCGGCGCCCGGGCCAGCTCCTGCGCATCGTCGCCGGCGGCAAGCGCAAACCCGAGCTTGGACGAAGCGTCCGCGCGCTCACGTGATGGGCGCGGCAATTCGGATGTTTCCTCGTAAAATATCTTGGCGAGGCGGACCGCGTCTTCGGCATCGCCGAACTCGTTGGCATCGTCGACTAGCCGCGACAGCAACTCGCGCCGTTGCGCCGGGTCCGCCGCTGCCTCGAGCTGGCTCACGCGTTGCATGCGATCTTGCGCGAAGGCGGCTTCGGCCGCGCGGGACGACCCGGCCGCCCCATACGCCGACAGGCGGGCATCGCGCTGCACCCCCTGCAAGCCAAACGCGGCGAGCCGTTGCGAATCCTTCAGCGCCAGCCCGCCAAGCGCCAGCAGCGGCGCGGCGATGCAGGCGATGTAGATCAACAGGCCCAGCGCCGTCTCCTTCGCATTGGGGAGGCGCCCCAGAAAGCGCGGCAATAGCGCGTGCCCGACCGTCACTTTGGCGTTGAAACTCCACTTGCGATAGGCCGCTTGCGCGAGCAGATCGTGCAGCCGCACGGCCTCCCGTGCGAAGTATTCCGGGGCGAGCGGCGGGGCGAGCGGCGGGGCGAGCGGCGCGGCGAGGGTTTTCTGCGACATCGCGCGCGACACTTTGGCGACGCGGTATTGGTGCGGAATGCTGATCAGGTACAGCACGCCGAGTCCGCGCAACACATTGTCGCCACTGGCGACACCGGCCCAAACGAGCAAGGCGCCGCTGGCGAGCGCGAACACAAAGCGCAACCACGGCAGGCGTCCCATGACGAACAAATCGACGACCCTGCCGCCGTCGAGCGGCATCACCGGCAGCAGGTTGAGCAGGTTGATGAGGAACGCGGCCGCAGCCGCCGTGCCCAGGATCGAATACCACCACGCGCCGGGATCGACCGCGCCGAACACGACCCAGGCGCAGACGCCCACCGACAGCAGCAGGCCCGGGACCGGCCCGGCGAGATAGACGGCGAGATGGGTCAAGGGATTGGCCTCGTGTTTTTCGCCGCTGGTCGCGGCCCCCATGCCGGGAACAAAAAACACCTGCACGTCGCGGAAGCGGGCAAGGCGCATCGCCAGCCAATGCCCGGCTTCGTGCACAGCCACGACGGCCGCGATGACCAAGGCCGCCCTTGCGCCCCACCACCACGAGCCGAGCGCGATGAAACCGCCGGCCGTCACCACGAACGCCGACCAGCGGAACCAGCGCGGCGCCTGCATGCCATTCAAAGTGGACAAGGAGCGCACAAACGCGATCCGCTCGGCCGCTTGCACGACCTCGGGCGCCGCCTCCTCCGGGCGCTGGTCTCCCTGCAACTCCATGCGCATGCGCCGCGCCGCGCCCAGCCGCATGCGCCACGCCATCTTGGCCGCGGCGACCGGATGCATATTGTAGATCGGGTCGCCGTCTCGCTCGCCATTGACGTACACGGCCCCTTCGCGCGCCATTGCCGGTAGCAGCGAGCGCGTCATTTCGGTCGACACCGCGCAGGCGTCGGACGGATCGGTGCGCTGACCGGCAATGCGTGCGCGCCGCGCGAGATGGGCGGCAAGTTGCAGGGCGAAGTTGGGCGCGTAGCCATCGTTCACAACGATATTTGACGGATACGGGATCAGCGCGTGCGCAAGGCCGTTTACGGTCAACAGGGCGCTGCCGTCGGCATAGGTGTTCCAAAGATAGATTTCGAACGGCCAGCGCGGCGTTGGCATGCTCGCCGCGGAAACCTCCGCATGCACATCGTGCTCGGCGTTGTAATAGACATCGGTGTACAAGGGGAAGGTCGACGCGGAAGCGATGAAGGAACGTACGCGGCGCGTGGCGACGTAACGGAAGCCTTGAAGTTCCACGACAACGCGCCCGGCCTCGAGCACGCCGCGCGCCAATCCGGCCTCGTCGAACGTGGCGGCGTAGGTGGTCGGCTCCCAAAACCGTATCTTCACCAGCCTCGCCGAAATGACGATCAATTGAATCAGCTGGATGAAGATAAAAACACCGAGCACCGTGGCCGCGAGACCGAGCATCACATCCATTGACGTTCCCAGAAAAACCGTTATCACATTAACAAAATAAACTACTCCGTATTTTGGGACAAAAATGCGCCGAATGTGCGAACTTTTTCGTGATTCCTACGCGGCCCGGGTTCGAATCGCCGCCGATACATGCCGGAACCCGGCGGTTCGGCAGACTGTGTCGACGGTTCGGGGTGGGATCGGGAAGAGGTGCCTTCGCGATTACTGCGCATCGACTTGGCCGGGTCCGCTGCGCTTGCATACCTACTTGCGCCAAATTTATCGTTTAACGGACTATTGTGAAAGTAGAGATACAGTCGAATCTCGCACCGCACCGAAGAGAGAGACATGCGCTACAAGGACTACCCTAAGCCGGTATGGTCACGTCAGGTCGAATCGGAACTCGTTAACCGTTGCTCTGACGCGGCCAGAAAAGGGAGCCGTGCTGCAAGCCGGGACGATGCGGACATATTCCGTCTCACATCCCAACTGTTAAAGACCCGCTATCCTGAACACGCACGTAAACTTGACGACTCTGCGGCGGCATACTTTATGGCAGCCGTCGACAGGCCGCGTTCATTTCCCCAGGTAGTCAACGAAGGGCTTGTCAGGGACGTGTCACGTTTTCGCCACCTCATGGAGAATTCGCTTTCTGGCATGAAATCATGGTAAAGCCCATCGAATTTTCTACGGAGACCGACTTGGCACGGGGACTGCAACAGAGTCGGAACTGCCAGTGACTAGCCCATTGTGCGGGGAGTATCAGGATCGCTTTCCTGCTCGTCCTCGCCAGGCGTTTCAAGGTCGGGCTCGAACACAACACGCAGCTCATTAATGATTAGTATGGCCAAGCGTGAGTCCTCAAGTTGAGGAAACCGCTTTTTTAAGCTGCCAGACAGCTGCCAGCCGTTTTGCTGCAGTGACCGGATAATTGCGTCGATATCGGCGTCAGGGCCCTCAAGCCTGTTTTTAACTGCTGCCCTGGCGCGCTCCAGATCACGCAAGTATGTAGCCTCGTTCGTCATCTCGTCCTGGATCGTCATGCGAACGACGTGACCCACATACTCCACTTGGTGGGTAAGGTCCGGATATCGCCAGGCCGGCATTGCCTCGGCGTAGGCATCGAATCTGAAATTTGTGCGGATCCCATCTTCACACTCGATTTCGGTGCTGAAATCGTAGCGATCACCAAATCTCTGCATAAGAGGTTTTGAAAATGCCTCCAGCGCGCGGTGGTACCCTACCCTCTCCCTGCTGTTGTTCGTGATGGTGGCGGAGATTGGCAGAATAAAGGGCGCCGGCACAGCGCCGTCTCGTCTGAGAACATCGTTGACGAGAAAGCGCGAAATGCGCCCGTTGCCGTCGGTCATGGGATGGATATAGACGAATCCGAAGGACGCCACCGCAGCACGGACGATCGAGCTCTGGCCCATGGTCTTGGCCATCGTGATACGGAGGCCAGAAAGGAGCTCGCGCGCATCCTCCCATTTTGGAGCGATATAGTCGACCACCGAGATGAAAGCGTCATTGTGACCGACAAAAACAGGCGACTTGCGCAGCCCATACCTTGTCGCGGTGCCCAAGATCTCCTCCTGCAGTTGCGTCAGCACTTCCTCTTGAAGTGGATCGCCGTCTTCACCGCACCAACGGCCCATCACCGCGGCAAAGCGCCGCACGCGGTCCACATGCTGCTCCTCGTGCTCTATCAAAAAGGAGGCCCTTGATTCTTTGTGGCTCAACCAGTTAGCACTACGCAGCAACAGATCGGCGCCGAATTGAACTTCCAACGATTGCAACGCTTCAGCACAGCTGTAGGCTTCAATCTCTCGCACATCTTCTGTCCGAATAAGCAGTGGACAATACTCCCGCGTACCCGGAAGGTTGTCGCGTACTCGCCAACGCTGGTTGTTCAACGAACGCGACGCTGTGAGATACTGGTCCGCATCGATCGCGTCGACGTAGTTGCCTGCAATAGCGTCTGGCACGTCCAAGCGTCGGCCGGTGAGCCACTCATAAAAGAAGCCTGCTTTGCGTGAGTATTGACCAGTTGGTTCGCTCCGAATCCACGTTTCGAGGATGCTGGGATCCATTTCTTGTAAAAGGCGCGCCAAGAATTCGATGTGGATCGGCTCGTATCGAAACGCGAAGTACAGGTGACCTTCCACAGTCGGGCTCGGTCGCATTGCCTTGGGATACGTTTCAACGCGACGTCGATCGGCAGTAGTCACTGTACTACGGGCGTTTCCAAACCTCGAATGGACGGTAAGCGGCTGCACGGGCGTTATGCCAGTCGTCGCGATGAGCCAGTCAAAGCCCCCGAAATTATCCATTTTCGATTAACCGTCCCAGATTTTGATTACAAATTGGAGTTTCGCACAGGTTTCGATTAAAACGATACCAATTTGCAATTTAACGGGCATGGGTTTCTCTTCCACGATTCGACCCGCAGTGGCCAGCACCATCTTGATAAGGCGCCCACCTTATGCGAAAGTCAACGGCTGATCCAAGCCTAGTTGTCCCTACACTTTACGCAAACTTCGAAAAATCCGGCTTGCGCTTTTCAAAGAACGCCGTGAACGCCTCCTTCGCCTCGCCTTCGAGCAGCATCGCGCCAAAGCGCTCGTTCTCGACCTCGATCGTGGCCTTGATCGCCTCGTTGCGCCCGCGCTTCATCAGCGCCTTGGTGGTGCGGATCGAGGCGGCCGGCAGCGCCACCAG
>JAZKIN010000002.1:0-3129 GCA_040384885.1 Pseudomonadota bacterium | reverse complement strand
ACCGGGCAGTTGTTGACCGAGATGATGGTCGAGGTGCCGCCGTCGCCGGCCGCGATCTCCTCGAGCACCAGCGAGAGCGACACGTAGTCGAGGCCGGCGCCGCCGAGGTCCTCGGGCACCGCCACCCCGAACGCGCCGAGCGCGGCGAGCTCCTTGAGCTCCTCGGCCGGGAAGTGGTGCTCGCGGTCCCAGCGCGCGGCGCTCGGCTTGAGGCGCTCCTGGGAAAAGCTGCGCAGGGCGTCGCGGATCATCTGGTGTTCGTCGGTCAGTATCATAGGTCGTGATTGTCGTAGCGTTGTGGGTGGCTCACCAGGGAATCGGTGTGCCGTCGTAATTGAGGAAACTGCCGTTGGCCGACGGGCCCAGCGCGGCCAGCGTGGCGCGCAGGACGGTCACGCTGTGCTCGACCGGCAGGTCGGCGTGGGCGCCGCCCATGTCGGTGCGCACCCAGCCCGGATGGAAGGCGACGCAGGTCGCGCCCTGCGGCCCGAAACGCAGGCCGGCGTCGACCAGCACCGAATTGAGCGCCGCCTTGCTCGCGCGGTACAGCGTGGCGATCGGGCTGTGGCGCGCGCCGAGCGAGCCCATTTGCGAGGACAGCACTGCCAGCTTGCCGCGCGCGGCGCACACGGCCGGCGCGACCAGCGGCAGGATGCGCATCGCCGCCAGCACATTGGTGTGCATGACGGCGTCGAAGTCGGCCGCGGTCGGAACTTCGCCCTCGCGCGGGCCGTACACGCCCGCGTTCAGGATGGCGACGTCGAGCCGCTCGCCGTCGAGCTTCCAGCCCAGCGCCGCGATCTGCCCGGGCTCGTTGACGTCGAGCTGCAGCGGCTCGGCCCCGAGCACGGCCAGCGCCGCGCAGTCGGCCGGCCGGCGCGCCGTGGCCAGCACGCGCCAGCCGTCGGCCAGGTACTGGCGCACCAGTTCATGGCCGATGCCGCGCGAGGCACCAATGATGAGTGCGCTTGGCATGGTCGCTTGCTCCGCTTAGGCCATTTCGATCGCCATCGCGGTCGCTTCGCCGCCGCCGATGCACAGCGAGGCCACGCCGCGCTTGCCGCCGGTTTTCTTGAGCGCGCCGAGCAGCGTGACGATAATGCGCGCGCCGGAGGCGCCGATCGGGTGGCCCAGGGCGCAGGCGCCGCCGTGGATGTTGACCTTGCTGTGCGGGATGTCGAGGTCGTGCATGGCGGCCATCGGCACCACGGCGAAGGCCTCGTTGATCTCGAACAGGTCGACGTCCTGCGCGCTCCAGCCGGTCTTGGCGAACAGTTTTTTCATCGCGTCGACGGGAGCGGTGGTGAACAGGTTCGGCTCCTGCGCGAAGGTGGCGTGGCCGACGATTTTGGCGATCACGGTCAGGCCCAGCTCCTTGGCCTTCGATTCGCGCATCAGCACCAGCGCGGCGGCGCCGTCGTTGATCGACGACGACGAGGCGGCGGTGATGGTGCCGTCTTTTTTGAACGCGGCGCGCAGGCCCGGGATTTTGTCGAGCTTGGCCTTGAGCGGGCCCTCGTCCTGCTCGACCACAGTGTCGCCGCCGCGCCCGCTCACGGTCACGGGCGCGATCTCCCACTTGAAGTAGCCCTCTTTGGTCGCTTCCTGGGCGCGCTGGACCGAGGCGATCGCGAACGCGTCCTGCGCCTCGCGCGTGAACGCATAGGTGGCCGCGCATTCTTCGCCGAAGGTGCCCATCGAGCGGCCTTCGCCGGTTTTCTCGTTGCGCGAATAGGCGTCTTCGAGGCCGTCGTACATCATGTGGTCGAACATCATGCCGTGGCCGATGCGGTAGCCGCCGCGCGCCTTCGGCACCAGGTAGGGCGCGTTGGTCATCGACTCCATGCCGCCCGAGACGACTATGTCGGCGCTGCCGGCCATGATCGAATCGTGCGCGAAGATGGTCGCCTGCATCGCGGCGCCGCACATCTTCGACAACGTGACCGCGCCCGTCGACATCGGCAGGCCGCCCTTGATCGCCGCCTGGCGCGCCGGGGCCTGGCCCTGGCCGGCCATCAGGCAGTTGCCGAAGTAGACGTGTTCGACCAGCTTGGGGTCGACCCCGGCGCGCGCGACCGCCGCGGCGATCGCCACCGCGCCAAGGTCGCTCGCGCTCTTGGACGAAAAATCGCTCTGGAAAGCGCCCATTGGGGTGCGGGCTGCGCCGACGATAACGACTGGATCATTCATTGTTCAGGTTCTCCAAATAAGGCGACGCGGGGGTCGCGGGGGTGTCCGGGTTGGTTTGCTTGCAAAAGCGGATTTGCTGCGGATACGGGAACACATCTTCGATAAAGCCCTCCATGATGCGCTCCTTGCGCGTCTGCCAGAAGACTTTGGTCAATAGGTCGGCATGATGCTGCATGAAGTATTTGCGGATTTTCGCGTTGCCTAGCAAGAAGGCGCCGAATTGCTCCGGGAACACGTCGTGCCTGCCGATCGAGTACCACGGCTCGGCCGACATCTCGTCCTCCTCGTTGCGCGCCTGCGGGATGTCGCGGAAATTGCAGTCGGTGATGTATTCGATCTCGTCGTAGTCGTAGAACACGACGCGGCCGTGGCGCGTGACGCCGAAGTTCTTGTAGAGCATGTCGCCCGGGAAGATGTTGGCCGCCACCAGCTCCTTGATCGCGTTGCCGTACTCGACGATGCCGTGCTCGATCAGCTCGTCCTTGCCCTTTTGCTCGGCGTTGCTCAGGAACATGTTCAACGGCACCATGCGGCGCTCGATGTACAGGTGGCGGATGATCAGGCGGTCGCCCTCCTGCTCGACCAGCGACGGCGCGAAACGGTTGAGCTCGGCGATGAGTTCCTCCGAGAAGCGCTCGCGCGGGAACGCGACGTTCGAGTACTCGAGCGTGTCGGCCATGCGGCCGACGCGGTCGTGGTGCTTGACGAGCAGGTATTTCTCCTTGATCTGGGCGCGCGTGGTCTCCTTGGGCGCCGGGAAGAAATCCTTGATGACCTTGAACACGTAGGGGAACGAGGGCAGCGCGAACACGAGCATGACGAGGCCGCGGATGCCGGGCGCGATCTGGAACTGGTCCGAGGTGTGCTTGAGGTGCTGCAGGTAGTCGCGGTAGAACAGCGTCTTGCCCTGCTTTTGCAGGCCGAGGATGGTGTAGATCT
>JAZKIN010000001.1:0-18379 GCA_040384885.1 Pseudomonadota bacterium | reverse complement strand
AGTGACGCAAATTTCGTTTTGCAACACCGTGATGCGCGAGGACGATGTTGGTTTGGGTCTTTACTAAAGGTCGCATCCTGCACGATTTCTGCCGCTTGTGTTGCATCCCTGAAAACCGCTAACATGTTAGGCTAGCAAGTTACCTAATATCTACACCAGCCGCCCAGCATGTCCCTCATCCTCATCATCGAAATCACCGCCATCCTGGTCGGCGCGTTCTCCGGCTTCATCGAAGCGCGCCGCAAGCGCATGGACCTGGTCGGCGTGTTCACGGTCGCCTTCATCACCGCGTTCGGCGGCGGCACGCTGCGCGACCTGTTGCTCGACCGCCGCCCCTTCTTCTGGGTCACCCACCAGGAATACGCGGTCCTCATTTTCGTGCTGGCACTGATCGCCTCGCCCCTGATCCGCAAGCTGCGCCAGATCGTCTCCGAAAACCTGATCGTGATCGCCGACGCCATCGGCCTCGGCCTGTTCTCGATCGTCGGCGTGTCCGCCGCGCTCGACTCGGGCATGCCGGTCTTCATCGCGGCGATGATGGGGGTGATCACGGGTATTTTCGGCGGCGTGCTGCGCGACATCGTCTGCAACGAGGTGCCGATGGTGTTTCGCGACGGGAAACCGTACGCGATCTGTTCCTTCATCGGCAGCTGCATGTACCTGCTGATGCTTCAGTTCAACGTCGCCAACGACTTCGCGCTATGGTCGGGCGCGGCCGTCATCACCGGGCTGCGCCTGGTGTCGTGGAAGTTCGACATGCGCCTCGGCCACTAGCACGCGCCAGGGGCCGACGCCATCGGTTAAACGGCTTCCGGCCCGGTCTCGCCGGTGCGGATGCGGATCACCTGCTCGACGTTTTGCACGAAGATCTTGCCGTCGCCGATCTTGCCGGTGCGCGCGGCCTTGATGATCGCGTCGACCACCTGGTCGGTCATCGCGTCGTCGACGACGACTTCGATCTTGACCTTGGGCAGGAAGTCGACCACGTACTCGGCACCGCGGTAGAGTTCGGTGTGCCCCTTCTGGCGGCCGAAACCCTTGACCTCGGTCACCGTCAGGCCCGTCACATTGACTTCCGCCAGCGCTTCGCGCACTTCGTCGAGCTTGAACGGTTTGATTACACAGGTGATCTGTTTCATGGCGTCTCCTTGTTTACTATTTTAAAAAACTATTCAAAAAACCGGGATGTGATCGGATAGCGCCAATCGCGCCCAAAGCCGCGGTGCGTGACGCGGATGCCGACCGGCGACTGGCGCCGCTTGTATTCGTTGATCTTGATGAGGCGCGTCACGCGCGTCACGTCGGCCGCCGGATAACCGGCCTCGATGATCTCGGCCACCGAGTGGTTCTCTTCCATGTACATGCGCATGATGGCGTCGAGCACCTCGTAGGCCGGCAGCGAATCCTGGTCGAGCTGGTTCTCGCGCAGCTCGGCCGACGGCCCGCGCGTGAGGATGCGCCGCGGGATCACGTCGCCGACGCCGTTGCGGTAGTCGCACAGGCGGTAGACCAGCGTTTTGGCGATGTCCTTGATGACCGCGAAGCCGCCCGCCATGTCGCCGTACAGGGTGCAGTAGCCGACCGCCATCTCGCTCTTGTTGCCGGTCGTGAGCACGATGCTGCCATGTTTGTTCGACAGCGCCATGAGCAGCGTGCCGCGGATGCGCGCCTGGATGTTCTCTTCGGTCGCGTCCTCCTTGAGGCCGGCGAATTCGGCGGCCAGCGTGGCGCCGAAGGCGTCGACGCAGGCGCCGATCGGGATTTCGTCGTAGCGCACGCCGAGCCGCGCGACCATCTCGCGCGAATCGATCCACGAGATGTCGGCCGTGTAACGCGACGGCATCATGATCGCGCGCACCTTGTCGGCGCCGAGCGCGTCGACTGCGATCGCCAGCGTGAGCGCCGAATCGACCCCGCCCGACATCCCGATCAACACGCCCGGAAAGCCGTTTTTGCCGATGTAGTCGCGCACCCCCAGCACCAGCGCCTGGTAGACCTGGGCTTCGAGCGCGAGCGGCTCGGGCAGCGCGTGCGCGAGCGGGCGCGCGCCGTCGAAGTCGACCACCAGGAAGTCCTCCTCGAAATGGCGCAGCTGCGCGCACAGCTCGCCGCCGGCGTCCATGACGAACGAGTCGCCGTCGAAGATGAGTTCGTCCTGCCCGCCCACCAGGTTCGCATAGACCAGCGACATGCCCTGCGCGCACACGTTCTGGCGCATCGTCTCGTAGCGCAGGTGCTGTTTGTTCATGTGGAACGGCGAGCCGTTCGGCACCAGCAGCACCTCGGCGCCGGCCGCCTTCGCGCGTGCGGGCGCGTGCATGAACCAGGTGTCTTCGCAGATGTTGATGCCGAAGCCGACGCCCTTGACCGTAAACACGCACGGCGCGTCGTGCGAGCTGAAATAGCGCTTTTCGTCGAACACGGTGGTGTTGGGCAGGTCGTGCTTGTGATAGCTGCCGAGCACGCGGCCGTCGGCCAGCACGCTCGCGCTGTTGTGGCGCGCGCCGGTCGCCGCATCCATCGACGGATGGCCCACCACCACGTGCAGGCCGGGGAACCGGGCAAGCTCGGCGACGAGGGCGGCCAACGTCTCGCGCGTTTTTGCGTAAAATGCATTGCGCAGCAGGAGATCTTCGGGCGGGTAGCCGACCAGCGACAGCTCCGGGGTCAGCATGATGTCGGCGCCGGCGGCGGCCGCGCGGCCGGCCCATTGCACGATCTTGGCGCTGTTGCCGGCGAGGTCACCGACGGTGCTGTTCATTTGGACGATGGCGACTTTGACTGTCATAACGGGCGTAGCAATGAGCTTGGATAAGTACTAAAAAAGGGGAAAGTCAGCGCGCATGGATGCAATACCGACAAAAGTGGCCTACACGTGAATTATCGCACGCTAATCGTATCTTCCCTGTCCGAGATCGGCCAGCCGGCGTGGGACGCGCTCGCCGCCAGCCAGCCAGATCCGAATCCCTTCGTCTCGTTCTCGTTCCTGCACGCGCTGCACGAGTCGGGCGGCGCCTGCGCCGACACCGGCTGGCAGCCGCAATTCGTCGCGCTCTACGACGGCGCAGTGCTGGCGGCCGCGATGCCGCTGTACGTCAAGATGCATTCCTACGGCGAGTACGTGTTCGACTGGGCCTGGGCCGACGCCTACCAGCGCAACGGGCTCGATTACTATCCGAAGCTGCTCGCGGCGATCCCGTTCACGCCCGTGACAGGCCCGCGCCTGCTGGCGCGCGACGCCCACGCGCGCGCGGCCCTGCTCGCCGTGCTGCGCGCCACGCAGGAGGCCAGCGCGGTCTCCTCGACCCACATCCTGTATCCGCCGGCGGACCAGGTGCGGCAGCTGGCCGACGCCGGCTTCATGCTGCGCAGCGGCGTGCAGTTCCATTGGCTCAATGCGGGTTATGAAAATTTCGAGCAGTTCCTTGCCACGCTCGAGCACAAGAAGCGCAAGAACATCCGCGCCGAGCGGCGCAAGGTGCGCGAGGCCGGCGTCACGCTGCGGCGCGTGCGCGGGGTCGAAGCGAACGAGGCCGACTGGCGCCTGTTCCACCGCTGCTACGAGCACACCTACGCCGCGCACCGCTCCACGCCCTACCTGAACCTCGATTTTTTCCTGCGCATCGGGCGCACGATGGCGCACAACATCCTGCTCGTGATCGCCGAACGGGGCGGCCACGCGATCGCCGCCTCGCTCGTGATCCACAACGAGAGCACCTTGTTCGGGCGCTACTGGGGAGAACTTGAACACGTGCCCTGCCTGCATTTCGAGGCCGCCTATTACCAGCCGCTCGAATTTTGCATCGAGCACAAGATCGCCGTGTTCGAGGGCGGCGCCCAGGGCGAGCACAAAATGGCGCGCGGCTTCCTGCCGACGCGGACCTGGTCGGCCCATTGGCTGGCCCATCCGGCGTTTTCCGACGCGATCGAGCGTTTTTTGGCGCGCGAGAACGGCGGCATCGACGACTATCTCGACGAACTCGACGACCGCAATCCCTTCCTCAAGCGCCCGCCGGGCGCCTGACTGCCAACCGGGCGCGCCGCCGGCCCCGCCTGATTCGCGCCTCGCAGTCCACCAGCGCCGGGCCCGCTTGTGTGGTTTTTGCTCCACTGCCATTGATTCACATCAACGCCAAACCAAACGCCCCCGCGCCCACCCGCGCCAGCGGGCAAGCTGCTTTCGCATTGCTGGAGTCGGCGCCGGGTGGTACGCAAAAACAGGTGTGGGCGCCACCGTGTGCAATTTTGCACACAGGCCGTGCAAGCCTCTGTCTTTCAGAGAGGGGCTAAAGCGTGCACACTCCATCGCATTGCATAAATGACCGCAATATAATAACAACTGAAGGAGATCGTAATGCGTTTGACCAGGAAACAGAAGATCATGCTGCGTCGTTCCATGGCCGTTGTGATGGGGCTGCCAGCCATCGCCATTCCAACCGGCGCCTATGCCCAGGTTGAAGCCGCGCCAGCGGCCGTCAGCGGGATGGAAAAAGTCGTCGTGACGGCGCGCCGCCGCGCCGAATTGATCCAGGACGTGCCCGGCGCCGTCAGTGCGATCTCCGGCGCCGATCTCGAAAAGCGCGCGATTCCCGACATTACCGCCCTCGCCGACCTGGTGCCCGGCACCACGCTCAAAACCTCGCGCGCCACCAACACGACCCTGACCGCCTTCATCCGCGGCATCGGCCAGCAAGACCCGGTCGCCGGCTACGAGCAGGGTGTCGGCGTCTACCTCGACGACGTCTACCTGGCCCGCCCGCAGGGCGCGCTGACCGACATCTACGACCTCGAACGCATCGAAGTGCTGCGCGGCCCGCAAGGCACGCTGTACGGCCGCAACACCATCGGCGGCGCCATCAAGTACGTCACGCGCCGGCTGTCGAACAAGCCGACCTTCGAATTCAAGGGCGCGCTCGGCAACTACAGCCAGCAGGACGTCCTGTTCAAGGGCAGCATGCCGATCAACGAGATGATCCGCATCGGCGCCAGCGTGGCCAGCTTCAACCGCGACGGCTTCGGCAAGAACGTCATCACGGGCCAGGAGAACTACAACAAGGAAGTCGGCGCCGCCCGCGTCAGCATCGAAGCGACGCCGACCGCGGACCTGTTCATCCGCCTCGCCGCCGACAAGACCGACGACGATTCGCTGCCGCGCCACGGCTACCGCCTGACCGCCGGCCCCGCACCGACCAACTACGCGCCGCTGCCGGGCAGGTACGACACCCGCGCCAACCTGTACAAGGTGCTCGGCCACGACCAGGAAGTGATCAACAAGGGGGTCTCGCTGCTGGTCGACTACTCCATCAATTCCGACCTGTCGTTCAAGTCGATCAGCGCGCGCCGCTCCTCGAAGTCGTACTCGCCGATCGACTTCGATTCGCTCGACACCCCGCTGTTCGAGGCGCCGACGATCTACAGCGACAAGCAGACCAGCCAGGAATTCCAGTTCACCTACACCGGCTCCAAATTCCAGGGCGTGGCCGGGGTGTTCTTCATGAAGACCAACGCCTTCAACGAATTCGACGTGCTCTACAACGCGGCCGGCGGCCTGGCCCTGTACACGCTCGACGATATCGACGGCAAGTCGGCCGCGGTCTTCGCCGACATCAGCTACTCCTTGTCCGACACGTTCAACATCAACGTCGGCGGTCGCTTCACCGAAGACGAACGCAAGGCGCGCATCTTCAAGCGCACCTACCTCGGGCTGGCCGGTTCGCCCACGCTGGGCAATCCGAACGCCCTGCCCGGCGGCGTGCCGAACACCGACATGAGCAAGAACGACCTGAACCGCAAGGACACCAAGTTCACGCCGAAACTCGGCTTCGGCTGGAAGATGGCGCCGGAACACAATCTGTACGGCACCTACTCGGAAGGCTTCAAGGGCGGCATGTACGATCCGCGCATGGACTTGCTCGCGACCGGTGGCCCGAACACCCCCGCCTCGCTGATCAAGCGCCAGGGCGTCAACCCCGAGGAGGTCGCGTCGATCGAACTGGGATTGAAGTCGAACATGATGGGCAACCGCCTGCAAACCAATATGGCGGTGTTCTACACCGACTACAAGGAAGTGCAGATCCCCGGCTCCGTCCCGACCTTCAACGCGCAGGGTGTCGTGACCGGCTTCGCAGGCTTGCTGACCAACGCCGGCAAGGCGAAGATCAAGGGTATCGAGCTCGAAGCGATCGCCCGCGTCACCAACCAATTGACCGTCAGCGGCATGTACAGCCACATCGACGCCCAGTACAAGGAGTGGATGGTGTCGAACGGCACCGCGCTGGTCAACGTCGCCAAGTCGGCCGAGTTCCAGAACACGCCGAAGAACAGCGGCAACCTGGCGCTCAATTACGAGTGGCCGATGGCATTCGGCGGCAACAAGGGCACCCTGAGCTTGAACAACAACGTCTCGTACAAGAGCAAGGTGTACCAGACTGAAATCATCAAGCCGGCCGGCGTGCCCGCCCTCGACGCCGCGGTGGTGCCGAACCTGATGCTGGCACAGGACGGCTACTCGCTGTGGGATGCGGGCCTGGTGTGGACCAGCGCCGACCGCAAGGTCCAGCTCGGCCTGCACGGGCGCAACCTGACCGACAAACGCTATAAGGTCGCAGGCTACAATTTCGCCGGCTTCTTCAACACCGTGACCACCTTCTACGGCGACCCACGCACCGTGAAGCTGACGCTCGGCCTGAAGTTCTAAGGCGCGGCGCGTACAGAAGGGGGAGTAAAGAAAGGGGGAGGACGATTCATCGTCCTCCCCCTTTTCTATATGTGCGGCGTTTCAACCGTGCACGCGCAGGCGCAGCTCACTGGAAGCGGCTAGGCCTTGCGCGCGCGCGGCAGCGGCAGCGCCGCCGGCGCCGGGCCGCCGTTGACGAACAGGCCGGGCTGCGCGTCGGCATACTCGCGCAGCAAATTCCACACCGTCCTGACCCGCGGCAGCCGGTACAGGTCCACCGGCGCCACCAGCCAGTACGAGCGCTCGGCAAACACTTCGTGCTGCAGCACCGGCACCAGCCGCCCGTCCTCCGGAATCACGTAGGGCGGCGCCATCATCAGCCCGAGCCCGGCCGCCGCCGCCTCGGCCTGCGCCATCATGCCGGTGCAGCACAGGCGCCGGCGCGGCACGAAACCGAGTTCGTCGAGAAAATTGAGCTCGTTGCTGGCCAGCCGGTCCTGCACGTAATCGACGAAGTCGTGTTCGGCCAGGTCGGCCTGGCGCAGGATCGGCGGATGGCGCGCCAGGTAGGCCGGCGAGGCGTACAGGTAGAGCCGGAACGACACCAGCCGCGTCACCATGTAGCGTCCCGTGCTGGGCGCGTCGAGCATCACGCCGAGGTCGGCCTCGCGGTTGGCCAGGTTGGCAAAGCGCGGCTGCACCAGCAAGTCGATCGACAGGTCGGGATGCCCCTGCAAAAAGCGCGACAGCAGCGGCGTGATCACGCGCACCCCGAGCGCCTCGGGCACGCCCAGGCGCACCACGCCGCGCACCTCGATCTGGTTGCCGCTCAACTGGTCCTGCGCCGCCAGCGCCGCGCTCTCCATCACCTCCGCGTGCGGCATCAGGGCCAGGCCCATTTCAGTTAGTTCGTAACCCTCTCGCGAACGGTCGAACAGGGTAGATCCCAATTGCGCTTCGAGGCGGTCGATGCGGCGCGCCACCGTGGTGTGTTCGACCTCGAGCCGGCGCGAGGCGCCCGACAAGGTGCCGGCGCGCGCCAGTTCGAGGAAGTAACGCAGGTCCGTCCATTCAGGCAAAGTCTTCATGCGGACCATTGTGCATCAATGCACAATCGGCTGGCAATTATTTCCTTTTGCCCGGAACGGGGCGCGCACGCCGATTTCGACATGGATCAATCGGGAGCGCGCCCGGGAGCGCCGTGCGCCGCGGCTTTGAATTGCGATTGTGCATAAATGCACAAAGGGTGTTCGCGCAGTTCCCTTTCGCCGCATAGGCATTTGGCGCACACTGCTTGGCATGCGAAACCTGCGCCACTTACATCAATAGACTGGTCCAACGTGTCCCCATTCACCGAAACGACTTTCACCAGTAGCGACGGCCTGCAGCTGTACGCGCGCGACTACGCGCCTGCCAGCGGACCGGCGCGGCTGCCGGTCATTTGCATCCACGGACTGACCCGCAATTCGGCCGACTTCGAAGAGCTGGCCCCGTGGATCGCCAGCCAGGGTCGGCGCGTGCTCGCCGTCGACGTGCGCGGGCGCGGCAACTCGGCCTTCGATCCCGATCCCTCGCATTACAACGCGATGGTCTACGCCACCGACATCATCAATCTGGCGCACGCGCTGGGCATCGCGCGCGCCGTGTTCGTCGGCACCTCGATGGGCGGCATCATCACCATGACGGTCGCGCTGCGCCGCAGCAGGCTGATCAGCGCGGCGATCCTCAACGACATCGGCCCCGTGCTCGCGCAACAGGGGCTCGAGCGGATCACCGCCTACGCGGGCAAGGGCTGCGCGCTCGAATCGTGGGACGCGGCCGCCGACTACTGCAAAACTATCAACGAGAGCGCGTTTCCCGAAAACCCCTCGGGCGAGTGGACCAAATGGGCGCATCGCGCGTTCATTGAAAACGAACAAGGACAGCTCGTGTTGCGGTACGATCCGAACATCGCCAGCGCGCTGCAAAACGGCAAAATCAAGACCAGCTCGATTATCGCCAAGCTCGCGTTCCGGCGCCTGGCGCGCAAGCGCCCCACCCTGCTGGTGCGCGGCGCCCTGTCCGACCTGGTCGGGCCGGACGAGGCGAGCTACATGCGCAGCGTCGCCCCGTCTTTACAGTACGCCGAGGTGCCCAATGTGGGCCACGCGCCGATGCTGAGCGAGGCGCCTGCGCGCGAGGCGATACGCACCTTTTTGTCGCAGGTCGATTAGGGCAGCGAGTTCCGCTTTTACGTTTTTAAATCAAGATTACAAGTGAAGACACTGGAGACACCATGAAAAAAACCACCCTGATTGCGGCGGCCGTGCTGGCCGCCTTCGCCGCCACGGCACCGCTGCACGCCCTGGCCGCGGGACCCGACCTCAAGGTCGCCCTCATCGCCGGCAAGACCGGCATGCTCGAAGCCTACGCCAAGGAGACCGAGACCGGCTTCATGATGGGCCTCGAATACCTCACCGGCGGCAAGATGGAGATCAACGGGCGCAAGCTCAAGGTCATCGTCAAGGACGACCAGAGCAAACCGGACCTGGGCCGCACGCTGCTGGCCGAGGCCTATGGCGACGACAAGGTCGACATCGCGGTCGGGACCTCGTCGTCCGGCTCGGCCATTGCGATGCTGCCGGTGGCGCTCGAATACAAGAAGGTGCTCATCGTCGAGCCGGCCGTGGCTGACGCGATCACGGGCGACAAATGGAACCGCTACATCTTCCGCACCTCGCGCAGCTCGATGCAGGACGGGCTGGCCGCGGCCAGCACGCTCAAGGGCGGCAGCGTGGCCTTCCTGGCCCAGGATTACGCGTTCGGGCGCGACGCCGTCAAGGCCGGCAAGGAGGCCTTGAGCGCGACCGGCAGCAAGGCCACGGTGGTGCACGAGGAGTACGCGCCGGCGACCACGACCGACTTCACCGCCTCGGCCCAGCGCATCTTCGCCGCGCTCAAGGACAAGCCGCAGCCGCGCGTGCTCGGCATCGTCTGGGCCGGCCCGAACCCGATGAACAAGATCGCCGACATGCACCCCGAACGCTACGGCATCGCGCTGGCCCCGGGCGGCAACATCCTGCCGGTCCTCAAGACCTGGAAGAGCTACGCCGGCGTCGAAGGGACGATCTATTACTACTACGCCTTCCCCAAAAACAAGATGAACGACTGGCTCGTCGCCGAGCACACCAAGCGCTTCAAGTCGCCGCCCGACATGTTCACGGCCGGCGGTTTCGCCGCCGCCAGCGCCGTCGTCGGCGCGCTGACCAAGGCCGGTTCGGGCGACTCCGAAAAACTCATCGCCGCGATGGAGGGGCTCGAGTTCGACACCCCGAAGGGCAAGATGAAGTTCCGCAAAGAGGACCACCAGGCGCTGCAATCGATGTACCACTTCCGCATCAAGAAGGACCAGAAGAACGAGTGGGACCTGCTCGACCTGGTGCGCGAAATCCCGGCCTCCGAACTGCCACTGCCGGTCAAGAACAAGCGATGAAACCGAACGACGGCGCAAGCCCTTCCCTGTCCACGCGCGAGCTGACCATCCGCTTCGGCGGCCATGTCGCGGTGGACCGGGTCACGGCAGACTTCTATCCCGGCACGCTGACCGTCATCGTCGGCCCCAACGGCGCCGGCAAGACCACCTACTTCAACCTGATGTCGGGCCAGTTGCCCGCGACCTCGGGCACGGTGCACCTCGGCGGCGTCGACATCACGCGCTTCGGCGCGGCGCGCCGCACCACGATGGGCATCGGGCGCGCGTTCCAGCTCACCAACCTGTTTCCGAACCTGACTGTCGGCGAGAACGTGCGGCTGGCCGTGCAAAGCCGCGCCAAACTCGGGCTGAACATGTTTTCGGTCTGGTTCGGCCACAAGGAACTCATCGAGCGCGCCGAGCATTACCTCGAGCGCGTGGCGCTGCGGGAGCGGCGCGCCTCGTACGTGGCGGCGCTCTCGCACGGCGACAAGCGCAAGCTCGAAGTGGCCATTTTGCTCGCGCTCGAACCGTCCGTGATGATGTTCGACGAGCCGACCGCCGGCATGAGCGTCGACGAGGTGCCGGTCGTGCTCGAGCTGATCGAGCAGGTCAAGCTCGAGCGCAACAAGACCATTTTGCTCGTCGAGCACAAGATGGACGTGGTGCGCCAGCTGGCCGACCGCATCATCGTGCTGCACAACGGCGCCCTCGTGGCCGACGGCAATCCGGCCGAGGTCATGGCCTCGGCGATCGTGCAGGAAGCCTACCTTGGCACTGGAAGCGTACAACATGTCTGAACCATTACTGACCCTGTCCGGGGTCCACACCCACATCGGCCAGTACCACATTTTGCAGGGCGTCGACCTGGCCGTCGAGCGCGGCTCGCTGACGGTGCTGTTGGGCCGCAACGGCGCCGGCAAGACCACCACCTTGCGCACCATCATGGGCCTGTGGCAGGCCAGCGCCGGCAGCGTCACGTTCGACGGGCGCGCGATCACCGCGATGGCCACGCCCGACATCGCGCGCGCCGGCATCGCCTACGTCCCCGAAAGCATGGCCGTGTTCTCGGAGCTGACGGTGCGCGAGAACCTGCTGCTGGCCGCGCGCGACGGCGCGCCCGACCCGGCGCGGCTCGACTGGATCTTCGGCTTTTTCCCGGCCCTTAAAAAATTCTGGAATTACCCGGCCGGCAAGCTGTCGGGCGGCCAGAAGCAGATGGTGGCGATCGCGCGCGCGATCGTCGAGCCGCGCAAGCTGCTGCTCATCGACGAGCCAACCAAGGGCCTGGCCCCGGCCATCATCGACAGCCTGATCGCGGCCTTCCGCGAACTCAAGGCCGGCGAAACCACGATTTTGCTGGTCGAGCAGAACTTCAACTTCGTCAAGAACCTCGGCGACAATGTCTGCGTCATGGACGACGGCCGCATCGTGCACGCCGGCGCCATGGCCGACCTGGTCGCCGACGAGGCCCTGCAACAACGCCTGCTCGGGCTCTCGCTCGCCGCCCACCAATAGGCCATACAAGGACAATGACCGTGACCGCTCAAACCCCGGTGCTGCCACCGAAAACCGTGCAGCCGTCAGACGCCGCGCTGCCATCGGCGCCGCGCGACCTCGCGCCGCTGCTGCTGGTGCCCGCCCTGATGCTGCTGATGCTGCCGCTGGTGGGCAGCTTCCCGACCTGGCTCACGCTGACCGTGGCCGGCCTGGCGATGGGCATGATGATCTTCATCATGGCCAGCGGCCTGACGCTCGTGTTCGGGCTCATGGACGTGCTCAACTTCGGCCACGGCGCCTTCGTCGCGGTCGGCGCCTACGCCGCGACCATGGTGCTGCTGCCGATGCAGAACATGCTCGAAATCGACTCGCTGCCGCTCAACCTCGGCGTGCTCGCGCTCGCGATCGGGGTCGCCATGCTCACGACCGCGCTGCTGGGCTGGGCGTTCGAGCGCATCATCATCGCGCCCGTCTACGGCCAGCATTTGAAACAGATCCTGATCACGATGGGCGGCATGATCGTGGCCGAACAACTCATCAACGTGATCTGGGGTGCCGAGCAGATCGCGTTGCCGCTGCCGGCCAGCCTGCGCGGCGCGATCGTGTTCGGCGACGCCGCCGTCGAAAAATACCGGCTGGTCGCGGTCGTCATCGGGCTCGTCGTGTTCGCCACCATGTTCCTGGTCCTGAACCGCACCAAGATCGGCCTGTTGATCCGCGCCGGCGTCGAGAACCGCGAGATGGTCGAGGCGCTCGGCTACCGCATCCGGCGCCTGTTCGTGGCCGTGTTCGCGGCCGGCTCGGCGCTGGCCGGCCTCGGCGGCGTGCTGTGGGGCCTGTACAAGGAGTCGCTGACGGCGGCCATGGGCAGCGAAATCATGGTCATGATCTTCATCGTGATCATCATCGGCGGCCTCGGCTCGGTCGGCGGCTGCTTCATCGGCGCGCTGCTGATGGCGCTGGTGGCCAATTACGCCGGCTTCCTCGCGCCCAAGGTCGCGCTGGTGTCGCACATCATCCTCATGATCGCCATTTTGTTGTGGCGTCCCGCCGGACTCTACTCCGGCAGCCGGCGCTAGGAACTCCACCATGCTCAAAAATATCCTCTCGGGCGACATGCCCCGCAGCCGCACGCTCGGCCTCACGCTGCTGCTCATTTTCCTCGGACTCGCGTTCGCGCCCTTCCTCACGAGCGGCGCGCGCCCGCTCAACACGGCCGCCACGATCTGCGTCTACATCGTGCTGGTGGCCTCGTACGACCTGCTGCTCGGCTACACCGGCATCGTCTCGTTCGCGCACACCATGTTCTTCGGGATCGGCGCCTACGGCGTCGGGCTGGCCTTGGCCAGCGCGGCCGACCCGACCTGGCTGGCGATCGGCGGCGGCCTGCTGCTCGCGCTGCTGCTCGCGCTCGCGCTCTCGCTCGTGGTCGGCCTGTTCGCGCTGCGCGTGCGCGCCATCTTCTACGCCATGATCACGCTCGCCGTGGCCTCCGCGTTCGCGGTGCTGGCCTCGCAGCTGTCGGACTTCACGGGCGGCGAGGACGGCAAGACCTTCGGCGTGCCCGAGCTGCTCTCGCCCGGCTTCAAGCTGTTCGACTTCGAACTGTTCGGACGCTCCTTCGACGGCAAGCTGATCACCTATTACATCGTGTTCGGCGGCTGCCTCGCGCTGTTCCTGTTTTTGCTGCGGGTGGTCAATTCACCGTTCGGCCGGGTGCTGCAGGCGATCCGCGAGAACGAATTCCGCGCCGAGGCGCTCGGCTACCGCACCATGGTCTACCGCATCTGGGCCAATGTGATCGCCGCGCTCGTGGCGGCGCTGGCCGGCGCCCTGATGGCGCTGTGGCTGCGCTACGTGGGGCCGAAGACCATGCTCGGCTTCGAGGTCATGACCGACATCCTCCTGATCGTCGTCATCGGCGGCATGGGCACGATGTACGGCGCGGTGGTCGGCGCGACCCTGTTCATCATCGCGCAGAACTACCTCAAGTCGCTGATGGCGACCGGTTCCGAGGCCGCCTCCGGGCTGCCGATGCTGGCCGCGGCGCTGCACCCGGACCGCTGGATGCTGTGGCTCGGCGTGCTGTTCGTGCTCTCGATTTACTTCTTCCCGTTCGGGATAGTGGGCAAGCTGCGCATGCTCAAGCTCGGGCTCGGGCGCAAGCCCGGTTGACGATTCCTTCGCCCGGTGAACGCGCGGCCCCTGGGCCGCGCTTTTTTTTGCCGCCGGAACATCGAAGAAATATCAAGGTTGGATCTTTTTCAGGTCATATTATTTAGTGAGCAATGGGCCCACGGCCTGCCTTCCAGCGCGTGGACGCATGCGATCACTTTCCCCTGGAGGAGCCATGTCTGACGAAACCAACTTTGCGTGCGGCCCGCGGTCGCACCCGCCAATGCGCGCGCGCGCCGCGCTGCTAGCCGTCGCAGCGGCCATCCTGATTCCCTGTGCGGCCGCGGCGCAGCAGCCGGGCATCGTGGTCGTGCGCGACGCCGAGACCGGCCAGCTGCGCCCGCCCACCCCCAACGAGCTAAAAAAACTGCGCGCCCAGGAGAGGCTGATGCTGCCGCCGGCCCCCAAGCCGGTCGTCAAAAAGCGCGCCGACGGCAGTTCGCAGATGCGGCTCGGCGAAAGCGCGATGGTGTATTCGGTCATCACGCGCGGCGCCGACGGCAAGCTCGTCGTCGACTGCCTGACCGGCAAACAGGCGGCCGAGGCGGCGGCCGCCGTCGGCAACGGAGCGGTGGCCCGCGCCACCAAGGAGAGCGGCCATGACACGAAATAATCTGCCTGGCCTGCGCCGGGCCGCCGCGCTGCTGCTGCTCGGCTGCGCGCTCGGCAGCGCCAGCGCCGCCGCCAAAATCGTCATCGTCAACAACAACGAGCCCGGCGTCGGCTTCAACGACGCCACGCCGGTCGCGCCCATCGGCGGCAACAAGGGCACCACGCTGGGCCAGCAGCGGCTGCTCGCGTTCCAGCACGCGGCCGGCATCTGGGCGGCGACGCTCACGAGCAAGGTGACGGTGCGCATCGGCGCCTCGTTCGTGCCGCTCGCCTGCAGCGCCGACAGCGCGGTGCTCGGCTCGGCCGGCGCAAACGACATCTTCGCCGACTTCCCGAACGCGCCCAAGCCCGACACCTGGTACCCGAGCGCGCTGGCGAGCAAGATCGCCGGCGTCGACCAGGCCGAGCCGGGCGAGCCGCATATCCGGGCGCGCTTCAATTCGCGCCTCGGACTGTTCCCCGACTGCATGCCCGGCAACCCGTTCTACCTCGGCCTCGACAGCAAGCACGGCACGCAGATCGACCTGGTCGCGGTGCTGCTGCACGAGATGGCGCACGGCCTCGGCTTCCAGACCTTCACCGACGGCCAGAGCGGCGAGCGCGCCGGCGACAAGCCGTCGGTCTGGGACCACTTCATGCTCGACAACCGCAGCGACAAACTGTGGCTCACGATGGACGACGCCGAGCGGCGCGCCTCGGCCCTGAGCACCGACGGCCTGTCGTGGAACGGCGCCAACGTGAGCAACGCGGTGCCGTTCGTGCTCGCGCCGAAATCGAACCTGGCGATCAGCGGCGCGGGCGCCGGCGAAGCGGCCGGCAACTACGATGTCGGCGACGCCAGTTTCGGCCCGCCGCTGGGTATGGCCGCGGTCAGCGGGCAGCTCATGCCCGTGGCCGCGCAAGCCGGCTCCGAGGGCCTCGCCTGCACCGCGCTCGACGCGGCGAACGCGCTGGCCGTGAAGGACAACATCGCGCTCGTCGAGCGCGGCGGCTGCGCCTTCACCGACAAGGCCAAGCACCTGCAGCAGGCCGGCGCGCGCGCGATGATCGTGGCCGACAACGCGCCCGGCGCGGTCACCGGCCTCGGCGGCGCGGACCCCGGCATCGCGATTCCGGCAGTGCGCATCACCCAGCAGGCCGGCGCAACGCTCAAGGCGCGCCTGCTCAAGCACAACGGCAGCGCCTCGGGCGTGGTCGCCAGCCTCGGCCTCAACCCCGACCGGCTGGCCGGCACCGACCACCTGCGGCGCATCCTGCTGTTCACCCCGGCCGAGTACTCGCCGGGGTCGTCGGTTTCGCACTTCAGCACCGACGCCAAGCAGAACCAACTCATGGAGCCGTCCATCAACGACGACCTCAAACAAAAGCTGGTGCCGCCGTTCGACCTGACCACGCCGCTGCTTAAGGACATCGGTTGGTGACATTAACCAAGCAAGCTGAAAGGGACGCCACAAACAATGTGGCGTCCTTTTTTTATGATGGCGTTAAGACAGAGAATTAAAAAGGGTTCCCATGAGCGCTGAAGAATTTAGGAGCTTGAAGTCGCATTTTGCGACATCAAGTTGATGCGGACGCCGCAAGTTAGCACTCGCATTCCGTAGAAAACGGCACGATCATGGTAGCGTCTCTTCTAAAGTCGCCGAAGACCGAACCACCCAAGAAACGCCCAATCGGCTTCGTCACATCCGAAGAACCAAGTGGGCCGAATAACTAAACGAAGGCGCCCAGTGTCAAACCGGCCCAGTTAAATCAACGCGCGACTTTGCCGTTGACCGCAACCGACCCCAGCGCCATACTGAACGACAAGCCGAGCTCGGCTGTGTCGACAAAGGGGAATGTTCGGTGATCTTCATTATTGGTCTTTTGATTTTTGTGGGTCTGGTCGTTCTGTTCTACCGCGTCACGCAAGCGCCCGCGGCGCCCCCGCAGGATCAGAATTTCGGCCGCAGCGTGGCCGCGCCCGGCATGGGCGGGGCGGCACCGGCCGGCGTCTTCTCCAACGCGCCCTTGCAGGTCGCGTTCGTCTCGAACGGCAAGCTGTTTTACAAGGCCGCCGGCGGCGCGGTCAAGGAGCTGCACAGCCCCTACATCCAGGAAATCGACGACCGCATGGCGCGCAGCAAGGAGCGCAACGCCTGGAAGAAGGACACCAGTTTCGAGGTCTCGGCGCGCGGCCAGATGAAAAGCTTCGGCGCCGACGGCCCGCATATCCTCGTCACCAGCGCCCGCTTCGCCGAGCCCAATGTGATCGTCTATTTTTTGCAGGACCAGGGCATCGGCGGCCTGTTTTCCTACGACCTCAAAAGCGGGATCGAGACGCGCATCCTGCACAAGCAGTATCTGGCGCTGGCCGACATCTGCCTCGACCCGGCCAGCGGCAAGATCGTCTGCGCGTCCGAGGGCAAGGACGGCATCAGCAATATCGCCACCCTGACGCTCGACGGCAACGGCCTGCGCGAATTGACCGGCGGCGACACGGTCGACGCGGCCCCAAGCTGGAGCGACGCTTCGCACAGTGCGATCGTGTACCAGTCGGCCGGCCTGGCGCGCGACCAGCACGGCTATGTCGTCGCCCACGGCAACGTCAGCATCCAGAAACTGGACATGCACTCGGGCACGATCGATCCGCTGATGGAGGACCCGCGCTTCGACTTCCTGCTGCCGCGCTTTTGCCCGAAGGGCTATTTGCATTTCATCCGCCGGCCGTACGAGGCGTCCAAATACGGCGCCGAGAACATGCTGCTCGACACGCTGCTGTTCCCGTTCCGCCTGCTGCGCGCGGTGTTCCACTACCTGAATTTCTTCTCCCTCATGTACAGCCGCAAACCGCTCACGGGCGCTTCCGGGCCGGCGGTGCAGGCGGACATGAAGGACATCATCCTCAAGGGGCGCCGGATCGACGCCGAAAAAGCCCTGCGCAGCGAGGGCGCGGTCGGCGGCGTGCCATCGCTGGTGCCGAAATCGTGGCAGCTGGTGCAGCGCTCGCCGCATGGCAACGAGACAATCCTGGCCACCAACGTGGTCTCCTACGACCTCACGGCGGACGGACAGATCGTGTATTCGAACGGGCGGGCCGTGTTCCTGCTCGGCGCGGCCGGTCCGGAACTGCTCTTGAAGAGCGAGCTCGTCGCCGACGTCCTGTCGATGCCGTCCGCGCCGGCCAGCGCCGCGGCCTAGATCCCGCAGGACGGGCGCATAGGGGCGGCCGCGCCGCCCCTCTCCTTTGGCCGGCTCAGCTGCCCAAGCGCATCTTGAAGACCGGCGGATAGCCTGCGACCGGGTAGGAATTGAGACTCAGCCCCTCGAAGAAATGGTGGTCGAGGTCGCAGACCTCGTCGACGATGCCATTGTGGATCTGGAACAGCAACTCGCGCGCCGTGAAACCGACGCCGTTCCCGGCCTTCAGCTCGAGCACCCCGTCGTCATCGCCGCCGTTGCGGTAAAGCACAAGCACTCGCGCGCACGGCAATACCGTCGTGTCGAGCGAGCTGCCCTTGCCATCGATGGCGGCCTGATAGTCGTCCAACACGGCCGTAAAAGCATGGACATCGGCAAAACGGTTCCCGATGAAACTCCAGCTAATGCCCCGCATGATGTCGCGCGGAAGGGAATCGGCAGTCATGGTTTTCCTAAACGTTGGATGGGCTGGCGCCGGCGCGGCATGACGGGCATTCTCGTGCGCGCAGCCTTCCGATTCTACGTTCGTTCGCGCGACGGGGCAATGCCGGCAGGTCGGCCCATAAAAAAAGGGCCGGACGCGCAAGCGGCCTGCCCTTTCGATTGTCGCAGCGCGCGATTTACGCTTCGAGGTCTTTCTGGAATGCGGCGATGCCCGACATGATCTCGGCTTTCGCTTCCTCAGGGCCGGCCCAGCCTTCGATCTTGACCCACTTGCCCACTTCGAGGTCCTTGTAGTGCTCGAAGAAATGCTGGATCTGGCGCAGGCGCAGTTCGTTCATGTCTTC